>NZ_JAIHBA010000009.1:0-167524 GCF_019718735.1 Pseudomonas sp. RIT778 | reverse complement strand
ACCTTGAGTTCCCTGAAGGGCCGTCGAAGACTACGACGTTGATAGGTTGGGTGTGTAAGCGCTGTGAGGCGTTGAGCTAACCAATACTAATTGCCCGTGAGGCTTGACCATATAACACCCAAGCAATTTGAGTCGAAAGGCCAGATTGCGGTGTGTGAAGACGCAATGAACCGAAAGTTCGACGTTCACAAAACACCGAAAGCTGTCACATACCCAATTTGCTGAAGCGAGGCCTCTGGTCACGACTCAGTACCCGAATTTCTTGACGACCATAGAGCGTTGGAACCACCTGATCCCATCCCGAACTCAGAAGTGAAACGATGCATCGCCGATGGTAGTGTGGGGTTTCCCCATGTGAGAGTAGGTCATCGTCAAGATTAAATTCCGAAACCCCAATTGCGAAAGCAGTTGGGGTTTTGTTTTGCCCGAAGGAAAGTTTTTGCTCGCGTCAGCGAGCCCGTTGATGTTTACCATGAGCCTCCGTTCGGCAGGAGGCAGGCCATGCAACTCAAGTTCAGTCACGTCGATGTACTCGTCAACAACCTCGAAGAGGCCTGTGCGTATTACGCGAAGATTTTAAAGGCGAGAATCTCCAGGACGCTGGTGTGGGAGCGGGGCGGCCTGCATGTGCGTTATGCGATTGCGTTGATCGGGCAGGAGCGTTTCATGCTGGTTCAGCCATTGGCCGGGAATCTGCGGGAGCTCCTGGATAGCGCAGGCGAGGGCATGATCTACCGTCACTGCTATTCGACCCCCGACATCGAAAAAGCCTACGACGAACTGGTCGCCGAAGGCGTGCAGCCAGAAGATGAAAACGGTAAACCGCTGGCCCGCGAACACCTGCAATCGCCGTCAGGGGCGCGCATCATCTGGCTGCCCAAACGCTTTGGCCACTTCTCGATCGAAATCCTCGAAGAAAAAACGCTGGAGGCGTTTATCGAGGAGGCGTTTGCCTGACGTTTTTCCTCTTGTGATACGCCACGACTACCCCGTATAAGAGCGACTTTCACTTCCGATATAAGAAAAGGGTGCACGCATGAGCAATGCCTGGAACGAGGGATATTTCACGGACGAAGGCTACACCTACGGGTATAGCCGGGAAATCAATCCGGTTTTCCAGCGTTATTGTCTGCTGTTGCGCGGTTTCGCCACGCTGGAGAGCACCGACGGTTACCACTGTGAACTGGGCTTTGGTCAGGGCGTTTCGATCAACATCCATGCCGCAGGCAATCCGGGTTCTTATGTCGGCACCGACTTTCACCCGGGTCAGGCGTCCCATGCCATCGCACTGGCTAAAGACTGGGGCAGCGATGCGCGACTGTATGACGACAGCTTCGAGCAGTTGTTGGCCCGCCATGACTTACCTCAGTTCGACAGCATCAGCCTGCATGGCATCTGGACCTGGGTCAGCCGCGACAACCACAAGTTGATCGTCGAGTTCGTCCGTCGTCATCTCAAGCCTGGTGGTCTGCTCTACGTCAGCTACAACTGCTTCCCGGGCTGGTCGCCTCAGGCACCGTTGCGCCAGCTGTTTAGCCTGCACGACCGTTTCGCCAGTCAGGCCTCTGCGCGTCCTGATCAGCGTATTGACGCCGCGTTGCAATTTTCCGAAGCGCTGCTGGCTGCAAATCCTAAATATGCCAACTCCGCACCGAGTCTGGACGCCAAGCTCCAGAGCATCAAGGGTCAGGACCGCCAGTACGTCGCCCATGAGTATTTCAACCGCGACTGGAACTGCATGTATTTCACCGACGTGGTTGATGCCCTGGCACCCGCCAAGCTCGATTACGCCACGACAGCCGTGCCGCTGGACTCCGTCGACCCCCTCAACCTGAGCGCGGAAGGCATGGACTTTTTGGAAGGTATCGACCATCCCGTCATGCGCGAGCAGGCGCGTGACTACTTTGTGAACCAGAGTTTCCGTCGGGACCTCTATGTGCGTGGCGCCAACAGGCTGTCGGCCTCCGAGCACCGCGAGCGCATGCTCAGCACGCGCTTCGTCCTGTTGCAGGCGGCTGAAAGCGTGCCGGCCAATGTCACCGGTCCGGCAGGCGCAGCCACGTTGCAGGCAGAGATCTATGGCCCGGTGCTTGCGGGATTGGCGGATGACGCCTATGTGTCGAAGACCTTGCGGCACTTGCTGGATCTCGTGCCCTCGTTGACCTATGGCGATGTGGAGCAAGCCCTCAACGTGCTGATCGGCATGGGCGTCGTGGCGCCCTGTCAGAGCGAGGCGGCCGAAAAGCTCGTGCAGGCCCGCTGCAATACCCTCAACCTGCAGCTGTGCAAGCGTTCGTTGTATGGCAACAAGATTCAGACCCTGGCGAGTCCGGTGACCGGTGGTGGCGTGACGGTCAGCCGCTTCCAGCAGTTGTTCCTGATATCGATCAAGCAAGGCAAAAAGCACCCGGCTGAATGGGCGCAACTGGCATGGGGCATCATCGGCGGCCAGGGCGAAGGTCTCCTCAAGGATGGCAAGGCCTTGACCACCGCGGAAGAAAACCTTGCCGAACTGACCGTGCAGGCCCAAGCGTTTGCCGAGAGTACGCTGGTGATTCTCAAGGCTTTGAAAATCGTCTAGTCGAGACGAGGGACGGCGCAGCGGTCGTGGCGCAAATAATCCTGAAACGCTTGGCGCAAGAGCCTATCGCTCACCGGACCAGTCCATTCGACCGAGTGAGTGTGAGCATCGGCATTGCGGCCGCCACAGGGTCGCAACTGGACACGGTACAAGGCCTGATCGCTGCGGCAGATCAGGCGCTGTATCAAGCCAAAGGGGCGGTCCGGAACGGGCTTGCAAAAAGTGTTGGCAACGAAAGCTACTCTGCGTACACCGGGTAATTCACATAGCCTTCGGCATCACCGCCATACACCGTAGCCGGGTTCAGCGAATTCAGCGGCCAGTCATTGGCGATGCGCGCGGGCAGGTCCGGATTGGCCATGAACGGACGACCGAAAGCCACGAGATCCGCCAGTCCTGATTCCAGCAAGCGTGCACCGCTTTCGGCGTTGTAGCGACCCGCGTAAATGATCGCGCCGCCGAAGGTGTCGCGCACCGCTCGACGGAAGGTTTGCGGCATCACTGGCGCGTCGTCCCAGTCGGCTTCTGCAATAGACAGGTAAGCAATGCCGACGTCTTGCAGCACCTTGATCGCTTCGATGTAAGTGGTGTGCGGATCTTCCTCGACCATGCCCAGGTAAGTCCGCGCTTCATCGGTGGTGGTGAACAGCGGCGCGAAGCGCACACCGACTTTTTCCTTGCCGATGCACTTGGCGACCCCGGCGACTACTTCGCGCAGAAAACGCAGGCGATTGTGCAACGAACCGCCGTACTGATCGGTGCGCAGGTTGCTGTGGGCGGAGATGAACTGGTTTACCAGATAACCATTGGCGCAGTGCAGTTCGATACCGTCAAAACCGGCGTCCATGGCATTGCGCGCCGCCTGGATGTATAGCTGAACCAGTTCCTGGACTTCATCGGTGGTCAGCGCTCGAGGCGCGGACGGCGGAACCAGAGCGCCCACACCGGGCGCGGTTTCGATGAACACACTGACCCGGTCGGTGGCGATGGCGGAGGCCGACACCGGTGCGTCACCATTGGGTTGCAGGGCAGTATGGGATACGCGACCGACATGCCATAGCTGCGCGAAAATCACGCCGTCACTGGCGTGGACAGCCTCGGTGACCTTGCGCCACCCGACGATTTGTTCGGGTGTATGAATGCCTGGAGTCCAGGCGTATCCCTGCCCACGAGGCTCGATCTGGGTGCCTTCAGTCACCAGCAAACCGGCACCGGCACGTTGCTGGTAATACTCGGCCATCAATTCATTGGCGACATTGCCCGGTTGGGTGCTGCGCTGGCGGGTGAGGGGTGGCAGGACTATGCGGTTTTTGAGGATGTGGCGGCCCAGGGTGACGGGTGTAAAGAAACTGCTGTGGTTCATGGAAATACCTTGTTCATGGTCTTATTAGACCAGTCGACTATTAAAATGGCGAAAAAAGAACACCGTGCAACGCACACACGGTGTCCGAATCAGTTGTTCGAGGATGTAGCGGAAAGCTCTAGCCCAGCAGCTTCAGCAGTTTTTCGGCGACAGCTGCCGAACTGGCAGGATTCTGGCCGGTCACCAGTTTTCCATCTGTCACTACATGAACCTGCCAGTCGGCAACTTTGGAATAGCGACCGCCAAGACGCTGAAACTCGTCTTCGATCAGGAAAGGTACGACATCCGTCAAACCGACGGCCGCCTCTTCGGAATTGGTGAAACCGGTCACTTCGCGATGCTGGATCAGCGGTTTACCGTCTGCGTCGACGACATGACGCAGCACCCCCGGCGCATGGCAGACGAAGCCATGGGGCTTGTTGCTGCGTGCGAAGGCTTCGATCAGGGCAATCGAATGCTTGTCTTCGGCCAGGTCCCAGAGCGGGCCATGGCCACCTGGATAAAACACGGCATCGAAATCTTCGGCGCGGACGTCGGCCAGGCGGCCGGTGCTCGCGAGTGCCTGTTGGGCCGCAGGGTCCTGGCGGAAGCGATCGGTTTCAGCCGTCTGAGCGTCGGGCTCGTCGCTCTTCGGATCAAGCGGCGGCTGGCCGCCAGCGGGCGAAACCAGTGTGACGTCGGCACCGGCGTCCTTGAAGGCGTAGTAGGGGGCGGCGAACTCTTCGAGCCAGAAGCCGGTTTTCTTGCCGGTGTTGCCGAGTTGATCGTGGGAAGTCAAAACCATCAAGATTTTCATAGAGCACCCTGGGTTGGTCTGGCGGCGTTCATGAGCAAGGGATTCGCACAGGATCGACACCGGGAAAAGGTTTGTCGGGGCGCAGCATAGTTTCCAATTAGACCAGTCGTCTAGTAATTTTTTCTTCGAAGGTTTTTCATGGACAGGTGTGGCAAACTCGCGTTCCTTTGAGATAAACGACTGGTCTATTGCCTGGTAATTCGTGCCCCATGAAACCGACCTACGACGACACCCGCCAACATTTGCTCGACACCGGCCACCGGATGATGGCCGAGAAAGGCTTCACCAGTGTCGGCCTGAACGAGATCCTGCAGACCGCCGGCGTGCCCAAGGGCTCGTTCTATCACTACTTCAAATCCAAGGAACTGTACGGCCAGGCCTTGCTCGAGGATTACTTCGTCGACTATCTGGCCGACATGGAGCGACGCCTGACGCTGCCCGGCCTGAGCGCCCATGAACGGCTGATGGATTATTGGCAAGGCTGGCAGGATCGCTGCACCCTGGAAGGCCATGGCGACGAATGCCTGGTGGTGAAACTCAGTGCCGAGGTGGCTGACCTTTCCGAAACCATGCGCCTGACCTTGCGTGATGGTGCAGAGCGAGTGGTGGCGCGCATCAGCGAGTGCATCGAACAGGGCCAGGTCGAAAAAAGCCTGCCACAGGGCGATGCCCGAGAACTGGCCGAAACCCTGTATCAGCTGTGGCTGGGGGCCAGTTTGCTGAACAAACTGCAACGCACAGGACAGTCGTTGAGTACGTCAATGGCGACCACGAAACGCCTGTTGAGCGTGTGAGAAAGCGATAGACGCAAGAGGTTGAGAGTCAGCTGCACAAACGAATGGGAATGCCTATCAATTGCGCGGCGGGTGGTATACCATCCGCCGCGTTTTGCTGGCAGTTACCCCCTTCGTTCTGGCCTATCTGTAAGGTTCTCCCCTCATGCGTCGAACTCTGCTGTCCATCTGTGTGTTGCAAACGTTGTCTCCCTTTGCGTGGGCCGAGCCATCCGATTCAACGGTGTCAGCGCTGGAGCTGGAGGCAACCGATGTGGTCGGTACCGCGGATTACGAAAGAGCGGACGGTCCAGTACACGGATATCGCGCGACCCGTTCGGCCAGTGCCACGCGGACCGACACCTCGATCCATGAAACCCCGCAGTCGATCAGTGTCGTCACCAAAGACGCGGTCGAAGACCTCGGTGCTACCCGGCTGCAGGACGCGCTGGATTACGCGGGCGGCGTAGGGCGAGCCAACAATTTCGGCGGCCAGGGACTGACCACGTTCACCGTGCGCGGATTTACCACCGGCGAGTTCTACCGTAATGGTTTCCCGATCAACCGCGGTTATCCGAACATGCCGGATGCCAACACCATCGAGCGTCTGGAAGTCCTGCGCGGGCCGGCGACCATGCTCTACGGCCGTGGTGATCCGGGCGGTACTTTCAATGTCGTATCCAAACAACCGTTGCCCGAGCGCACGGTCACACTCGGCAGCCAGCTGAATGAACAAGGCATGCGCCGCGGTACCCTGGATGCTTCCGGTCCGCTCGATGAAGAGGGGCGTCTGGCCTATCGCCTGAACGTGGTGGGCGAGGGCGGCGATACCTTCCGCGATCACGTCGAAACCGAACGCTACGGCGTGACCCCCGTGCTGACCTGGCAAGCCAGCGATGACACCCGAGTGATCTTCGAGGGTGACTTCATGCGCAACAATCATCCGCTGGACCGGGGCGCGACGCGTTATCCCCGGCAGATCGGCACTGCCTCCCGTGACACCTTCTTCGGTGAACCGGACGCTGGCAAATTGCACAACGACAACAACATGGCGCAATTGCGCTTCGAGCATGTGCTCAATGAGGACTGGACGCTCGGCGGTGGCTTCCAGTGGCTCGACGGTACCTTGCAGGGCAATGCCATTGAAGCCAACGGCATTGCCGCCGACGGCCGGACCCTGGGACGAAATTTCAACTACCGCAAGCTGGAGTGGACCGACAAGGACACTCAGCTCAACCTGACCGGTCACTTCTCCACCGGCGGCCTGCAACACACATTGCTGACCGGTATCGAATACGAAGATTACGACTACCAGTCGATCATCCAGCGCTCCAGCGGCGCGGTGAGTGCCTATCCGATCGATATCTTCAATCCGGTCTATGGGCAGCCCCGTCCGGCACTGACGCGCACCCCGACCCACGACAAGGAAAATCTCAAGACCTACGCCGCGTTCGTACAGGACCAGGTAGCGCTTACCGATCGGTTGAAAGTGCTGGCCGGCGCACGTTTCGAACGCTTCGAACACGACTACGAAACCTACGTGCCCGGCGGCAAGAACTGGCAGGCCAGTGACAATGCCGTCACGCCCCGCGTCGGTGTGACCTACGACCTGACTGACACCCTCGCGATTTACGCGGACACCGCGCGTTCCTTCAAGCCCAATACCGGCGCAAGCCGACAGGGCGGCGGCTTTGAACCGGAGAAAGGCAAGTCCTGGGAGATGGGCGTCAAATGGGAAGCGCTGGATCATCAGTTGAGCGTTGACGCGGCGATCTATCAGATTGAAAAGCGCAATGTCCTGACCACTGATCCGGTGGACTCGACTTTCAGCGTGGCTGCCGGGGAAGTGCGCAGCCGGGGATTTGACCTCAATGTCGCCGGCAACCTGACTCCCGAGTGGCGTGTCATCGGGGGTTACGCCTACGTCGATGCCGAGGTGACCAAGGACAACGTGATCCGCTCCGGCACGCGACTGATGAACATCCCGAAAAACAGCTTCAGCCTGCTCAACGTCTATGAGTTCCAGGACGGTGCCCTCAGTGGTCTGGGTCTGGGGACAGGCGTCAAATATGTCGATGAGCGCGCGGGGCAAACGGCGAACACCGCGTTTTCGATGGGGAGCTATACCGTTGTCGATCTGCTCAGCTACTACAAGGTCAATGACAAGGTACGTCTTAATCTCGACCTGAAGAACCTGTTTGACCGGGACTACGACGAGGGCGCATTCGGTAACGTCTACGCCTATCCAGGGGCACCGAGAACGGTGCAGGTCGGCATTTCCTACACGTTGTAATCCGATCGGGTCTGAAATCCATCATCGGGGGCAGCGGCCCCCGATGACTGTGAGGCTCAGCCGCTCACACATCCTTGCGGAGTCTTTCCGGCGAAACTGTCCACCAGGCTCGCCACTACCATCTCGCCCATGCGGGTGCGGGTCTGCAGGGTCGCGCTGGCGCGATGCGGTTGCAGCACCACTTGTTCCTGGGCAAACAAGGCTTCAGGCACGTTAGGCTCGTCGACGAAAACATCCAGTGCCGCACCCGCGATCTCGCCAGCCGTCAGGGCCGCCACCAGATCGGTTTCGTTGACCAGTTTTCCTCGGGCGACGTTGATCAGGTAGCCGCCCTTGCCCAGAGCCTGCAGCACGGAGGCATCGATGATGGCCTCGGCCTTGTCGGCGGCTGCCGCGAGAATCAGGGCATCACTGTCGCGGGCCAGTTGCTTGAGGTCGGCAATGAAGGTGTGGCTGACATCGCTCATCGGTTGCAGATCGGTGTAGCTGATCGGACAGCCAAACGCGGCTGCCCGGGTGGCGACCGCTCGGCCGACCCGGCCCATGCCCACGATGCCGATACGCATGCCGGACACTTGCCGCGCCAAAGGCAGCGGTGCCAATGGGGTCGGGCTTTGTGGCCACTGGCCCGAGCGAACGTAACGGTCACTGGTACACAGCCCACGACACACGGCGATCAGCAAACCGATGGCCAGGTCGGCCACGTCTTCGGTCAGTGCGCCGATGGTCGCGGTCACGCGGATTCCGCGATCCCTGGCGTAGGCCAGGTCGACCGCATCGGTGCCGACACCGTTGACCGCCACCACTTCCAGTTTGGGTAATTGCGCCATCAACGCCTGGCTGATCCCCGTGTGCCCACCCGTGATGACGCCGCGAATGTTTTCGCCGTGTTCCTGCAAATACGCCGCTTTGTCGGCCTGCTCGAAATAACGCCTGATCGTGAACAGTTCGCCGAGACGGGCATTGATTTGCGGAATCAGGATCGGGCTCAGCTGCAAGACTTCTGGCTTCATGTAAACCTCACTTACGCAATAAAAAAGCCGGCTCAACCGCGGCCGGCAAACGGCATGGCAGTGGCCATGACGGTCATGTTCAGGACGTTGGCCGACAGGGGCAGACCGGCGATGTAGCGCACGGCGTCGGCGACATGCTTGACGTCGACCATCGGCTCCACCGCGATGCTGCCATTGGCCTGGCGCACCCCTTTGGTCATGCGTACCGACATTTCGGTCAAGGCATTGCCGATATCGATCTGGCTGCAGGCGATATTGAATTCCCGACCATCCAGCGCCAGCGATTTGGTCAATCCCAGTACCGCGTGTTTGCTGGCGGTGTACGCGCTGCTGAAAGGACGTGGGGTGTGGGCCGAAATCGAACCGTTATTGATGATGCGGCCACCCTGTGGCTGTTGCCGGCGCATGAGCCCGAACGCGCCACGGGCACAGAGGAAAACCCCGTTGAGGTTGGTGTCGATCACGTTTCGCCACTGCTCGAACGTCAGTTCGTCCAGCGGCACGGCAGGGGCATTGACCCCGGCGTTGTTGAAGACCACGTCCAGGCGTCCGTAGACTTCGGCAATGGTTGCAAACAGCTGGTCGACACTGGTGGGGTCGCGTACATCGGTAGGCACCGCCAGGGCTTCGCGTCCTTCGCCGGCCGCCAGATCGACCAAGGCCTGCAGGGGTTCGGGCCGGCGCCCGGCCAGCACCAGGGTGTAACCGTCGGCCAGCAGGCCTAGGGCTACCGAACGGCCGATCCCGCTGCCGGCGCCGGTCACCAGGGCCACTTTCAAGGATTGAGTGTCAGACATTTTGTTGTTCTCCTTTTTTCCAATCACTTAAGGACAGACTCAAGGCCGGGGGCCGACGCGCATTTCGAGTTGGCCGATGCCGTCAATCCCGGCGCTGATGACGTCGCCGGGTTGCAAGACGTCAACGCCGGCGGGGCTGCCGGTCATGATCAGGTCGCCGGCCTTGAGTGTTACGGATTGCGAGATGCGGCTGATGACTTCACTCACCGACCAGATCTGGCTGTCGAGACGATCGCGCTGGCGTTCTTCACCGTTCACGCTCAACCATAATTCCCCTTCGAGCCGACCGGCCCGAGTGACCGGCACAATGGCGGTCATCGGTGCGGCGCCGTCAAACACCTTGGCACCTTCCCATGGCAAACCGTCGCGCTTGGCCAGGCGCTGTACGTCACGACGGGTCAGATCCAGCCCGGCGGCGTAGCCCCAGACATAGGCCAGCGCCTGGCTCTCGGGAATATGCGAGCCGCCTTCGCCGATGGCCACGACCAGTTCGATTTCATGGGCGAACTCTTCGGTCAGTGACGGGAAGATCACTTCGCCGGCAGCGTCGACGACACTGCTGGCCGGTTTCATGAAGAACACCGGTGGCTGACGCGGTTGGCCCAGCGTGTCCGGCCACGGGTAGATGCGGCCGACGCAAAACACGCGTCCGACGGGAAAGCGTTGCTCGCTGCCGACAACCGGCAAGGTCACTGGCAGATCCGGGGTAAAGACGTACTCGGTCATGTTCATCCTGGTGCAAGTCCTGTGTGAAAGGTCAGCGTACGGCGGCAATCGTTGGCGAAGTTGGACGAAAGCCGCCTCCTGTTGGAGAAAACGGTGATTCTTGCTTCAGCGTGTTTTCAACTCGATGCGGTACAGGCGGCCGAGCAGCAATGAATAGGAGAGGGTGCCGATCAGCGCCACGGCGCCGATGAACCAGAACGCATAGGCGAACGAGCCGGTGGCGTGGACGATAGCGCCAATCACGATCGGGGTGACGATCCCGCCAATGTTGGCAGCCAGGCTGGTAATCCCGCCGGTGAGTCCGATCAGTTCCTTGGGCGCGACCTCCGACACCGCCGCCCACGAAGACGACGCGATGCCCTGCGCGAAGAAGGCAATGGTCAGCACGGCGATGCAGATGACGTTCGAGTCGGTGAAGTTCACCAGCACGATCGACATGCCCAGCATCGATCCGACCACCAGCGGCAGTTTCCGGGCGAAGGACATTGAGTAGCCACGACGGATCAGCAGGTCGGACACGATGCCGGCGAGCAGGATGCCGACCGTTGCGCCCACGAAGGGCATCACGGCAAAGATCCCGGCCTTGATTGTGGTCAGATGGCGTTCTTCGATCAGGTAGGTGGGGAACCAGGTGAGGAAGAAGTACAGCGCCGATGTACTGGCGAACTTGCCGATACAAATGGCCCAGACCTGGCGATAGCTGAACAGCTCGGCGATCTGCCGCCAGTTGAAACGAGTGCGTTCCTGGCTGCTCTTGACCAGTCCGCCACCGGCCTCGATGTATTTCAACTCTTCTTTGCTGACCTTCTTGCAGTTCAGCGGATCGCGATACAGATACAGCCACAGCACACCGAAGACGATGCCGAGCGCGCCGGTGCTGTAGAAGACATGGCGCCAGTCAAAGGTTGTGGCCAGCCACAGCAGGGCACCGGTAAACAGTGCCGTTCCCAGGTACTGCCCGCAGACGTAAATGCTGCTGGCCAGTCCCCGTTCCCGCGCCGGAAACCATACGGTTACCGCACGGCTGTTGGCCGGAAATGCCGGCGCTTCCATCGCCCCGACGGCCAGGCGCAGGCCGAACAGCGAAGCGAAACCCGTGGCGAAGCCTTGAAACACCGTGACGGTCGACCAACTGATCAGTGAAACTCCGTAGGTAAAACGCGAACCGAAACGGTCGGCGATAAACCCGGCCGGCACCAGCGCCAGTGCGTACGTCCAGGCAAAGGCAGAGAAAATCAGCCCCATTTCGATCTTGTCCAGACCCAGGTCCTTGGCCATGAACGGGGCGGCGATCGAGATGTTCACCCGGTCGATGTAATTGATGATCGTCGCAATCAGCAGCAGCGAGAGCATGAACCAGCGTCGCCGCGTCGGCAGTCGCCGGGAAGAGACGGCGTCTCTGTCGCTGGCAATCAGCGGCGGGGCGGTGGTCGGGGAGGTGTGCGAATTCGACATGAGTGGACCTCGTTATTGTTAGAAGTGTCGAGTTGTTTGCGGACAGCCGACGCCGTTGCCCGCTGTCCGGGGGCAAGGCAATCGAAATTGAAACGAATGGCACAAACGGCCAGGGTCAGACGTTCAGTTACGTCTCCCGGCTGGCATCGTCGGTAAAGGCTGGGGAGGGGCGGCGGGGAGCAATAGCGGATTCATGACGTGCGCACCTTCTGTTGTTTTTGAAAGAGGTTGGGCGTGGGAAATACAGTGGTCGTACAACCTCTTGAAATCAATCAAGGTGTTAGATCATTTTTTCCGGAGAAGGCAGCGCCAGATAAACCTGTCCAAAAAAAACCACACAGTGGATTTTTAAGGTGCTCTCTGATTTGATTTCTATCTATCTGTTTTTAAATGGAAAAAACGATGGCTGTCCGGTCTGTTTTTTTGGACAGGCATCATTGGTAATGGAAGTGCAGAAAATCCACTGAGCTTGATGTCATCGTATGACTGCTTGAAGGGCTGGCGCCGAACCTTCAAGATGAGCAATGCCGATTGCTCGGCAACGCCAGGAAAACCTGCCCAAGTACCTGTCGAGGATGTTCAACAAATGACATCACAATGCCGTGTGCCCACCTACGTCATGCAGCAACGCAGCGAGATGATGGACTTCTATATTCGTGACAAAAAAGGTCGCCGCGCCGAGACCAGCCCGCATCGACACGAATACTTCCAGATCCAGATCAATCTCGGTGGCGACACGGTGCAGCACATTGGCAACGCGGTTCGTCCGTTTCCGCGTAACGCACTGGCATTCATCCTACCGCACCGTGTGCACGTGATCCCGCATCCGGCGGACAGCAATTTCATGGTGATCAACTTTTCCCAGACCTTTCTGTTGCCGCATTTGCAGTGCGACCCGATGGATCTGGAGGAGGTATCGATTCTCCTGGCGCCCGAACTGTCGCCTTTCCGCTTTCAGGAACATCTGGATTTCATTCTGGGGAATGAGGATTTCAACGAGGTCTGTGGCCTGATCGAACAGATGCGCAGCCTGGACGAGAATCGTCAGTTCGGTACACGCGAAGTGCTCAAGGGATTGCTGCTGCAACTGGTGGGCAAGGTGTGCGTCCTGTATGCCGAACCGCTCAAACGCCTGGCGGAAGAAAACGCAGCACAGGCCAGTCGACGGGATGCACTGAGCCGGATGTTCGAGTACCTGCGCAAGAATATTGCCGACCCCGATCTCAATCTGATCAAGGTGGCGGCGGCGACCTACCTGTCACCGACTTACCTCACGCACTGGCTGCGCAAGGAAATCGGCAAGACCTTCACCGAGCTGGTGCTGGAACGCAGAATGCACGCGGCGCGCAATTACCTGCTCAATGGAGCCCGGCCAGTGGGCGAGGTGGCGAGGCTGTGTGGTTTTGCGGATGAAGCTTATTTCTCCCGGCGCTTTCGCCAGATCCACGGCCAGCCACCTGGACAGTTCCGCCGTCGGCAACTGGACCCCGACACCCCGCAGTCACCTGTAGATGCCTGATCGACTAATGCGACGAAACATAAACCGAGGCCGACGTCGGCGCAGGCAACGCATACGTTGCCTTCATCCACTCGATCTCCGCCTGCGGCGTTCGGCCGAAGAACCGTTTGAACTCGCGGCTGAATTGCGAAGCGCTTTCATAGCCGACACTGAACGCCGCCGCTGACGCGGTCATGGCGTGGCGCAACATCAACAGTCGCGCCTGATGCAGGCGTGTCGACTTCAGGTATTGCATGGGCGAGGCGTCCGTCACGCTGCGAAAGTGCAGGTGAAAACTGGGCACGCTCATGCTCGCTTCGCGGGCCAGTTGCTCGACGTCCAGGCGCTCCTGATAGCTGCTGTGGATCTTGCGGATCGCCCGCGTCACCTTGCCAAAGTGTCCCTGTCGATTGAGTGCGGCGCGCATCGAGCCGCCTTGTTCGCCGGTCAGGATGCGGTAATAGATTTCCCGCAACAGTGACGGCCCCAATATCTGCGCTTCGCCCGCATTGCTCATGGCTTCGAGAAAACGTAGCGTCGATGTGTGCAGGCGGTCGTCCATCGGCGAGGCAAACATGCCCTTGGGTGGCGCATCACTCGGGCCGTGAACCTCATCCACCTGCTGCATCAACTCGCTGGCCACCTGGAAATCGAGCTGCATATAGATCGCGAGCATTGGCTCGTCTTCAGAGGCGTCGGTCTCCATGGTGAAGGGGATCGGAACCGACACCACCAGGTAATGCTGGGCGTCATAGACGTAGACGTCATCGCCCAGATACCCGCGTTTGCGGCCCTGACAGAGAATCACGATGCCGGGGTCGTACAGCACCGGCGTGCGGGTCAGTGGCCGGTTCGAGCGCAGAAAGCGCACGCCCTCCAGCGCGCTGAGGTTGTAGCCCTCCACCGGTGCCAGCGTCTCCATGAGCTGCACCATGCGCGAAGTGCTTGCGTCGGCCTGTTTCATTGCGTTCTCTCTGTGGGCCGTTCAATGGTCGGTGGAACGGGTCAGCGTTTCCCATTGGTCGATCTCGCTGGCGGCACGTTTCAGCTTGTCGCGCACCAGACTCAATGCATCGCTGCCCAGCAACAGATGCGCTGGCGGAGCAGGGCTGGCGATGATCTGCAACATCGCCTGCGCCGCTTTGCGCGGATCACCGAGCTGCTTGCCGCTCTTGTCTTCGCGCGCCTTGCGCACCGGATCGAAGCTGGCGTCATAGTCGGCGATGCTGCGCGGCGTGCGCTGCATCGAGCGACCGGCCCAGTCGGTCCGAAATGAACCCGGTGCGACGGCGGTCACGAAGATATTGAACGGCGCCAGTTCCTTGCTCAGGGTATCGGAGATGCCTTCGAGCGCAAACTTGCTGCCGCAGTAGTACGCGATACCCGGCATCGTGATCGTGCCGCCCATCGACGTGATATTGAGAATATGACCCGCCCGCCGCTGGCGAAAGAACGGCACAAACGCCTTGGTCACCGCGACCGCGCCGAACACATTCACGTCGAACTGGCGGCGCATGTCCTCCAGCGGCGATTCTTCGAAAATGCCTTCGTGCCCGTAACCGGCGTTGTTGACCAGCACATCGACCGGGCCGTGTGTCGCTTCGACGGTTGCCACGACGCTATCGATCCGGTCGAAGTCCGTGACATCCAGCAGCACGCCGTACGCGTTGTCGATGGACAACGCCTGAAAGGCTTGCAGGTCGGCTTCGCTACGCACGGTGCCGATGACGTGGTGTCCGGCGGCCAGTGCTTCCTTGGCCAGCGCGTGGCCGAAGCCGCTGCTGACGCCGGTGATGAAGAGGGTTTTGGTGTGGTGCATGACGTACTCCGCAAATCAGGTGTGCCGTCATGGTAGCCAGCGAGAAATCGTTCACCTATGCCGGTTTGTCTTCGAGCCTTGCCTAATCCTCTCAGCGGCGATCAGCCCCGCAGTTGTTATCGCGGGGCTGATCAAAGGACTCACGCCTGATCCATCGCCTCGGCCACGCCCTGATCCTCACCCAGAAACCCGCCACTCTGATGCTGCCACAGCCGCGCATAGGTGCCGTTTTTCGCCAGCAGTTCGGTGTGGGTGCCTTGCTCGATGATGCGCCCTTCATCCATGACGATCAGTCGATCCATCGCCGCAATCGTCGACAGTCGATGGGCGATGGCGATCACGGTCTTGCCCTGCATCATTTCATCAAGGCTTTCCTGAATGGCGACTTCGACTTCGGAATCCAGGGCGCTGGTAGCTTCGTCCAGTAGAAGGATCGGAGCGTTCTTGAGCATCACCCGGGCGATAGCGATGCGTTGGCGCTGGCCACCGGAAAGCTTGATGCCGCGTTCGCCTACCAGCGTGTCGTAGCCGGTGTGGCCCTGACGGTCGCTGAGCTGGTTGATGAAACCGTCGGCCTGGGCGTTGGCGGCAGCGCGCTGGATTTGTGCGTCAGTCGCGTCCGGTCGACCGTAGGCGATGTTGTCGCGAATCGACCGGTGCAGCAGGGACGTGTCCTGAGTGACCATGCCGATCGCGCTGCGCAGGCTGTCCTGTGTCACCTGCGCGATGTTTTGCCCGTCGATGCGAATCTCGCCGCGATCGACGTCGTAGAAGCGCAGCAGCAGGTTGATCAGCGTGGATTTACCGGCACCGGAACGGCCCACCAGACCGATTTTCTCCCCCGGCTGGATGCTCAGACTCAAGCCATCGAGCACCTGGCGTTCGCCGTTGTAGTTGAAGCTCACGTTGTCGAATTCCACGGCGCCGCCGGAAGGCACCAGCACGCCGGCGTCCGGCGCATCCTGCACCTTGGGGCCACGGGTCAGGGTGTCCATCCCGTCCTGCACGGTGCCGATGTTTTCGAACAGCGACGTCATCTGCCACATGATCCAGTGCGACATGCCATTGATGCGCAACGCCATCGCCGTGATCGCCGCCACCGCGCCGGTGCCGACTTCGCCCTGATGCCACAGCCACAGCGCGTAGCCGCCGGCGCCCATGATCAGCCCGACCACCAGCGCCTGATTGACGATTTCGAACTGGCTGACCAGACGCATCTGGCGGAAACCGGTCTGCTTGAAGTCCTCCATCGCCGCCCGCGCAAAGTGCGCTTCACGTTTGGAGTGGGAGAACAGTTTCACGGTGGTGATGTTGGTGTAGGCATCCGAAACCCGGCCCGTCATCGATGATCGCGCATGGGCCTGTTCCTGCCCGACCTGGCCCAGGCGTGGCACGAAATACAGCATCGCCAGCCCGAACAGCGCGACCCAGGCAATGAACGGCAGCATGAGTTTCAGTGCGAAACCGCCGGCCAGGGCGATGATCGCAATGAAATAAACGCCGATGCCCGGTGCGATTTCGATGACGGTGAACAGCACCTCGCGCACGGCCAGCGCTGTCTGCATCACCTTGGTCGTGACCCGGCCGGAGAACTCGTCGGAAAAGAACGAAAGGCTCTGCCGCAGCATCAGTCGATGGAAGTCCCAGCGCAGACGCAGCGGCAGATTGATCGCCAACACCTGGTGCTGAACCATAGTGCGCAGCGCCACCAGCCCGACGCTGGTCAGCAATACGATGCCGATGCCCCACAGCACGCGGCTCTCCTGGCCGTTCACATCGCCGCCGGCCTGCCAGGCCGAGAGCAGGTCCACGACCTGACCCAGAAAGGAAAACAACCAGGCTTCGTAGATCGACACACCGGCACTGAGCAGCGCGAGCGCGAGGATATAACCGCGAGCGCCGCGGGTGCAGGCCCACAGGAATCGCGCCAGACCGACCGGCGGTGGCGGCGCTTCGTCGGGCGGGAAGGGGTCGAGCCGTTGTTCAAACAGGCGAAGCATTGGGGGTCTCCGAATTCATCAGTTGCGGGGATTCTGCCACTTATCGATCACATTGAGGGGCTGCAGGTTCAGCGCATGATTTTTTGAGGGAAAACCCTCATTGTTGTAACGCTGACGCCTTACTAGCATGAACTCCGACATTGACCCACTCGATGGAGAGCACCATGGCTACCACGCAGACTGACGACAAGCGCCCAACCCCCGATCCTGCCGAGGACAACGCGTTTTTCCCCTCGCCGTACTCCCTCAGCCAGTTCACTTCGCCCAAATCCGATCTCAGTGATGCCGAGTACCCGAACCATTACAAGGGCGGGCGCTGGAAGATCCTGATGATCGGCGCGGACGAGCGCTATCTGTTGACCGACAACGGCACGATGTTCTCCACGGGCAATCACCCGGTTGAAACGCTGCTGCCGATGTATCACCTGGACAAGGCCGGTTTCGGCTTCGATGTCGCGACGCTGTCGGGCAATCCGGTCAAGTTCGAATTCTGGGCCATGCCCTCGGAAGACGCCGAAGTGAAAGGCTTCTACGAGCAATACCGCGATCAGTTCAAGCGCCCACTCAAGCTGTCCCAGGTGATCGAAGAAGCGCTGGGCGAGAACTCCGACTACATCGGCGTATTCATCCCCGGCGGCCACGGTGCGCTGATCGGCCTGCCGGAAAGCGAGGACGTGAAGAAGGTCCTGCAATGGGCCGTCGCCAAGGACAAATTCGTCATCACCCTGTGCCACGGCCCGGCGGCGTTGCTGGCGGCCGGCCTCGGTGAAACAAAGGAGTCGTGCATCTTCAACGGCTACCGGATCTGCGCGTTTCCCGATGCCCTGGACGCGACCACCCCTGACATCGGTTACATGCCCGGCCACCTGACCTGGAAGTTCGGCGAGCAGTTGCAGGCGCTCGGAGTGGAAATCACCAATCAGGGCATTTCCGGGGCGACGCTTCAGGATCGCAAACTGCTGACCGGTGACAGTCCGCTGGCGGGCAACGCGCTGGGCAAACTGGCGGCGGCCGCGCTCCTGAAAGAGGTCGCGTCGGGGTGAGCCCCGCACCTGCCGAAGCCCTCTTGCGCGCCGCCCTCGACATTGAGGCGGCGCCCACGCTGGAGGCGATCCAGAAGGCCGTCCGCAGTTTCGCCGGGGCCTATGGTTACGATCGATTCGTTCTGTTCTCCGCCACCTCGGCGTCGGAGGACGTGGTCGAGCGCATTTACTGGGTGGAAGGCGACTGGTTTGGCGACGGCATCGCTGTCGACGCCCAGACCTACGTTCAGCGCTGCCCCGTGACTCGCCACCTGCTGGACACCCGCGAATCGTTCTTCTGGAGCAAGGTGCAGGAGGAGAGCGGCGAACTGTATCGAGTGGTTCGCGTGCCGAGTGGCCCGGGCGTGCATGGCTTGCAGATTCCGGTCTTCGGCCCGCAGGGGCTTGAAGGCGCCATGAGTCTGGGGGGCGAACAGATCGATGCCTCGGCGCGGGTTCGTCTGGCACTGGGCATGCTCGCCACAGTGGCGTTTTCCTCTGCACGACGCTTGCTCGAAGCGCCGCTGGACGAGACGGCCGGAAAACTCTCGACCCGCGAGCGCGAAGTGCTGGCGTGGGTCGCTGCCGGTCGCCGGCAGGCCGACATCGCTGCCACCCTCGGTCTGTCCGGGCGCACGGTGGAAAATCACCTGCGTTCGGCCCGTCGGCATCTGGGCGTGGCAACCACCGCCCAGGCCATCAAGATTGCCATTCGCAAGGGTGAAATAAAGGGGTGAGGTTCTCAGTCTGCCGGTGCCGTGCTTGAACGGCGGTGCAAAACTCCTATGATGCAAAGGGCCTGCGCCGGCTGTCTGTAACCGGCGCCGCCCCCTACGTTTTTTAGAGAGATCGATCCTCGTGGAGTCTTTTCCGGACGCATTGCACGAATCCCTCACGACCCAATTCATTTTCGGTCCTTTCTGTGTCGTTCCAGGCAAACGGCTGCTGACCCGCAACGGGGTGGCGGTCGAGATCGGCGGGCGGGCGCTGGATCTGCTGATCGCCTTGCTCGAGCAACCGGGACGCGTGCTGTCCAAGTACGACCTGATCGACAAGGTGTGGCCCGACAGCGTGGTGGCCGAAGGCAGCCTGCGCTTTCATATGACTGGGCTGCGGCGGATTCTCGGGGATGGCGAGGAGCAGGCGCGTTACATCGCGACCCAGGTGGGCGTGGGCTATGCCTTCGTCGCGCCGCTGGAAAGAAAGCAGACCGCTGTTCAACCAGCGCCCATCTTGACCCGAGCCATCGAGGGCGTGTGCAGTCTGCCGCCCCGGGCCAAACTGATCGGCCGAGAAACCGATCTGCAACTGGTCATCGACCACATGCATCAACCGAGGCTGTTCACCATCGTCGGCCCCGGCGGCGTCGGCAAGACCAGCCTGGCCATTGAGGTGGCGCACCGCATCGCCGCGCAAGGCTACGAGCGCGTCAGCTTCGTCGATCTGGCGCAAGTGGAAGACTGCGCGCTGGTGCCGTCGGCACTGGCCCGATCACTGGATATCCCGGTGCAGGCGGAAGACCCGATGTTTGTCCTGCTCGCGCATTTGCGTGAACAGCGGTTGATGCTGGTGATCGACAACTGCGAACACCTGATCGACGCGGTATCGACCCTCCTGGAGCAGATCAGCGATACCGCGCCGGATGTCGGGGTTCTGGCGACCAGTCGCGAACCGCTGCGGGTACGTGGCGAATACGTGCACTGGCTCAATCCGCTGGAATTTCCCCGTGAGCCGCAACACCTTTCCGTTGAGGAACTGCTGGCATTCCCGGCCATCAAGCTGTTTGTCGAACGCGCGTCTTTGAGCAATGCTGCGTTGCTGCTGGAAGCGGACGGAGGGCAAATGATTGCGGACATTTGCCAGCGGCTGGAGGGCATGGCGCTGCCGATCGAACTGGCGGCGATGCGAGTCGCCAGCCACGGACTGAAGGCCACCCACGCGCTGCTCGGCGAGCGTTTCTCGCTGGGCTGGTCGGGGCGCAGGACGGCGGTGCCGCGCCATCAGACCCTGCGCGCCATGCTCGACTGGAGTTATGACCTGCTGTCGCCGCAAGAGCGTCTGGCGCTGGAGCGGTTTTCGGTCTTCGTCGGGCCGTTTTCCCAGGAAGCGGCCGCTCAGGTGGTTGCCGAATCGCAACACGAAAGCGCCACGGCGGCCGCGATCCTTGATGATCTGGTGTGCAAGGGGCTGGTCACGGTCGATCACAGCGACTCGACGGATTCGTATCGGTTGCTGGAGATGACGCGCGCCTACGCCCGGGAGAAATTGACGGCGCGGGGAGAGGCCGAGGTCAATGCGCTGGCGTTCCGGCACGCGGCGTTTTACATGGACCTGCTCGGCCATCTGGGGACTTCGCCCGACGAGATTTTCCGTCATTCTGCGCGTCTGGCCAGCCAGTTGGGCAACGTTCGCGGTGCGCTGGAATGGAGCTTCGGCCCCCACGGCGATCCGGGTCTGGCGTTGCCGCTGGCGGCCGCGAGCGCGCCGTTGTTCCTGCATTTTTCATTGCTGGTCGAGTGCCGAACCTGGTGTTCCCGGGCGGTGGAGCTGCTGGAACTGGGGTACTACGGCACGCCCACCGAAATGGAACTGCAAGCCGCGCTCGGTCTGGTGCTGATGTTCACCCGAGGCAACAGTGAAGCCGCGGAAAAAGCCTTGCTCCGGGCGCAAGACATTGCCGTCGCGCTGAACGACTACGGCTCACAATTGCGACTGCTGGGCCGCTTGCAGATCTTCTACGAGCGCATCGGTGATTTCCCTTCGTCGCTGGCCTGGGCAGAGCAGGCAGCGGTGGTCGGCAACATCCTCAACGAGCCCGCCGCCATCGCGATTGCTTCATCGCTGACCGGCATCTCCCATCATCTGCTCGGCAATCAGCGTCTGGCCCGCCAGGAACTGGAAAGCTCTTTGCGCAACAGCTTGCCGTCCCATCCCAGCAACACGATTTACTACGGCTTTGATCACCGCAATCGCACGGGGCTGGCACTGGCGCGTTCACTCTGGCTGCAGGGTTATCCCGATCAGGCCCGGCGCTGGGCGGAGCAGATAGAAGCCGAGGCCTCGGCGCTGCAGCATCCGGTCACCTACTGCATCGCCATGGTCTGGATCTTGTGCATCTATATCTGGACCGGTGATCTGGCGAAGGCCACCGCGAGCCTCGAGCGGTTCAGCGCCATCGCCGAAACCAACGCGCTCGGCCCCTACATTGCCGCCTGTCACGGGTTGCGCGCGGCGATCGCCATCCGCGCCGAGGAGCCGGGGGATGCAGTTGCCATGCTGGAGGAAAGTCTGGCGCGGTTGCGTGGGATGCGTTACGAACTGCTCACGACCTCATTCGAAATCGCACTGGCCGAAGGCCTGATTCTGGTGGGCCAACACCCAAAGGCACTGACCCTGGTCGAGGGCACCATCGATCATTGCCGGCGAAGCGGTGACGCCTTTGCACTGCCGGAGTTGCTGCGAATCAAGGCCGGTATTCTCAAGGTGATCCAGGCCGACGGTGTTCAGGCCATGCTGGCGGTTCTTGAGGATTCCATTGCGCTGAGCCGAGAGCAGGGCGCCTGGGCGTGGGAGTTGCGGTCATCGATGGATCTGGCCCGGTTCTGGCTTGAACAGGGTCAACCGGATCAGGCCCGGACGTTGCTCGGTGCCTGCCGCGAGCGGGCTTCGGAAGGCTTCGACAGCCTTGATCTGCGTCGGCTGGAAAGCTTCTGGCAGAGCCTGCCGGTCACGCCGGCGTAATCAGGGCGGCCATTTTCACCAGGTCCGCCAGCGAGCGGGCCTTCATCTTGCGCATCACCTTGCCGCGATGGGCCTTGACGGTGATTTCGCTGATGTTGAGGTCGGCGGCAATCAGTTTGTTCAGCCGCCCGCTGACCACCGAAGCCATGATCTCCTGTTCGCGCGGCGTCAGGGTCTTGTAGGCCTCGAGCAATGAACGCAGGTTCTTTTCTCCCTCCAGCGCCACACGACTGCTTTGCAGCGCATCGGCCATGGCGGCGAGGATCACATCGTCATTGAACGGTTTGGTCAGAAACTCCACCGCGCCGGCCTTTAAGGCCCGCACCGTGCGCGGGATATCGCCGTAGCCGGTGATGAAGATGATCGGCATGTTGTGGCGTTCGTCGGCAAGGGCGGTCTGCAGATCCAGGCCGCTCAGGTCCGGCAGGTTGATGTCCAGCACCAGACAACTGGGCACCAGCGTTCGGGGCGCGTCGAGAAAATCCTGCGCGGACTCGAACAGCCGTGGCTGCCATCCGGCGAAGCGGATCATCAGCTCCAGCGACTCGCGCACGGAAATGTCGTCATCGACAACGAATACGACGGGCGTGACATCACTCATCGGTAATGCTCCACGGGAAGGGGCGATTGCGTTGTTCGCGTTCAACATGTCGATTCCTTGTTCTGTTCGGCTTCACACTCAGTCGAGGGGCAGGGCGGCGCTCAGGGCCTTGAGCAATTGGGCTTCGCTGAAGGGTTTGAACAGGCACTCCACGGCGCCACTGTTCAGCAGCTTCGCCTGTTCGCTGTCGTCGCCGTGCGCGGTGATGAAAATCACCGGAATGCGATAGTCGCGGCGCAGCAGCTCCCGTTGCAGATCCGGGCCCGACATGCCCGGCATGGCCACGTCGAGAATCAGGCAGTGCGTCAGGTCCAGATAGGGCGATGCCAGAAACGCCTGCGCCGAGGCAAACGCCTGGA
The DNA here is from genome assembly GCF_019718735.1 of Pseudomonas sp. RIT778. Classification (NCBI taxonomy): domain Bacteria; kingdom Pseudomonadati; phylum Pseudomonadota; class Gammaproteobacteria; order Pseudomonadales; family Pseudomonadaceae; genus Pseudomonas; species Pseudomonas sp. RIT778. The sequence continues at coordinate 144,687 of NZ_JAIHBA010000009.1, read as the reverse complement.
CGGCAAAACCGAATTCCTTGATCAGGTCAGGCAGGGATTCACGAACCGATTCGTCGTCATCGACCACCGATACGAGCAAATGCGTACCCATCAATCATTCTCCACGGTGCGATCGGCGAGGTCGCGGTTATCGGTTTGCGGCAGGTCCGTCGAATTCGGGATGGCAAAGGTAAACGTCGTACCCGGGCCGTCGTTGGCGCTGGCCCACAGCTTCCCGTCGTGGCGCTCGATGATCGAGCGACTGATGGACAGACCGACGCCCATGCCCGAGCTTTTGGTGGTGTAGAACGCATTGAAAATGCGCTCGATGTCCTGCGGATCGACGCCGTTGCCGCTGTCTTTCACCGCCAGGTAAACGCTCTCGTCCGACCCAAGGCCGGTGCTGACGATCAATTGCCGGGGCCGACCGTGGATCGCGCTCATGGCCTCGGCGGCATTCATGATCAGGTTGAGGATCACCTGCTGAAGCTGAACCCGGTCGCCCCTGACCAGCGGCAGCGCTTCGGCAAATTGCGGGTGCAGCACCACGCCGTTGCGTTGCAGCTCGCCCAGCAGCATGGCGATGACTTCCCGTGCCGCGTCATTCAGATTGACGTCTTCAATCGTGATGCTTTTCTTCGAGAACAGCGCCCGCAGTCGGTTGATCACATCGGCCGCGCGATTGCCGTCGCGAATGGTGCGGCGCGCGGTTTCTCTGGCGCCATCGACATTCGGTGGGTCCGCACCGAGCATTCGCAGGCAGGTGCTGGCGTTGGTGATGATGCCGGCCAGCGGTTGATTGACCTCGTGGGCGATCGACGCCGTGACGGCGCCGAGGCTGGCGACTCTGGCCAGGTGCGTCAGCTCCGAGCGCGCCTTGCTCAAGACCTCTTCGGCGAGCCGGCGCTGGGTGATGTCCTGCAGGGCGGCGATGTATTCGAAACCGTCCGGCGCATGGGGGATCGAGTGCGCCACCAGCCGCACGTATTTCACCGTGCCGTCGGGCATCAGCAGCCGATGTTCGTGTTCGAAGTCGCGCCCCTTGCGACGTTGACGCTTGACCATTTCCCGATGGCTGGAGATGTCGTCCGGGTGCACGCGGCGATAGATCGCCTCGAAGCCGGGCGGGGTGTCCGGGTCCAGTTCAAGGATGCGGTAGACCTCGTCCGACCAGGTGATCTCGTCGGTACTCACCCGCCAGGAAAACGTGCCGGTGGCGCTCAGGCGTTGAGCCTTGGCCAGAAAGACTTCCGCCCGCTTGCGGTCTTCGATGTCGGTGTTCTCGCCATACCAGCGCACGAGCCGCCCGGTGTCATCGCGTTGGGGCACGGCGCGGATCAGAAACCAGCGGTAAATACCGTCGAAGCGTTTCAGTCGGGCCTCGTACTCACCGGCGCTGCCCGATTGCAGAATCCCTTGCCAATAGACTGCCAGGCCCGGTGCGTCGTCCGGGTGGATGGACGCCGTCCAGCCATGGCCGCAGGCCTGTTCGAGGGACATGCCGGTGTAGTCGCACCAGCGTCGATTGACGAAGCCGACGCTGCCTTCCGGCGAAGCACTCCAGACAAAACCGGGCACGGCATCGATGATCCCGCGCAGACGTTCTTCCGACGCACTGACTTCGGCGAGGGCACTGGCGATCAGGACCTTGTCCCGCCGGCGTTCATCGATATCGACCTGCAGCACGCACCAGCGTGTGATGGTGCCTTCGCTGTCTCTGATCGGCAGGCCGCGCACATGGAACCAGCGATAGACACCGTCGGCGCGACGGATGCGATGCTCGATCTCATAGGGTGTGCCGGTACCGACCGAATGCATCCACGCGGCGATGACCGAGGGCAGGTCGTCCGGGTGCACGGTCTCGCTGGCCTGCCAGTTTTTCAGCTCGTGGAGCGGGGCGCCGATGTAATCCAGGATGGGCCGGTTGACCTGTTCCAGTTCACCGGAAGGCGTCATGAAGGCGACCATGGCCGGGATGCTGTCGATGATGGCTTCGACCCCCGGCATGGGCATGATCTCGTCACTGGCGCGGTCTGGACCGTCCTCGATGACGCGCTCCTGCTCGTTCGTCATACCGATTCTCATTGTGTGCAGTCACCGTTGAACAAAGATGCGCCTTCTGCTGGCACTCGCCCATCATACTTTGGTGTCGCCTGTAGCGAATATCGGCTGCCGTCGCACACTGCGACGGGCATCACAGTGGCGCTTTTGTAAGCCACTGTATCTACGGCCCTTCGAGCCATACAAGCATGCAAATGAGCCTGTTCGCGAAATGGCGCGGATACACCACCCGCTCACTCTTGGCCCTGGTTTCAACGTCCTTCGATGTTGAGTGAAAGCAACGTGACGTCCGCGCTCCTGCCACCCGAAAGGCAGCAGGACCGGTCGTCCCGATGACAGGGCAGAACATTATGAAAGCAGTGGTAATCGAGGCCTTTGGCGGGCCCGAAGTCTTGACGGTGCAAGACATGCAACTGGCAGAACCGGGGCCCGAGCAAGTCCTGGTCAAGGTCATGGCGGCGGGCATCAATTTCATGGACACCGGTGTCCGGCGCGGGCTCGGCGCCGCCTGGGAGTTGCCGCTGACGCCGGGGGCGGAAGGCGCCGGCATCGTCCTCGCCACTGGCCCGCAGGTGACGGAGTTCGGTGTGGGTGACCGCGTGGCCTGGCACTACGTGCCGGGCAGCTACGCCGAACAGGTGATCGCCCCGGTCAGCCAGTTGGTGCCGTTGCCCGATGAGATCGACTTCGCCACCGCCGCCAGCCTGATGATGCAAGGCCTGACAGCCAGCAATCTGGTGGACAAGGTGCATGCGATCCAGCCGGGTGACGTGGCATTTGTGCACGCGGCGGCAGGGGGCGTGGGGCTGATGCTGACTCAGATGATCAAGCTACTGGGCGGTAAGGTCATTGGCCGGGTGTCTCACGCCGACAAGGTGGAGGCAGTACTCGCGGCCGGGGCTGACTATGTGGTGATCGGGCGGGCGCACAACATTGCCGGACAGGTCATGCGCCTGACGGAGGGACAGCGGGTGAATGCGGTGTACGACGGCACCGGCGCGGAAGGCTTCGCCGACTCGCTGGAGATGCTGGATTATTTCGGCACCCTGGCCTTGTACGGGCCATTCATGAACCCGATCCCGCCGATCGATATCTTCAGCGTGCCGCGCAGCATCAAGCTGACGTATCCCTCGGTCATGCACTACGTGCGCAACCGCGAGGTGCTGCTGGAAAAGTCCCGGCAACTGTTTGCGTGGGTCAGCACCGGCAAACTGAAAACCTTTATCGGCCAGCGTTATTCACTGGAAGACGCGCAACAGGCCCATCGCGATATCGAGTCGCGCAGCACGACGGGCAAGCTGATCATTGTTCCCTAGTGCCGCGCCAGATCAGCAGGGCCGCCAAGAGCTGACTACCGGCGAAGAAGGTGAACAGCTCTTGCGCGGTCCATCGGGCATCCAGCAGAAACCCGGCGACCACCGGCGAAATGATCGCCCCCAGACGCCCCATCGCCAGCACCACGCCGACGCCGGTCGTACGTACCGAGGTGCAGAACGCCTGCGGGGCCAGAACATACAGGGCGGCGACCGCACCGTTGAGCATCAGGCCAAGCGTGACGGCCACGAGTGCCGCCAGACCGGGCACGTGCGAGGCCGGCACCATCAGAGGCAACAGAGCGGCGTTGAGCAGCAGGAAACCCGACAACAATCGTCGGCAGCCGAAACGATTGGCCGCCAGTCCCAGCAGCAGGGCGCCGAGCATGCCGCCAAATGCCAACAACACCCCAATCCGGGCGCCTTGTTGGTCGGTAAAACCGTTGTGGACCAGCAGGCTCGGGGTCCAGCTCATGACGAAGTAAAAGCAGAACATCAGCAGAAAGAGTGCCAGTGCCAGCGATAGAGTCTGTTGCCATTGACCGGGCGAAAACGGCCGGTCAGCGATGTCCGGCGACAGTGGAGGAACAGGCGCGCGCTGTTCAAGTGCCAGAAATGACGGCGATTCTCGCAGCCAGAAGACACCGACCAATGCCGCCGCCAGCGTGATGCAACCCCCGGCCAGAAAGACATACCGCCAGCCCATCAAATCATTGAGTACATGCGCCAGCACACCGCCCAGACTGGCGCCCATGGCGAAGGCGAGGGATTGCAGTGCGATCGCCAGATTGCGCCGCTGCGGGCTGGCGTGTTCGAACGTCAGCACGTTCGCCCCCACCAGCACCGCCCCCGTGCCAATGCCGGTCAGCAAACGCAGGAACATCAGCACGTGATGATCCGGACTCCAGAACGACAGCAACATACCCAGGCCACTGAGCAGCAGGCCGGCGAGCAGTAACGGCCTGCGCCCGAAGCGGTCGGCCCTGGGCGCGGCCAGCAGCGAACCGAGCGCCATCCCGACCAGGCTTGCGCTCAACAACAGGCCCAGTTGCGCGCCGCTCAACGCCCATTCGGCCGCAACCCGGCTGGCGGTGAAGGCCATGGCCATGACGTCCAGCCCGTCGATCACGTTGAACAGCATGCACAGCCCGATCACCCACCACTGCGACGTGGTCGATGGCCTACTGCTCAGGCGTTCGAGCGCTGTCTCCCCACGCATCCGCAATCCTTGTTCCGCTCTGTCATTCAAATGGGCCGTTTCCCCGCGGCATTCTGCCCGTTAACCGCTGCTGAATTCGAGCGCGATTTTGCGCACCGGGCCAGCGCGTCATACCAAGGTATCGACCGACACCATCGTGTAATCGCCCCGGTGCCAGCGCAGTGGTCTGATCCGATTGGCGATGCCTTTCGAATAATGACTACAAGGAGATCCATCATGGTTGCGCTTTCGTCCGGTCTTACCTGGCGCCATTGCCTGGCGTCATCCATCAGGGTCGGCGTGCTCGGCCTTGCCGTACTCGCTGGCAGCAGCGGGGTCTGGGCCGCGGATCCGTCGCAAGCCATTCGCCCGTACACCATCCATGTGGACGAAGCGAAGTTGAGCGACCTGCGCAAACGCATCGCCGACACCCGCTGGCCGGACAAGGAAACGGTCAGCGACGTCTCTCAGGGCGTGCAACTGGCGCAGGTCGAAGCACTGGTCAAGTACTGGGGCAATGGCTATGACTGGCGCAAGGCCGAAGCGAAGCTCAATGCCTTGCCGGAGTTCGTGACCACCATCGACGGCGTCGACATCCAGTTCATCCATGTGCGCTCGCGCAATCCCAATGCGATGCCGCTGATCCTTACCCACGGCTGGCCGGGTTCGCAGTTCGAATTTCTCAAGACCATCGGCCCGCTGACCGACCCCGTGGCGTACGGCGGCAAGGTCGAGGACTCGTTCGACGTGGTGATCCCGTCGATTCCTGGCCATGGTTTTTCCGGTAAACCGACCGAACTCGGCTGGGGCCCTGACCGGGTGGCGAAGGCCTGGGATGTGTTGATGAAACGTCTGGGCTACAGCCATTACGTGTCCCAGGGCGGCGATCACGGTTCGGTGATTTCCGACGCACTGGGTCGTCTGGCGCCGCCCGGTTTGCTGGGCATCCACCTGAACATGCCGGCCACCGTGCCGCCGGAACTGGTCAAACCGATCAACAGCGGCGACCCGGCCCCGGCAGGGCTGACCGCGCCGGAGGTGACGGCCTTCAACGCGCTCAGCCAGTTCTTCGGCCGCAACGCTGCCTACGGCGCAATGATGGTGACCCGGCCGCAGACCATCGGTTATCTGCTGGCCGATTCGCCCGCCGGTACGGCCGCGTGGATGTATGAAAAATTCGCCGCGTGGACCGACAGCGACGGTCAGCCCGAGAAAGTCCTGAGCCGCGATGAAATGCTCGACGACATCAGCCTGTACTGGCTGACCGACAGCGGGGCGTCGTCCTCCCGTTTCTACTGGGAGAACAACAACAATAACTTCAGCGCCGCCGCGCAGAAGACTGCCGACATCAAGGTGCCGGTGGCGATTACCGTGTTCCCCCACGAAATCTACCGGGCGCCGAAAGTCTGGTCGCAACGCGCCTATCCGTCGCTGGCCTACTTCAGCGAAGTCAGCAAGGGCGGTCACTTCGCGGCATGGGAGCAACCGCAACTGTTCAGCGAAGAACTGCGCGAAGCCTTCCGGCCACTGCGCGCGGCCGCGCAGAAAACCGCTGCGCAGGCAGCGCGCTAGCCCTGCAATCCGCAAGCACTTTAACCCCAAGCCCTTCAATCCAAAGTCCGGAACCGCCGCCCGGCGGTTCACGAGGGAGACCCGGCATGACTGACTCTAACGCTGTAACCCCATCCCGGCGCGTGCTCGCCGGTTCGATCCTGGCGCTTGCGCTGGGCATCGCCTCGGCATACGCCAGCGCCGGCGAAGTGCCCGCCGGCAAGATTGACGCCATTACCGCCGGCACCCATGTTTCGTTCGGCGCGCTGAAACACGTCAAGGCCGGACTGCTCGACGTGTCCTACGCCGAAGTCGGTCCGACCGACGGCCCGGTGGTCATCCTGCTGCACGGCTGGCCCTACGACATTCACAGCTACACCGACGTGGCGCCGGCGCTGGCGCAGAAGGGCTATCGGGTGCTGATTCCTTACGCGCGCGGTTATGGCGACACGCGTTTCCTGTCTGCCAAAACCGTGCGCAACGGCCAGCCGGCGGCGCTGGCGAAAGATCTGATCGACTTCATGGATGCCCTGAAGATCAAGCAGGCCGTACTCGGCGGCTACGACTGGGGCGCGCGCACCGCTGACATCGTCGCCGCGCTCTGGCCCGAGCGAGTGAAAGCGCTGGTGGCGGTGAGTGGTTACCTGATCGGCAGCCAGGACGCCGGCAAGACGCCGCTGCCGCCGGCTGCAGAGCTGCAGTGGTGGTATCAGTTCTACTTCGCGACCGAACGCGGTCGCCTGGGTTACGAAAAGAACACCCATGACTTCGCCAAATTGATCTGGCAGCTGGCCTCGCCGAAGTGGAACTTCGACGACGCGACATACGACCGTAGCGCCGCCGCGTTGCAGAACCCGGATCACGTCGCCGTGTCGATCTTCAACTACCGCTGGCGCCTGGGCCTGATCAAAGGGGAAGCGCAATACGATCCGCTGGAGAAAAAACTGGCGGCATTCCCCTCGATCGGCGTGCCGACCATCACTCTCGAAGGGGACGCCAATGGCGCGCCGCACCCACCGGCCGAGGCCTACGCCAAACGCTTCACCGGCAAATACGAGTACCGGCTGATCAGCGGCGGCATCGGCCACAACCTGCCGCAGGAAGCACCGCAGGCGTTCGCTCAGGCGGTGATTGATGCCGATCATCTCTGACTGCTGGCCTGAGGGGATCCGACGATGAAACTCAACCATTGGGCCGTGTTGCCAGCGGCCATTGCGCTCGCGGCACTGGCGGCCACCGGTGTCGCGTTGGGCGAGGCCGATGAGGGCGACGCCTCGCCGATCTACGGCGTGAAACTGCCGAAAAACTATCGCCAGTGGGCGCTGATTGCCCCGGCCCAGGAAGCCGCGCCGCTGGATGAACTGCGCGCGGTGCTGGGCAATGACCGGGCGATCAAGGCTTACCAGAGCAAGACGCTGCCGTTTCCCGACGGCACGGTGCTGGTGAAGCTGGCGTGGAAACACGTGCAGTCGCCGGAGTTCGAGCCAGCCTCGATTCCGGGGGCGGCCACCACCGTTCAGGTGATGGTCAAGGACTCGCGCAAATACGCTTCGACCGGTGGCTGGGGATTCGGCCGGTTCATCAACGGCAAACCCGCCGATGAAGCCCAGCACCAGACCTGCTTTGCCTGCCATCAGGCGCGGGTGCAGAACCACGATTTTGTCTTCACCCGATACGCCCCCTGAATCCGTCATACGAGGAAATCCAAATGAAAAAAACACTGACCGCACTGAGCATCGCCGTTGGCCTGTGTCTGGGCGCCAATGCCTTCGCCCAGACCGCCAAACCCACGGTCGTGCTGGTGCACGGCGCGTTTGCCGACGCGTCGAGCTGGAACGGCGTGGCGAAGATTCTCGAAAAGGATGGCTATACGGTGATCGCCGCCGCCAACCCGTTGCGCGGCGTCAAAAGCGATGGCGCAGCGGTATCGGCATTGCTGAGCAGCATCCAGTCGCCGGTGGTACTGGTCGGTCACTCCTATGGTGGCAACGTCATCAGTGATGCGGCCAACGATCATGCCAATGTCAAAGCGCTGGTCTACGTCAGCGCGTTTGCACCCGAAGCCGGTGAAACCGTCGCCGGGCTGGCCGGCAAGTTTCCCGGCAGCACCCTCGGGCCAACGCTGGCGCCACCCGTTGCGCTGGCCGATGGCGGCAAGGACTTGTACATCCAGCAGAGCAAGTTCCACGATCAGTTCGCCGCTGACGTCCCCGCTGCACAAGCGGCCCTGATGGCCGCGACCCAGCGCCCGGTCACCGAAGCGGCGCTGAACGAGCAGTCCGGCACGCCGGCCTGGAAGCACATTCCGTCGTGGTACATCTACGGCGACAAGGACAAGAACATCCCGCCTCAGGCGATGGCGTTCATGGCCAAGCGTGCGGATGCCAAGGCGGTCGAGGTGGTCAAGGGTGGCTCTCACGTAGTGATGGTGTCGAACCCGGCACCGGTGGCGCGGCTGATTGAAAAAGCCGCTGCGGCCAACTGAAAGCCTGCGACGTGCCGAAGCACGTCGCAGGCTTGTCACTCCCGGCTCAGGCAACGGACACCTTCGGCGAAGTTGCCGGTGCCAGTCTGAGCAGGGGCGTGATGCCGAGCATCAACAGCAATACCGCGAACAGCAGGGTGTACGCCGGGCCATAGTGTCCGGCGTATTCGCGCAGGGCACCGAACAGCAGCGGCCCGAGCGCGGCGATCAGGTAACCGATGAACAACATGAACACCGTCCACAATCCGGCCTGTTCGCTGGTGCTGGCGTGATCCAGCGGCAAGGTCATGGCCACGGTGAAACCCATGCCCAGGCCGATGGCCGCGAGCACCACGTACAGCATCGGCCAGTACGCCGGCAGAAACGCCATGCCGCCCACCCCGAGCAGGGCCAGCAACGCCGACAGCCCGAGCAAACCGCGCCGGTCGTGGGCCTTGCCCGGAATCAATCCCGCACCCACGCTGGCCACGGCGAACACTGCCGTAAAAATGCCCAGCAGGACGCCCGGGGAAACACTCGATGTGGCCGCTTCCACCGACGCTGGCGCCATCCAGGCGAAGAGGGCGTAGACCACGAATTGACCGGCACCGAAATTCAACGCGATCAGCCACGCTTGCGGATTGCCCCAGGGCAGACGTTTGCTCGGGTTCGACGGCGATTTCACCGCTGGCGCCGGGGTCGCAAAACGCCGCGCCATCCATACCCAGCTGGCGATGGCGGTGAGGCTCAGCACGCTCCAGATCCCGGCGCTGACCCGCCAGTCTTGCGCCAGCTCGGCAATCGGCGCGCTGAACACCGCCGCGAGAGTCGCGCCCAGGCTCAGGCCGCCGGCATAGATGCCCATGAACAGCGCCGGTCGTTGCGCAAAGTGGGTCTTGATCCACGCGCCGGTCATCGCACCGGCAACGGCAATGCCGATGCTGGCGAAGAACGTGCTGCCGAGCAGGAAGAATGCACTCGGCGAGATTGCCCGCAACAAGGTGGACGAGCCCAGCAACGTCAGTGCGACCACCACACTGCGATCGATCCCGAAACGCCTGGCCAGGCTCGGAACCACCAGCGCGAACACACCCATGCAGATGTCGGGAATCGAAGTCAGCAGCGCGGCCTGGGTATAGCTCAACTGGAAGTGCTGCTGGATCAACAGCAGAATCGGCCCCACCGAAATGATTGGCGGGCGCAGGGCGATGGACAGGATCAGCAGGCCGATCACCGCCGTGACGCTCTGTTGGTGGCCGGAGAGATTGCGGGTGATTGCCATGGGAAAAGCCTCATTGATGAACCATGAGCGCAAGACTAACAATGGGCCGGCCATGGAAAATGCCAGGGTTTGTCGCCAAAGTGACAATCGCCGCTTTAACACGATCAAGGTCTGTTTTCAGGAGACGCCAGCCGATGAAACGAGAGGTGCGCAAGGTCATCGCCCGGCGTGAGTCCGCGCCGCGCAGCGAACGTTATCCCGACTATCAGGACGTGCCGCGTGTAATGACCGTGCTGGTGCGCGATCAGGCCACCGGCGAATACAACGAGCCGCACGTGCATCGGCACGGACAGTTGCTGTATGCCTCGAACGGGGTGATGCGGGTGGCCACCGAGCGCGGATTGTGGATCCTGCCGCCGAAGCGGGCGCTGTGGATTCCGCCCGGGATGATCCACGACCAGTTGATGCTGAGCGCAGTCAAGATGCGCTCGATCTACATCGAGCCGCAGGCCTGCGCAGGGCTGGGCCATCACTGCAAAGTGCTGGAGATCCCCGGACTGCTGCGTGAGTTGATTCTGGCCCTGGCCGAGCAGCCGATCGAATACCCGCAGGAAGGCCGTAACGCACACATCGTGGCGTTGATACTCAGTGAGTTGCAGGGAGCCCGGACGTTGCCGATCGAAGTGCCGTGGCCGGTCGACCGGCGACTGGTCACGGTGTGCGAGGCGATTCTGCAGGATCCGGGACAAGACCATTCGATCGGTTACTGGGCTGACCGGGTCGGTGCCAGTTCGCGCACGCTGATTCGCCTGTTCGTCAATGAAACCGGCCTGAATTTCCGCCACTGGCTGCAGCAGGTGCGGCTGGCGACCGCCATCGATCGGCTCGACAAGGGGCAATCCGTCGGGGTGATTGCCCGGGACCTGGGCTACGCTAGCCAAAGCGCCTTCAGTGCGATGTTCAGACGGGTGATGGGCGAATCGCCCCGTGAATTTCTCGTCCGCGATTAGGGTGTTTTGGCGATTCCGATACCTTCGTATTCTGTCGTTGAAGGGAGGCGGGTGGTATCAATGACGCTGCTGTTGCAGGTGCATTGAACACCCACCCGCGTTCCGCGAGGAACCTTCGAAGAGTGAGAATCCTGATGCTTTTATACCTATCGACCTGGTCCGAAATAGCGCAATTCCTCGAACGCAGCCGCACCATCGTCATCCCGATCGGCTCCAACGAACAGCACGGGCCGACCGGTCTGCTGGGCACCGACTGGATGTGTCCGGAAATCATTGCCCATGAAGCGCAGAAAAGCGCGGACATCCTGATTGCCCCGACTTTCAACATCGGCATGGCGCAGCATCACCTCGGGTTTCCCGGCACCATCTCGCTCAGGCCTTCGACCTTCATCGCCGCCATCGCCGATTGGACTCGTTCGCTGGCCGCCCACGGCTTTGAAAAGATCTTTTTCCTCAATGGCCACGGCGGCAACATCGCCTCAATCGAAGCAGCGTTTTCGGAGCTGTACGCCGAAGCGAGTTTCGCCCGACGCAAGGCCGGGTTCGCCCTCAAGCTGTGCAACTGGTGGGATCTGGAAGGGGTGAACGAGCTGGCGCGTGAGCAGTTCCCGACCGGACATGGCATTCATGCCACGCCTTCGGAAATCGCCGTGACCCAGTGGGCGTATCCCGACTCCATCAAGTCGGCCGATTATTCGCCGCAGATCGCCAACTGGGGGCCGATCCGTGAAGCGGCGGATTTCCGTGCCCGTCATCCGGACGGCCGCATGGGCTCGGACCCGGCCCAGGCTTCGCCGGAAAAGGGTCGGCAACTGGTGGAAATGGCCGCTCGCGGTCTGGTGCAGGAGGTGCAAGCCTTCAGCCGCGAATCGTTACCCGACTGAAGCGTCGCCCTGATCAACGCCCGGATTTTCCGGGCGTTGCTGTTTCAACACCTTGGGAATATCGCCATGTGGACTATCCGTCACAGCTACATCGATGGCGCGTTCGTGCCCGTTCAGGGCAGCGAAACGATCAAATGCATCAACCCGGCGACGGAGTCCGTCATCGGTACGGTCACCCTGGCCAATCGCGACGATGCCAGGCAAGCCATCGCCGCCGCAAAGCGTGCGCAAGCCACGATGGGCCGGACCTCGAAAGCCGAGCGCATCGACATGCTCAGGCGCCTTCAGGCGGCGGTGCTGGAGAGCAGCGAAGACATACGCGACACCGCCATCGAGGAATACGGCGCACCGTTGGCCCGTGCGCAGTGGGTCAGCCAGTACGCGTCGCAATCCTTTGCCAACGCGGCGCAGGTGCTGGAGAACTATGAGCTGGTCCGGCCTGTGGGCCGTGCAAGGGTAGTCATGGAACCGGTCGGGGTGTCGGCGCTGTTCGCCCCCTGGAACAGCACCGCCGGTACGGTGTGCAGCAAACTGGCGGCGGCGATTGCCGGCGGTTGCGCATCGGTCATCAAACCGAGTGAACTCAGCCCGTTGCAGACCCAGGTGCTCGCGCTCGCCTTGCACCGTGCGGAACTGCCCAACGGGGTGATCAACATTGTCCTGGGCCGTGGGGGCGATGTGGGCGACGAGATCAGTACCAGCCCGTACGTCGCGAAGGTCTCGTTTACCGGCTCCACTGCCACCGGAAAACTCATCGCCAGCGCCGGCATCGAGACGATGAAACGGGTGAGTCTGTCGCTCACCGGCAAGTCGGCGTCCATCGTGCTCGACGATGCGGATCTCGAAGCGGCCATCCCCATGGCACTGAATGCCGCCTTCATGAACAACGGCCAGGCCTGCGTCGCCGGCACGCGGCTGTTGGTGCCGCGCGCGTTCTTGCAGCAGGTGATCGAACGGGTGAAAACCCTGGTCGACGCGACCGTGGTCGGCGATCCCCAGGACCCGACTACCGCCATCGGCCCGTTGGTCAACCAGGCGCAGTTTGATCGCGTGCAGGGTTTTATCCGGCGCGGGCTGGAGCAGGGCGCGCGATTGATCGTCGGCGGGGAGGGCAGGCCTGCCGGCTTGAGCCAAGGCTATTTTGTGAAGCCCACGGTGTTTGCCGATGTCAGCAACGACATGGACATCGCCCGGGAAGAGATTTTCGGCCCGGTGCTGTCGATCATGGCCTATGACGACGAGGAAGACGCCATCCGCCTGGCCAATGCCAGCGTCTACGGTTTGCAGGCGTATGTGTTCACCCGCGAGGTCGAACGTGGCCGATGCATCGCTGCGCGGCTGGAGGCCGGTTCGGTGCTGATCAACCGGATCGCACCGGAGTTGCTTGCGCCGTTTGGCGGGGTCAAGCAGTCGGGGATCGGCAGGGAATTCGGGGTGTCGGGGCTGGAAGCATTTCTTGAAGCGAAAAGCATCGTAGAGGACTGATAACGGCAGCAGGGCAAACAGGATCTTTCCTGGTTGCCCTGCCTACGTCAATGCGGATCAGCCCAGCGCTTCGATGGCCTGCGCAACGCCTGCACCGTACGCCGGATCGGCGCGGGTGCAGTTATCGATGTGGCGTTGTCGGGTCTGGGCGCTGGCGCCATGGATCGAGCGCGCGGTGTTCTCGAACAAGACCTGTTGCTGGGCGGGGGACATGGCGCGGAACAGCGCGCCCGGTTGCGAGAAGTAGTCGTCGTCCTCGCGGTGATTCCAGTGCCCGGCGCTGCCTTTCAGGGCCAGCGGTGGCTCGCTGAAATCCGGTTGCTCGGCCCACTGGCCATAGCTGTTGGGCTCGTAGCCGATTGTGCTGCCCGCGTTGGAGTCGGTGCGCATCTGGCCGTCCCGGTGATAGCTGTTGACCGGGCAGCGCGGGGCGTTCACCGGGATCTGATGATGATTGACGCCGACGCGATAGCGCTGCGCATCGCCATAGGAGAAAAGGCGCGCCTGGAGCATTTTGTCCGGTGAGAAGCTGATGCCGGGCACCACGTTGGCCGGGTTGAAGGCCGCCTGTTCGACGTCGGCGAAGTAGTTGTCAGGGTTGCGGTTGAGTTCGAGCATGCCGACTTCGATCAGCGGGTAATCCGCGTGAGGCCAGACCTTGGTCAGGTCGAACGGGTTGATCGAGTACGTGTCGGCGTCCAGCTCTGGCATCACTTGCACGTAGAGCTTCCATTGCGGGAAGTGGCCTTCCTCGATGGCGCTGTACAGGTCGCGCTGGGCACTTTCGCGGTCATCGCCGATCAGGGTCGCGGCTTGTTGGTCGGTGAGGTTCTCGATGCCTTGTTGGGTCTTCCAGGTGAATTTCACCCAGAATCGTTCGTTCGCCGGGCTGATGAAACTGAAGGTGTGGCTGCCGAAACCATGCATGTGGCGGTAAGTGCGCGGCAGTCCACGGTCGCTCATGACAATCGTGACCTGGTGCAGCGCCTCCGGCAGCAAGGTCCAGAAATCCCAATTGTTGCGGGCGCTGCGCATGTTGGTGCGGGGGTCGCGTTTGACCGCATGGTTGAGGTCGGGGAATTTCAACGGATCGCGCAGAAAGAACACCGGCGTGTTGTTGCCCACCAGATCCCAGTTGCCTTGCTCGGTATAGAACTTGATGGCGAACCCGCGGATGTCACGCTCGGCGTCCGCCGCGCCACGCTCGCCGGCCACGGTCGAAAACCGGACGAACACATCGGTGGTCTTGCCCACGCTGGAAAACAGTCTGGCCTTGGTGAAACGGCTGATGTCGTGGGTGACCGTGAAGGTACCGAAGGCGCCCGAACCCTTGGCGTGCATGCGCCGCTCGGGAATGACTTCCCGATCGAAGTGCGCCAGTTTTTCCAGCAACCAGACGTCCTGCAACAGCATCGGGCCTCTCGGGCCGGCCGTCTGTACGTTGTTGTTATCAACCACGGGCGCGCCCGCAGCAGTCGTCAGCTTGTTCATGCGCAACTCCTGGCTTTTGTCGGTTTCCCGCCATCACATCAAAAGCCTTGGGCGCGATCTATTGCACCATGGTGTCGCCGGATAGCACCAAGGTGTGGTTGGAATGGATTGCGTTTTGGTGTCGGCAAAAGACGGATCAGGCGAGGGTGATGCTGACCTTGATGTTGTTGCGCGTGGCCTTGGAGTAGGGGCAGTTCTGGTGCGCTGCGTCGATCAGTTGTTGCGCCACTTCGGGTTCGATCTCCGGCAGTGACACAGCGAGTTGAGCCTGCAGGAAAAAACCTTGTTCCCCGTGGACCAGGTCGATTTGAGCATCGACCCCGGCCGTTGTCGGAAAACCGATCTTGCGCGCGTTGCAGGCATGGCGCAGCGAGCCGAGGAAGCAGGCCGACCAGCACACGGCGAACAATTGCTCGGGGTTGGTTCCGGTGCCCGGCGCGCCGGGTGGAGAAAGCTTGAGATCCAGTCGGCCATCGTGACTGCGTCCTGTGCCCTCGCGACCTCCTGTGGTGCAGGTATGCGCGGAGTATAGGGTTTTTTCGATATCGATCATGGGCATTCCCTGAAGAGCATTTCACAGCGAAAAGGGCGGTTCATGTTGCCCGTGTGGGTTCATGACATTCACGTGCAGACGCACCCGCCAGCGCGTCGGCCGTGGCCACGGCGTCAGTGCCGCGATGGCCCAGGTTGTCGAGCAGGATCGTGCGGGCGATCTCGATCAGCCAGGCGCGAAACGGAAAGCTCGGGTCATGGGCGGCCTGTTCCTGATAGAGCGCCCTGAAGGCTTGCTGAACGAGGCCGCCGGTGTCTTCGCGACGGATCCGCCCGGCCTGCACCTGACCTTCGTAAAAGGCGATGAGCAACGGCGTCACCGTCGCGAACAGCTGTTGCGCCTCACCCCGGCCATGCCTGACGGCGCCCGCGACCAAGGCATACAGTTCGTCGTTGCCGAGCCGGTCTGACTCGCACAGGCAAGTGTGGCGATAACCTTCAGCCATGGTCGAATCCCTCGCAAAACCGTCGTTCGACTGAGCGCGGCTGCCGAAAAGATTTGCAGGTGGCCTGGCGTTCAGCGGTGAGATTCAAGCCTGCCTTCACAGCCGAATGACTGCCAGTTATGCGTTGTTAGCGCTTGTTAGCGCCCGGCTATCGAGGTAGGTCGCGTGGTGACTTTTTCGCTGGCCACTCAAGACGCTGCAGCGGTTTTCGATGCCCGTGGCCTGCAGGAAACGGCGGTACGGTGTACGAGCATTTTTGACATCCCTGTCCCTTTGCCATCGTCACAACCATGTAGGAAACGTCCGATATTTATTTAGCAAATTTCCTACATTTTGTTTGCCTCCCTAACAAAAAACGTGGTTATTATCCGCCGGCGCTTCGGGTCACAAACCCGGCGCCAGAAGATTGCCGTGTGTCTACAGACCCGGCAGTCGCAGCCGATCGGGACCACCCTGGCGCTGTCATCCCCGCGCAGGTTGTTCCTCGTCGTTGACCCTCAAATGGAAGTCGAGGTTTCAATTGGTCACGCGGTTTGCAATCGTCGATGCAATGAACGGGGCGACGTCTGTCGCCAATGATCCGGCCCAATTTCCAGTTGCCTGCGCCGACCGCGCGGCGGCGTTTTTCTCCAGCCTGTCTCCCCCCGAATTTCTCCGTGTACCCGCGTTCAACGCGAGTCTGCACGCGCGCGCCGCGCCATCCTCCTGAATTCGAATGACCGTGCCGGCATCTGATGCCGGGGCCTGACTGGCGGGGCATTTCTGTCCCGGCCTGATCACAAAAATAAAGTAGTCATGGACGGTAGCCTCCGATGCTCGATAACACTTCCTTGCGTGGGACGAATCCCGCGCAGCCCGACGTTTCCTCCTCGAAACCGTTCGATGCAGACCTGTGCGTGCACGGTCTGTTTGAAGCGCAGGTGCTGCGCAACCCCGACGCGATTGCCGCGCGCTGGCAGCAGGAGGCAATCAGTTATCGTGAACTGAACACCCGCGCTAATCGCTTGGCCCATCACCTGCGCAGCCTCGGGGTCGGGCCGGACGTGCGGGTCGGGCTGTGTCTGGAGCGTTCGCTGGAGATGTTGGTCGGCGTACTCGCGGTGCTCAAGGCCGGCGGCGCCTATGTGCCGCTGGACCCGGCGTATCCGCAGGCGCGGCTGGCGCACATGCTGGCCGACAGCGCACCGCCGGTGGTGTTGACTCACGGCCAGGCGCGCGATGTTTTGCGGGTGGCGCTCGAACAGTCGGCGACTGCACCCGCGGTATTGGATCTGGCCGACGCCTCTGATTGGGCTTTGCTCCCGGCAGACAACCCCGACCCTCACGCGATAGGCCTGACACCCCGGCACCTGGCTTACGTGATCTACACCTCCGGCTCCACCGGCACCCCGAAAGGCGTGATGGTCGAACATCGCGGACTGGTCGCCGTGAGCGCCGACTGGGCGCAGCTCTATGCTCTGGGCGAGCCGATCAATCATCTGCAGATGGCCGGTTTTTCCTTCGACGTGTTCAGCGCCGACCTGATCCGTGCATTGGGTTTTGGCGGCACGCTGGTGCTCTGCCCACGCGACACCCTGATGGACCCGCCGGCCCTGTATCGCCTGATGCGTGACGCGCGCATCGGCTTTGCCGACTTTGTCCCGGCGCTGCTCAATCCACTGCTGGCGTGGGTCGAAGAGACCGGCCAAGACCTGTCGTTCCTGCGCACCGTGGTCTGCGGCTCCGACATCTGGACCGCTCACAGCGCGCGGCAATTGCGCAGGCTCTGCGGTGAGCAGGTGCAGATCGTCCAGGCCTATGGCGTGACCGAAGCGAGCATCGACAGCACGTGTTTCGAGTTCACCGACAGCAGCCAGATCGACGCGGTGCTGCCCATCGGCCGGGCACTGCCCCATACCCGGATTTACCTGCTCGACGCTGACGGCGCATCGGTTGCCGAAGGTGTTGCGGGCGAGCTGTACATCGGTGGCGTCGGTGTGGCGCGCGGTTATCTGAACCTGCCACAACTGACCAGCGAGCGTTTCATCGACAACCCGTTCGAGGCGGGCGAACGCCTTTACCGCACCGGGGATATGGCGCGGTATCGGGCCGACGGCCAACTGGAATTCCTCGGCCGCAACGACTCCCAGACCAAGTTGCGCGGCCTGCGTCTGGAACTGGGTGAAATCGAAACCCGGCTGGCGGACATCCCGGGCGTGCGTGAAAGCGTGGTGCTGTTGCGTCAGGACAGTCCCGGTGAACCTCGACTGGTCGCCTACTACTGCGACAAATCTGACACGACTTTGAGCCCGCGTTCACTGCGTGAACAGCTGCAAGTCAGCCTGCCGGATTACATGGTGCCGACCGCCTTCGTGCGGCTCAACGCGTTACCGCTGACCGCCAACGGCAAGGTCGATCGGCCAAATCTGCCGGCGCCCGACGCCGAGGCATTCGATCAGCAGGAATACCAGGCCCCCCAAGGCTCGCTGGAAACCGCAATCGCCGCGATCTGGGCCGATGTGCTCGGCGTCGAGCGGGTCGGGCGCCAGGATCAGTTCTTCGCCCTCGGCGGTCACTCGCTGCTGGTGATGCGCGTGCTGGCGCAGGTTCGCCATACGCTGGGGCTGGAAGTCGCGCCTTCGACGCTGTTTGCCGCGCCGGTTCTGGCGGCCTTCGCCGAACGGCTGCAAGCCAGTCAGGCTGCGGCTCGTCCAGCGATTGCGGCTCTTGAACGCACGGGTGCGCAAACGTTGTCGTCTGCTCAGCAGCGCCTGTGGTTTCTGGCACAGATGGAGGGTGGCAACGCGGCGTATCACATGCCGCTGAACCTGCGTTTGCGCGGTTCGCTGGACGTGCCGGCACTCGAGCGCAGCTTCAATCAACTGGTGGCGCGCCACGCTGCGCTGCGCACGACGTTCATCGCCGTTGAAGGGGAAGGGCGTCAACTGGTTTCGCCGCCGGCGCACAGCGTCCGGCTGACGGTGACTGAAGTGCAGGGGCACGATGCGCAAGAGCGCCTGAGCCGCTTGATCGACGAGGAGGGCGCCCGGCCGTTCGACCTGAGCCGTGGCCCGCTGATGCGGGTCAGCCTGCTGCGGCTGGCGGCGGATGACCATGTGTTGCTGCTGACCCAGCATCACATCATCTCCGACGGCTGGTCGATGGGCGTGCTCACCCGCGAGCTCGGTCAGCTGTACGCAGCGGCGTTGCTGGATCGCGACGATCCGCTACCGCCCTTGCCGGTTCAGTACGTGGATTACGCGGTGTGGCAAAAGCAGTGGCTGTCCGGCGACGTGCTGGAGCAGCAGAGCCGTTACTGGCGCGAAACCCTCACTGGCGCGCCGGTGCTGCTGGAGTTGCCGACCGATCACAAGCGTCCGCCCGTGCAGGATTACCTCGGCGGCTTCGTCCCGCTGGTCTTTGACGCCGCCCTGACCGCACGCCTGAAAGCATTGGGCATGCAACAAGGCACCACGTTGTTCATGAATTTGCTGGCCGGTTTTTCGCTGTTGCTGTCGCGCCTGTCGGGTCAGAGCGACGTGGTGATCGGCGTGCCATCGGCCAACCGTCCGCAACAGGAGCTGGAAGGGCTGATCGGATTCTTCGTCAACACCCTCGCGCTGCGCATGACTCAGTCCGGAACGCCGTCAGTGGCGCAATGGCTGCAACAGGCGCGGCGGGTGGCACTGGACGCTCAGGAACATCAGGACCTGCCGTTCGAGCAAGTGGTGGAGTTGCTCAATCCGCCGCGCAGTCTGGCCCATAGCCCGTTGTTCCAGGTGTTGTTTGCCTGGGAGCAGGATCAGGATTCCGACTTGCTGCTGACCGGGCTCGACGTGACGCTGGTCGAGAGCAGTCATCACGTGGCCAAGTTCGATCTGCAACTGGCACTCAGTGAGCGCAACGGGCAGATCGTCGGCGGTCTGGAATATGCCTCGGGCCTGTTCGAGCGCAGCACTGTCGAGCAGTTCGGTGAGTACCTGCGTCGGGTGCTGACGCAGATGGTCGAGGACAGCCAACAGGCGCTGGCGAGGATCAAGCTGCTGAGCGCCGAGCAACACCAGCAGATCGTTCATGACTGGAACCGCACCGCGCGCGATACCGCGTCGTTGCCCGGTTGCGTGGTGCGTTTCGAAAACCTTGCCCGGCAAACGCCCGATGTCGTGGCGCTGCTCGCTGACCGTGAGCAACTGAGTTACGGCGAACTGAACCGTGCCGCCAACCGCCTCGCGCATTACCTGATCGAACAAGGCGTCGGCCCCGAGCATCGCGTCGGCCTGTGTCTGGAACGCTCGCCGCACATGGTCATCGGCCTGCTGGCGACCCTCAAGGCTGGCGCGGCGTACGTGCCGTTCGACCCTGCTTATCCGAGCGAACGTCTGGCGTTCATGTTCAGTGATGCCGCGCCCACCTTGCTTTTGACGCAATCGAGCCTGATGGCCGGGCTGCCGGCCAACGAGGCGAAGATCTGCTGCCTGGACACAGACGCAGCGCAATGGGCGCAACACCCGACGGATGATCCGCACGTCACGGTGAGCCCGGAACACCTCGGCTACGTGCTCTACACCTCCGGCTCCACCGGACGCCCGAAAGGCGTGGCCCACAGCCGCCGTGCGCTGGACAACCTGATCGCCTGGCAACTCGATCAAGCCACTGCACCACAACGCGTGCTGCAATTCGCCTCGCTGAACTTCGACGTCTCGTTCCAGGAAATCTGCAGCACGCTCTGCCAGGGCGGCAGCCTGTTGCTGATGACCGAGGACAGCCGCAAGGACCTTGCCGCGCTGCGCCCGACGCTGGTGGCCGAAGGCGTGCAGCGGGCGTTCCTGCCGTTCGCTGTGTTGCAGCAACTCGCCGGCCTGACCGAGGCCGATGCACCGATGCCGGTCGGTGGCTGCGAGATCATCACCGCCGGTGAAGCCCTGCAAATCAATGACGAGCTGCGCGGGTTTGTCCGTGGGCTCGGTGGCGGGCAACTGCACAATCAATACGGGCCGACCGAAACCCATGTGGTCAGCCAGTTCAGCCTTGACTGCAACGAGGCCGAATTTTGGCCGGACGCGCCGCCCATCGGTCGTCCCATCGCCAATGCGCGGCTCTACGTGCTGGACGAGCATCTGAATCCGGTCCCGGTCGGCGTGGCGGGCGAGTTGTACATCGCCGGCGCCTGCCTGGCTCGTGGCTATCTGAACCGCCCGGACCTGACCGCCGAACGCTTCCTGCCGGACCCGTTCAGTGCCGAACCGGGCGCGCGGATGTACCGCAGCGGCGACCTCGCGAAATTCCATTCCGACGGCAACGTGCAATACCTGGGACGCATCGACCAACAGGTGAAACTGCGCGGCTTCCGCATCGAACTCGGCGAGATCGACAGCCTGCTGCATCAACAACCCGGTGTGCAGGAAGCCGCTGTGTTGCTGCGCGAGGACGTGGCCGGAGACAAGCGTCTGGTGGCCTACGTGGTCGGCTCCGCGACCAGCGAATTCTTGCGCGCCGAACTGCAACGCCAGTTGCCCGAACACATGATCCCGAGTGCCTGGGTGCGGCTCTCTCAATTGCCGCTGACCCGCAACGGCAAGCTCGACCGGCAGGTGCTGCCGGCGCCGGAACGCAGCGCCGGGGCGACTTACGAGGCGCCGCGCAACGACACCGAACGGCAAATGGCCGAGATCTGGGCCGAAGTGCTCAAGTGCGAGCGGGTCGGCATCCACGACAACTTCTTCGACCTCGGCGGCCACTCGTTGCTGGCGACGCGGATGATCTACGCGATCAACCAGCGCATGGGCGCGCAACTGTCCCTGAGCAGCCTGTTCCAGACGCCGGTGTTGCTGGATCTGGCGGCGCAGGTTTCGTGTGAAGAGCAGAGCGCTGAACCGGCGTTCATCCAGATCGAGCCGGATCGCGCTAATCGACATGAACCGTTCCCTCTGACCGATATCCAGCAAGCCTACTGGTTCGGTCGCGAGGCCACGGTCAGCCTCGGCGGCGTCAGTGCCCACGGTTACGAAGAACTGCGTATTCCCGAATTCGACGCCGAACGTTTTGAACAAGCCTTGAACCGCATGATCCAGCGCCACGACATGCTGCGTGTGGTGTTCCTCAGCGACGGCACGCAACAGGTGCTGGTGCAGGTGCCGACCTATCGCATGCCCCGCAGCGATCTGCGCGGTATGCCTGCCGACGTGGCGCAGCGCACGCTGGAAGCGACCCGTGAACGTCAGTCCCATCAGGTGCTGGACGCCAGTCGCTGGCCGCTGTTCGAGTTCAGCCTGTCGCTGCTCGATGACGGCATCACTCATCTGCACATCAGCCTCGACGCGCTGATCGTCGACGCCGCGAGCACGCAGATTCTCGCCCGCGAACTGATGGCGTTCTACTTCGATCCGAACCTGGAACTGGCGGCACCTGGCCTGACTTTCCGCGACTATGTGCTGGCCGAACAACAGCTGCGCAATGGCCGCCGCTACGAGCAGGCGCTGGGTTATTGGCGCGACCGAGTGACTACTTTGGCCCCTGCGCCGGACCTGCCGCTGGTGCGCCAGCCCGAAAGCATCGCCAACCCGCACTTCACCCGCCGCGACCGCGACATGTCGGCGGCGCAGTGGACGCAACTCAAAGCCGTCGCCAAACAGTTTGCGGTGACGCCGTCGGTGATGTTGCTGACTGCGTTCAGCGAAGTGCTGGCGCTGTGGAGCCGCACGCCGCGTTTCACCCTGAGCCTGCCGCTGTTCAACCGTATGCCGCTGCACACCGATGTCGACGAAATCATCGGTGATTTCACTTCGCTGGTGCTGCTGGAAGTCGGCATTGACGGAACACAAACTTTTACCGACAAGGCCCGCGCCGTGCAGGCGCAACTGTGGCGCGACATCGACCATTCGGTGGTCAGCGGCGTGCGGGTGCTGCGCGAATTGTCCCAGGCCCGGGGCGTGCAGCAGACGGCGATGCCGATCGTGTTCAACAGCACGCTGTCGGAAGCCGCGCCGGAGTTGGCCGAGTTCAACCTCGCCGAGGCGTTGAACGCCAGGCACATGCACAGCATCACCCAGACCCCGCAGGTGTGGCTCGACCACACGTTGCTGGAGCTGGAAGGACGCCTGCTGTTCAACTGGGACAGCATCGACGAACTGTTCCCGCAAGGCATGATCGAGCAGATGTTCGTCGCCTATAACGCGCTGCTCGACAGCCTCTGCGAACCGGCAGCCTGGAGCGCGAACACGCCACAACTGCTGCCGCAGGCACGGTTGCCAGCGCCGGTCGACATTCAGCAAACCCTGCCGCTGATGCACGAACTGTTCGAACGTCAGGCCCTCGCCACACCGGATGCACTGGCGGTGATCGGCACGCGACAGCTGACGTACGCCCAGTTGCGCAACGAGGCCCGGCAACTCGGTGCCCGACTGCAGGCGCAGGGTGTGCTGCCGAACCGGTTGGTCGCGGTGGTGATGGAGCGCGGTTGGGAGCAAGTGGTCGCGACCCTGGCGATTCTGTATGCCGGCGGCGCTTACCTGCCAATCGAACCGACCCAGCCAGCGGAGCGATTGCGGCATATTCTGGAGCGGGCCGAGGCGAATCTGGCCCTGACCCAACCGGCACTGCTCGACAGGATCGAATGGCCGGCGCAGGTCACAGCCATCGCCGTGACCGATGATGTCTCGAACGATGTCTTGCCACTGCAACCGGTGCAGGTGAACGAAAGCGACCTCGCTTACGTGATCTACACCTCCGGCTCCACCGGTCAGCCGAAAGGTGTGGTGATCGACCATCGCGGCGCGGTCAACACCTTGCTCGACATCAACCGGCGCTTTGCCGTCGGCCCGAGCGACCGCGTATTGGCGATCTCGTCGCTGAGCTTCGACCTGTCGGTCTATGACTTCTTCGGCACGTTGGCGGTGGGCGCGGCGGTGGTCATCCTCGACCCGCAACTGACCCTCGATCCGGCGCACTGGCTCGAATTGATCAAGCGCCATCACGTCAGCCTGTGGAACTCGGTGCCGGCGCTGCTCGGCATGCTGGTCGAGTACGTGGAGGGTGAGGACGGCGCGTTGCCTGCCAGCCTGCGAGTGGCGATGTTGTCCGGCGACTGGATTCCGTTGACCCTGCCCGAGCGGGCCTGGGCTTTGCAGCCGGAGTTGCAGTTGATCAGTCTGGGCGGCGCCACTGAAGCGTCGATCTGGTCGATCTATTACCCGGTGCAACAGGTCGATCCGGCCTGGCGCAGCATTCCCTACGGCAAGGCCCTCGATCATCAGCGTTTCTACGTGCTGGATGAAGCGCTGCAAGTGCGCCCGACCTGGGTCGCGGGGCAGCTGTACATCGGCGGCATCGGTCTGGCGAAAGGTTACTGGCGCGATGAAAAACTCAGCGCAGGCAGTTTCTTCGATCATCCACTGACCGGCGAACGGCTGTATCGCACCGGTGACCTGGGCCGCTTGCTGCCCGACGGCAACATCGAATTCCTCGGTCGCGAAGACAATCAGGTCAAGGTCCAGGGCTATCGCATCGAGCTGGGCGAGATCGAGGCCGCGCTCAATCGCCATCCCGGCGTGCAGAGCGCGGTGGTTCGGATTCTTGGCAGCACGCTGGGCGAGAAACGTCTGGCGGGCTATGTGCTCAAGGCCGATCCGGCGTTGCAGGCCAGCGATTTCAGCGCCTACCTGAGCGACAAACTGCCGGCCTACATGATTCCGGCGTCGTTCACTTTCGTTGACGCCTGGCCGTTGTCGTCCAACGGCAAGGTCGACAAGAAACGCCTGCTGGAACCGGAGCACATCGAGGAGCAAGGTCCGGCGCTGGAAGTCGACGGGCCGCAGGAACAGCGACTGGTGGAAATCGTGCAGGACGTGCTCAAGCGCGAATCCATTGCCGCCAATGCCAACCTGCTGAACCTTGGCGCGACTTCGATCGATATCGTGCGGATCAGCAACGCCTTGTCCGGCGCCTTGCAGTTCCGTCCGCACGTGGCGCAACTGCTGGCTCAGCCAACGTTGCTGCATCTGCTCGACATGTACCGCCAGAACCGGGCGCGTCAGGATCTGCTCGGCAACGTGCAGCAGGCCCCGGAGCCCGCGCAGGACATCATCGAGGATCCACAGCAGCGGGCGCAGTTCAAAGCCGAACAGCGTGGGCGCCGCGACTTCGCTCAAGCCTTGCCGGCAGTGGCACTGGATCTGCCGCAGGACCCGGTCTTCACCCGGCGTTTGAGCGATTACCGCTCGGTGCGTCAATACGATCTGCAACCGATCACCACCCAGGCCTTCGCCCATGTACTGGCGGCGCTGGCCCAAGGGCAACTAGACGGTGAAGTGAAATACCAGTTCCCGTCGGCGGGCGGGCTGTACCCGATTCAGGCGTACCTCTACGTCAAAGCGGATCGGGTGCTCGGCGTGCCCGGCGGCGCGTATTACTACGATCCCCGCCAGCATCGCTTGCTGGCGCTCCAGAGCGGATTGCTCGACCCGGACACCTACGACTATTTCGTCAACCGTCCGGTGTACGAGAACGCCGCGTTCTCGCTGTTCTTCATCGCCGACATGGCCGCGATCCGCCCGCTGTATGGCGAGCGCAGCCGCGACTTCTGCCATATCGAAAGCGGCGCCATGGCCCAGTTGCTGAGCATGACGGCCGTCGAACACGGCCTGGGTCTGTGCGGCATCGGCTCGGTCGAGGAACAACAACTGACGACGCTGTTCGATCTGGGGCCAAGCCATGAATTGATCTACTCGATGATCGGCGGGCTGCGCACGGCCGATGAACAACACCGCGCGCCGGTCGAGGCGTTTGCCATCGAGCCTGTGACCGCAAGCCTGGACGACGAAGACATGGAGGAGTTCGAAGTATGAATGCCGATCAATTGCTGGCGTTGTTCGCTCGCCATGGCGTGGTGCTCGAAGTGGAC
This sequence comes from Pseudomonas sp. RIT778, assembly GCF_019718735.1. Classification (NCBI taxonomy): domain Bacteria; kingdom Pseudomonadati; phylum Pseudomonadota; class Gammaproteobacteria; order Pseudomonadales; family Pseudomonadaceae; genus Pseudomonas; species Pseudomonas sp. RIT778. The sequence continues at coordinate 119,154 of NZ_JAIHBA010000009.1, read as the reverse complement.
GGTGACAAGTTGCGCTGCAAGGCGCCGCGCGGGTTTCTCACCGAAGAACTGACCCAGGCGCTCAAGACTCACAAACAGGAACTGATTGCCTTGCTCGGCGGGCACGATGACGCGGCGATTCCCCGCCGCGCCGGCGAGCACGCGTCCTGGCCGTTGTCGTTCTCGCAGCGGCAACTGTGGTTTCTCGATCAACTGGAACCCGGCAACCCGTTCTACAACGTGCCCACGGCGGTGACGCTCAAAGGGCAGTTGAACGTCGCGCAGCTGGAACAAGCGCTGAACCAACTGGTGGCCCGCCACGAAGTCCTGCGCACGACGTTTTGCAGCGTGGACGGTGAACCGCGTCAGGTGGTGCACCCGTCGATGCGGCTGTCATTGTCGGTGAGGGATCTGCGCCAGTTGTCTGCCGACGAGCGTGAGCAGCAAGTGCGAACCGCCGTCGAACAGGACGCCCGGGCGCCGTTCGATCTGGCCACCGGTCCATTGCTGCGGGCGTCGCTACTGCGCGTTGCCGACGATGAATACCTGTGGCTGTACAGCGTGCATCACATCATCGCCGACGGCTGGTCGATGGGCGTGATCCTGCACGAAGTCGCCACGCTGTACGGCGATTATCTGCGTGGCGAAACCCCGACGCTTGCGCCGCTGCCGGTGCAATACGCCGACTACGCCTGCTGGCAGCAACAGCGCGTCGGCGGTGCGGCGCTGGACGCACAGCTCGATTACTGGCGGCGCACCCTGGACGACGCGCCGCTGTTGTCGACCTTGCCCGCCGACCGGCCGCGCCCGCTGGTGCAGCGCTATGTCGGCGCCACGTTCAGTTCCTCCGTCGATGGCGGCACCTTGCGCGAACTCACGGCGCTGGCCCGGCAGACTCAGGGCACGTTGTTCAACGTGTTGCTGGGCACTTTGGCGGTGTTGTTGTGGCGCCACAGCGGTCAGCAGGATCTGTGCATCGGCACACCGTTCGCCAACCGCAATCGTCCGGAAGTCGAGCCGCTGATCGGCCATTTCGTCAACACGCTGGTGCTGCGTCAGCGCCTGAATCCGCAGCAGACCTTCGCCGAACTGTTGCGTGAGGTGCGTGGCCAGATGCTTGACGTTCACGCCCATCAGGACGTGCCGTTCGACCGCGTGGTCGAGGCCGTCAATCCGCAGCGCGATCCCGGTCATTCGCCGTTGTTCCAGGTGATGCTGGTGTTGCAGAACACGCCGGGCAACGCGGTGCAGATGCCTGGCCTGGAACTGGCGCCGTACGGCACCAGCAGCGCCACGGCCAAGTTCGATCTGGCGTTCGAATGGGTCGAGCGGGCAGGGCGGCTGGACTTGCTGGTGGAATACAACACCGACCTCTACGACGTCGCGACCATCCAACGCCTGAGCGGGCACTACCGCCACTTGCTCGAACAGATCGCCGCTGATGCCAAGCAACCGATCAATGCCTTGCCGTTGATGAACGAGGCTGAGCGTCAGCAGGTGCTGGTGGATTTCAACCGCGCCGCGCCACTGACGCAAACGGCGCCCTGCGTGCATCAACTGGTCGAAGCGCAGGCTGCGAGCAACCCTCAGGCTTGCGCAGTGGTATTCGAAGGCGAATCCCTGAACTATGCCGAACTCAATGCCCGGGCCAACCGACTGGCGCGGCATTTGCGCACCTTGGGCGTCGGCCCGGACGTGCGCGTGGCAGTGTGCATCGAGCGTTCGCTGGAATTGCCGGTGGCGCTGCTGGCGGTGCTCAAGGCCGGTGGCGCCTACGTGCCGCTGGATCCGGATTATCCGTTGGGTCGCTTGAGCCATATGCTCGGCGACAGCACACCGGCGGTGCTGCTGACCCTCGGTTCGGCGCACGGAATCTTGCGTCAGGCCGTGCAAGGATCGAATTGGGAAGCGCCAATCCTCGACCTCGAAAAGGACGCCGCGAGCTGGTCGTCGTTGTCTGCCGACAATCTCGATCCACGCAATGTCGGCGTTAACCCTGACCATCTCGCCTACGTGATCTACACCTCCGGCACCACTGGGTTGCCCAAGGGCGCGATGGTCGCTCATCGTGGCTTGAGCAACCTGCTGCTGTGGTGTTTGCAGGTCTGCGGCGAAGCGGGAGCGATGCTGCACAAGATCCCGTTCGGTTTCGATGCCTCCGCGTGGGAGACGTTCTGGCCGCTGGCAACCGGCGGACGGCTGGTGATCGCACGGCCCGGCGGGCATTACGAACCGGCGTATCTGGCCCGCGAGGTGCGCGAGCAGCAGGTTACGGCGCTGGTGTTCGTACCGGCGATGTTGCAGCTGTTTCTGGAAGTCGACGAGGTCAGCCAGTGTACGTCGCTGACCGATGTGTTCAGCGGCGGCGGTGAACTGCCGCCAGCCCTTGCGAGGCGCTTTCAGGAACGTCTGCCCCATGCGCGGCTGCACAACGTCTACGGCCCGACCGAAACCACGGTGATCAACAGCATCTGGACCCTGGAGCCCGGCGCCGAGGTCCCGGCCCGGCAACTGCCGATTGGCCGGCCGATTTCCAACAACCGCTTTTATGTTCTCGATGACCGCGATGAACCGGTGCCGGTGGGCGTGACCGGGCATCTGCATATTGGCGGCGTCGGCGTGGCCCGGGGTTATCTGGGGCTGGCGCAGCTCAGCGCCGAACGCTTTATCGACAATCCGTTCGTGGCAGGCGATCGCCTCTATCGCAGCGGCGATCTGGCGCGTTACCGCCCGGACGGTCAGCTGGAGTTTCTGGGTCGCAACGACTTCCAGGTCAAGCTGCGCGGCGTGCGTCTGGAGCTGGGTGAAATCGAAGCCCGGCTCGAAGCGTTTCCCGGCATCCGCAGCGCCGTAGTGTTGATGGTCGGTGAAGCGGCGCAGGATCAGCGGCTGGTGGCTTGTTGCGTGGTGGCCGAACCCGTGGACGAAGCAGCGGTGCACGCCCATCTGGCGACGACGTTGCCCAGAGCGGTGATCCCCGGCAGCTATCTGTGGCTCGACGCCTTGCCGCTGACCGCCAACGGCAAGGTTGATCGCGCCTCGCTGACGGCATTGGCGGACGAAGAAATGGTCAACCGTCAGGTCAACCTGAGCAGCCCGCGCGATCACATCGAACTGGCGCTGTACCAGATCTGGAAAAGCCTGTTGCTGGCGCCGCAGATCGGCATTCGCGACAACTTCTTCAATGTCGGCGGCACCTCCATTGCTGCTATCAAAATGGCCCATGAAATCAGCCAGCAGTTCGCGGTCGAAGTGCCGGTGCGCGTGGTGCTCAGCTACCCGACCATCGAGGCGCTGGGCGGCTGGTTGCGGGTCGGGGCCAATCCGGCGTTGGCCCAGAGCAACCTGATCGAATTCCGTCGTGGCAGCGGCCAGCACAACGTAGTGTGCATTCACCCGGCGGGCGGCACGGCGTTCTGTTACCTGTCGCTGGCCAAGGTGCTGCCGGATGAAACCGGCGTCTATGGGGTGCAATCGCCGGGGCTGAATCCGGGGGAGAGCACCGAGCCGACAGTCGAAGCGATGGCCGAGGCCTACTTGCGCCAGATCGAGCCGCTGACGCAGCAACCGCTGATCCTCACCGGGCTGTCGTTCGGTGGCCTCGTGGCCTATGAAATGGCGCGGCGGTTGACGGCGGCGGGGCATCGCCAGGTGACGGTGGTGTTGCTCGACACCCAGGGCAGCGACGATCCGGGTTTCCGCGAGCAGATCGGTACCGTGGACATGGCCGAGTTCCGCGACAAGCTGGTGCGTTTCAACGGCATGTACCCCGGCATCGAAGACGCCCAGGTCGAACGCTACTTCAACATCTACAACCACAACCGGCTGGCCATGGCTGCCTATGAGTGCGCGCCGCGCGCCGGTCGCGTGGTGCTGATCCAGGCGCGGGAAGATTTCAGCCGCCATCAGTTGCATGAACTGCGCGGTTTCTGGCGACGCCGCGCAGGCAGCGGTTATCTGGCGAAACTGGTCAGCGGCGGGCACTGGGACATGCTTGAAAGCGCGGAAATCCATCGGGTCTCGCAAATCATCCGTCGGGAGCTGCAACGCTTCGACGCGCAGGAGGCGAAATGATGAGTGCGTCCAAAGACATGCCGTTGCTCACGCGTTTTGCCGAGCAAGTGCGGCGAAATCCGCAAGCAATGGCGGTGATCGATCAGTCGGTCACGCTGACTTACGCGGAACTGGCCAGCGCCAGCGAGCGCATCGCCCGAGGGTTGCTGGCGCGCGGTGTCGAACCCGGCCAGTCGCTGGCGTTGTGCATGCCGCGTTGCTGGCAATGGATGGCGGCGATTCTCGGCGCGTTGAAGGTCGGTGCAGTGGTGGTGCCGCTGGATCGAGCGAGCCCGCGCAAGCGTCGGGAGTTGATGCTGGCGGATGCGGCGTGTGTCGGCCTGATTACCCTGGATGAAGAACCGCTGTGGTCGCCTTCTTTGTGGCAAACCAGCGTCGAGGCCTTGCTCGATCAGCCGGACGCTCCGCCGCAAACACTGGCCGAAGACTTCGCCGAGGTGATGTTCCTGTTCTACACCTCGGGCACCACCGGCACCCCGAAAGCGGTCGAGGTGGGTGAACGCGGCTTGCTGCGGCTGGCGCACAGCGACGGCTATATCGAGATTCGCCCGACGGACCGGTTTGCCTGCCTGTCCAACCCGGCGTTCGATGCGTGCAGTTTCGAGCTGTGGGCGCCGCTGCTCAACGGCGGTTGCTGCGTGATGATCGCCGACGAGGACGTGCTGGATGCGCGACGTCTGGCCGAAGTTCTGGAGCGAACACAGGTCGACAACCTGTTCATGACGGTGTCGCTGTTCAATACGTTGATTGCCGAGTGGCCGTCGTGTTTTTCCAGCGTGCGGCAGGTGCTGATCGGCGGTGAGCAGATCAGCGCTGCCGCCGTACGCGGATGGTATCGGACCAATCCTGAGAGCCGCTGCCGGATTTTCAACGTCTATGGCCCCACCGAGTGCACCACGTTTGCCTTGTGCTGGCCGATCAGCCGCGACTTTGCCGGTGACTCGGCGCCGATTGGCCGACCGTTGCCGGATACCGGCGTGTTGGTGCTGGATGAGCAGCAACGTCCGGTGCCGGCGGGCGAGGTGGGCGAGCTGTATTTGAGTGGCAGCGGTGTTGCCCGTGGCTATCGCAACCGGCCCGAAGAAACCGCCCGTCAGTTTGTTCGTTTGCCCGACCTCGACGGCGGTGCGCAGGTGCATTACCGCACCGGAGACCTGGTGCGGCGCAATGCCGAAGGCTTGATCGAGTACCTGGGGCGGGTCGACCGGCAAGTGAAGATTCGCGGCTTCCGGATCGAACCGGGGGAGGTGGAGCAACGGCTGCTGGAGTATCCGGGCGTGGCGCAGGTGTACGTCTGCACCCGGCGCCAGGCGGCTGAAGATCATCAGTTGCTGGCGTTCATCGTGCCGCGCGGGGATCTGGACTATCACGCCTTCGAAAACCATCTGCGGGCACAACTGGCGCCGTATATGCGGCCGCATCAGTTGTTCCTGCTGGAGCGCCTGCCGCTGACGGCCAATGGCAAAATCGACCGTGACGGGTTGCTGGCCCAAGGGTTGAGTCCGTGGCATCCAGTCTTGGCGGCTACAGAAGACGAGAATGCTTCACCAGCGCTGGAATGGTTGTTGAGTCAGGCCCGTTCGCTGCTCGGTCAACCGGCCCTGAGTGCGCAGGATGACTGGCTGGGCAGCGGCGGCGATTCGCTCAAGGCCATGCGCCTGCGCTCGGCGATCCGTGTTCGTTGGCAGCGTGAGGTCGTTCTCGACACGTTGCTTAACGAGCCTTTCTCGTCATTGGCCGAACAACTGACCGGTGAGCGGAACTGCGATTCGATCTACCCGCCCGCGCCTCCGATCAGTAACGCCAAACGCCTGCCGGCCACTGCCGAACAGCGCCGTTTGTGGCTGTTGCAACAACGCTCGCCGACCTCGACTGCCTACAGCGTGCCGCTGATTCTGCACCTGGCGGCGGGTGTCGAAGTCGCGGCACTGGCCGAAGCCGTTGGACGTCTGGTATTGCGTCATCCGGGGTTGCGCACTGCATTCGTAGCGGGTGCCGACGGACTCGATCAAGTAATCGCCGAGCAGGGGCCGACCTGTCGCACCTTCGCAGTCGGGCATTTCACCGAGGACAACTGGCATGCCTTCGCAGAACTGGTGTTCACCGCGCCGTTCGACCTGACTACGCCCAACCTGTTTCAGGCCTGGCTGTTGCCGTTCGCCGATGGCAGCTGCCGGCTGTTGCTGAACCTGCATCACATCATCGTCGATGGCTGGTCGGTGAACCTGTTGTTCGACGACCTGAATCAGCTCTACACCGATGTCCTGCAAGGCCACGACAGCCCGCATCCCGCTGCCCGATTGACGACGCTGGAGTTTGGCCAGTGGCAGCGCCAGTGGAGCGTTGATCCGCATTATCGCGACCAGCGACGTGCCCTGGCCGAGTTGCATCGGCGTCATGAAGAGCCATCGCCTGCATTGATGCCAATGCGCGAAATCAGCCCGGACGCGCGGTTGCACCGAGAACTCTTGGGCACCCTGAGGAGCGCTGCCCTCGAACGTTTTTGCACCCAACAACGGCTGACCCGTTTCGAAGTGCTGTTCAGTGTCTTCGCCTGGAGCCTGTACGCCCTGACCGGGTGCGAGCGACCACGCATCGCCAGCCCGGTGTCCAACCGGCCGCTGGCGGAGTTCGAAGACACCGTCGGCATGTTTGCCAACACCGTGCTGATTCCCACTGGCGTGGAAAACGCTTTGACCCTGAGTGAGCAGTTGCGCAAACAGACCGCCACCGTGCGCGAAGTGCTGGCGTCGCAGGACGTGTCGCTGGCGGATCTGGTGGAAGACCTGCGGCTGTCGTCGAGCCCCTCGCTGTTCGATTTCATGTTCGTGCTGGAAAACACCGATTACGCGGCGCTGAACGATTCCAGCCTGCGCGCCACGCTGGAATTCAACGAGCAGTTGCACGCCAAGTGTCCGCTGACGTTGTTGATGGTGGGGAGCGGGTCGCAACTGGAATGCTGGTGGGAATATCAGTGCAGCTATTTCGATGCCGAACAGGTGCGGGCGGTGAGCGCACTGTTCCGCCGAGGCTTGGACCTGTTGCTGGAAAGCCCGGCGGCCACGCTCGACGATTTGCTGGGTCCGTATCGACTTGGTTTGCCACCCGCCAGCGAAGGTCCGCAGATTGCGCTGCCGTTCAACACATTGGCGGATGGGTTCGAGCATCAAGTGCATTCCACGCCGGAGGCGGTCGCGCTGGTTCAAGGCCAGCACCGCCTCAGCTATGGCGAACTGAATGCGCTGGCCAATACTCTGGCGGCCACCCTGATTGAGCGTCATCCCTTGCCGACCGAGAACGCGCCGCTGCATGTCGTGCTGTTCCTCGATGCCTCGGTGGAGCACATCGTCGCCTTGCTGGCGCTGGCCAAACTCAACCTGACCGCCGTGCCGCTGGATCCCGCCTATCCGGTGGCGATCCAGCGTCAGGTACTGGAGCAGGCGCAGCCGCTTTGTGTGCTGTTCAGCGACGCGACCAATGCTGCACTCGACGACCTGAACGCCGGACGATTCGCCACGCATCGGGTCGATCTGCACGCCGATGCCAAAGCGTTCGAACGTCCGCGCCACGCCGGCGAGCGGCCGCTTTACACGCTGTTCACCTCCGGATCGACCGGCACGCCGAAAGGTGTGCAAGTGTCGGAGCGCACCCTGTGCAACCTGCTGCAATGGCAGCGCACCGAAGGGCAGTTGCCGGCGAAAGCGGTGACCCTGCAGTTCTCGATGCTGTCGTTCGATGTGTCGTTCCAGGAGATTTTCAGCACCCTGTGCGGCGGCGGTTGTTATCACCTGATCACGCCGCGCTGGCGTCAGGATGCCGAGGCGTTGCTGGATTACATGGTCGAGGCGCGGATCGAGCGGCTGTTCCTGCCATACGTGGCCTTGCAGCATCTGGCGCAAACCGCCGTGGCCCGGGGCATTTACCCGTCGGCGTTGCGCGAGGTGATCACGGCCGGCGAGCAGCTGCTCTGCACCGATGCGCTGCGTAACTGGTTCGGCGGCATGCCGCAGGCCTCGCTGTTCAACCACTATGGCCCGACTGAAACCCATGTGGTCAGCGCCTTGCGCCTGCCGCCCGTGGCGCGGGACTGGCCGTTGCGCGCGCCGATCGGCCATGCCGTCGGCAATGCGCGGTTGCTGCTGGTGGATGAACACGACCGCCCGGTGCCGATCGGCAGTCGCGGCTATCTGCTGGTCGCTGGGCCGATGGTTGCCCGTTGCTATCTGGCTGATCCTGCCCTGAACGCTGCGCGGTTTGGCGAGCTGGCAGACGGCTGTTTGTACTACCGCACCGGCGATCTGGCGTGGGCCGATGCCCAGGACTGCCTGCATTACGTGGGACGTGACGATCAGCAGATCAAACTCAGCGGCCATCGTCTGGAACTGGGGCAGATCGAGGCGGCGCTGATGCAAGTGCCGGAAGTGGTCAACGCGGTGGTGGCGGTTCAGGCCGATCCGCCACGGCTGATCGCCTGGCTGCAACTCGATGGCGAACCTGCGACCTCGCAACAATTGGATCGTCAGGTCGCGCGGTGGCTGCCGGGCCATGTGCGAATCGATGAATACCGACGGATCAACCGCTGGCCACGCACCCCCAGTGGCAAAATCGACCGCAAGGCCTTGCCGAATCTGGGCGAGGCGTTGGAGCGGCGCAGTACGTCACAACCGGTTGTTCAATTGAGTGCGCTGGAGCGGCAACTGAGCGAGTTGTTCCAGGCCGTGATCGGCCGTGATATTGAGCCGGAGCAGACCTTCTTCGAGGCCGGCGCCACTAGCCTCGGCCTGATGCGTTTGCATGGCCGTTACGCCGAAGAACTGCCGCACAAGGTGACGATGGCCGATCTGTTCGAACACGTCACAGTGCGGCGTCTGGCGGCGCATCTGTCCACCGCGCCGGTGGCAGCGGCGGAGCGGGTACGGCAATCCGATGCAGGCCATCAACCGATGGCGATCATCGGCATGTCGGTCAATGTGGCCGGGGCGCAGAACCTGTCCGAGTTCTGGGCGATGGTGCAAGGCAACGAGCTCGGCATCGAGCACTTTGCCGCCGAAGAAGGCCTGGTCGGTGCCCGCAGTCAACTGGCGGGCATGCTCGATTTTGATCCCGAGTACTTCGGCATCAGCCGCCAGGAAGCGCGCCTGATGGACCCGCAACAGCGGCATCTGCTGATGGCGTGCGTGCAGGCCCTGCAACACGCGGCCATCGTTCCATCGGCGGACGGCCCGCGCATCGGCCTGATCGCCAGTTGCGGCGAAACCACCTACTTCCAGCAAATGCTGCGCGAAACTGCCGAAGACGATCTGCCGGACGGCTTCCAGCTGGCGCTGCACCACGACAAGGACTTTCTGGCGACCAAAGCCGCGTATCACCTGGACCTCAACGGCCCGGCCCTCAGCGTGCAGGCTGCTTGCGGCAGTTCGCTGATCGCCGTGCACCTGGCCAGTTCGATGCTGCGTCAGGGCGACAGTGACGTGATGCTTGCGGCCGGGGTGCTGATCGACCCGACCCTGACCGAGGGCTACCGGCATCGCTCGCAGCACATCTTCTCCGCCGACGGTCTGTGCCGTCCGTTCAGCGATGACGCCAGCGGCACCCTTGGCGCCAGTGGTTACGGCGTCGTGGTGCTCAAACCGCTGGCCAAGGCGCGGGCCGACGGCGACAGGATCTATGCGCTGCTCGAAGGCTCGGCGTTGAACAACGATGGCCGGGCCAAGATGAGTTACACCGCACCGTCGGTGGCCGGGCAGAGCGCGGTCATCCGCGATGCCTTGAGCCGCGCCGGGTTGACCGGTGCCGACATCGGCTACATCGAGGCCCACGGCACCGGCACTTTGTTGGGCGATCCGATTGAGGTCGCGGCGTTGACCAAGGCTTTCGGTGACGCACCGGCCGGCCATTGCGCGCTGGCTTCAGTGAAAAGCCAGATCGGTCATCTGGGCGCGGCGGCGGGGGTGGTCGGGCTGATTCGCGCCAGCCTCGCGGTGTTCCATGGCGTGCTGCCAGCGAACCTCGGATTTGGCCGGATCAACCCGCAGATCGATCTGGAACATTCGCCGTTCTACGTGCCGACCACGTCCCGGCCATGGCCGCAAGGGCGGCGGCGACTGGCCGGTGTCAGCAGTTTCGGGATTGGCGGGACCAATGCGCATGTCATCGTCGGTGCTGCGCCCACGGCGCAGGAAGGGGTCGAGGAAACGGTCCCGCTGCTGATGATCTCGGCCCACAGTCGAGCGGAGTTGCTGCGCGATATCGCGGCGATTCGCGAATATCTGCAAAAGAATCCTGAACAGCAGACTGCGTTGCTGCGGCACTTGCAGTCAGGTCGCCGGCAACTGCGTTGGCGCTTCGCGGTGGTCTGCCGGCCGGGTGATGACGTTCCATTGCAGCCGATCTCGATCAAGGAAATCACCGCTTCGGGCGCGCAACTTAAAGTCGTTGATCAATCGCCGCAGGAACTGTTGGACGCTTGGTACGAAGGCGCGAATATCCAATGGCCGCAGCGCTCGGCACCGCCGCCCTGGGATTTGCCGCCGTCGTCGTTCGATCTTCAGACGTATCGTTTCCAGACTCCCGTGGCTAACCAACCTGACGCGCCAGCCCTTGAGCGACAACCGCTGGCGGACTGGTTCCACCAGCGACAATGGGTGCGCACCCGGCGACTGAGCGTTACGCCGACGGCGGGATCCCGTGAGGTGCTGATCCTGTGCAGTCATGACGCGCCCGAATCGACCTTGCTGACGAGCTTGAACGCTGTATACCGACGCGTGATTCATGTGCGCGCCGGCAACGGCTTCAAGCGTTTGAACCCGGACCGTTTCGAGCTTGATCCGCTGGACACCGAAGCCCTGAACCGGTTCCTCGCCGAGGTTGCAGAACCTGAACTCGGCGAACTCGACTGGCTGCATGCCTTGCCGCTGGCGGTGTCGGGCGCGGTCAACGAGCAATCGCTGGATCTGGCGCAGTGGGCCTGTCTGGACACGGTCAGCGCATTGATGCAGGCCTGGGGGCAGACCGCGCGCACGACACGCCTGCGACTGTGGTTGATGTCATGGCAGGCGTGCCCGGTGGACGGCGAGGTTCGGCGTCCCGAGCTGGCAGCGCTGGCCGGCATCACCGAAGTGGTGCCGCAGGAATACCCGGTGCGTTGTCACTGGCTGGATTTGCCGTCGTCTCGACTCGAAACGCAGGCCGCAGTGTTGGCGGCATTGCTGGCCGATCCTTCGTCGTTGCCTCGGCGAATGGCGGCGCGCGACGGTTACCTGTGGCAGCCACGCTTGATGCCTCAGCCAATAACCGGCCCAACAACCACAACCGGACTTCTGCCAGAAGACGGCACGTTTCTGGTGCTGGGCGGCAGCGGCGGCATCGGCCGAACCCTGTGCGAACACCTGCTACAGGCACCCGCGCGCCGTGTAGTGCTGATTTCGCGCCAAGGGCAATTGCCTGAGTCACTGGCGGCGTACACGTCGCGGATCGACTGCATCAAAGCAGACATCGCTGACCTGCCACGCTGGCCGCAGATCCTCGATCAACTGGCCGTTCGTTACGGTCGCCTGAGCGGGGTGATTCATGCGGCGGGCGTCGGTGCGGGCAGTCTGATTCGTCACCGCGATGCCCGGCAAATGGCCGAGGCGATGGCCGCCAAAACTCGCGGCATGCTGGCGGTCGAAGCCTTGATCGAACACCTGACACCGGATTTTGTCCTGTACTGCTCGTCGATGTCGGCACTGTTCGGCGGCGCGGGGCATCTGGACTACGCAGCGGCCAGCGGGGTGCTCGACGGTTTCACCCACTATCGCCCGAACCCCGCCGACACTTGCCTGCGCCTCGTAATCAACTGGGACATCTGGCGCGACATCGGCATGGCCACCACCAGTAACGGCGCAGACGCCGCGCATCTGGAGCATCTGACGGTGGGGTTGTCGGCCGAAGAGGGCTGTCGGGTGTTCGATCTGGCGATGGCGACCCAGCTGCCGCAACTGCTGATCTCCACCACCGGCATCGACACGGCGCGGCGGTTTTATCCGGTTCGTCACGGTGCTGTGGCCACCCCGGTCGAGGCGCCGAAGGGCGTGGATCTTTCGACGCGTTTGCGTGAGTGCCTGTGCAAGTGGCTCGGTGTGGCCGAGCTGGAAGATGACGATTCGCTGTACGACCTGGGCGCTGATTCGCTGACGCTGCTCGACCTGATCGACGAACTGCAAGCGGCCACCGGCGAGGTGTTCCAGCTGTCGCAATTCAGCCACAAGGTCAGCCTGAGCGAGGTGCTGGGACTGGTCTCGACCGCTACGGTTGAAGAAGTGCCCCACGGCTGGCGCGACGCAGTGCGGATCGATCAATGGCATGCCGGAGCCGGGCGTGACTGGCTGTACCTGATCCACCCGGTGGGCGGCGATGTTCAGGCCTATCGGGAACTAGTGTCGGCGCTGCCGGCGGAACTGGGCGTGTGTGTGATCGCCGACCCGGCGCTGCGCCTGCCGCAGTTGCCGAACATCAGCGTGGAGGAGCGTGCACGCTGGTATCTGGAGGCAATCAAGACCCACCTTCCGCACGGCTGCGCTTGGCGGCTGGCAGGTTGGTCCTTCGGCGCATGGGTGGCGCAGGCGCTGTGTCATCAGGCCCAGGCTGACGGATTCAGACAACCGTTGTTGTACCTGATCGACCCGCCCGCGCCGGATGCCGGTGCGGAACTGGCCGGCATCGACGAACAGACCATCGAACAGGTGTTCCAGCGTGAGTTTGCCCAACGCTGGCCGGAGGTCGAAGGGCAAAGCATGGCCGAAGAGCGTCAGGCGTATCTGCAACGGCTGACGGTGTGCTGCCGCAACAACATGACCAGCATGATCGACTTCCAGCCTCCGGCGCTGGCGACCACAGCGGTGCGGCTATTCATCGCCGGGCACGCCAATCCTTATGGGCTGGGCAACGACTGGAGTCCGGATGACCTGCAACGCAACTGGCAAGCCTTGCTGCCGCAGTTGCGCAGCTGGCAAACCCTGGACACCGATCACTACGGCATCGTGGCGGGCCGCTGGGCGCGGTTGCTGGCCGAAGTCATCGGTACGGATGAGCCTTCGCCATGAGTGAACCAATCTCGATGCCGCGATGGTGGCTGACCTTGACCAAGGTGTTGTGCGAAGCCGAACCGGACAAGCCCTTGCGTCTGCGCTTGAGCCGACTCCACGGGCAGGTGCCGTTTCAGCTGTTTCATCTCTGGCAGGCCGACGTGGTCATGCCGATGCTCGGCGAAGCCTTGCCGGAGCATCGGCAGGCGCTGCTCGCGTTGCAAAGCCTGCATCAGCGGGCGGCGCTCGGTGTGATCGGGCGTCAGGGCGAATGGCGGGCCGCGCTCAAACCGGTGTTGCTGACGCTGTATCGCAAGGCCTATGCCTACGACGCGGCTTACGCCAAAGCCCACGCCAGTGCGCTGACCTACGGCCTCGCACCGGCCAACACCGCCATGATTGCCGAGCACTTCGGCGATGCCGAAGCGTTCGCCGAGTACTACGCGCAACTGAATACCGAGGCCGCTGCGACCACGTTTGCCCAGGCCCATGCCAGCGCCAACGCCGAAGTGTCGGCCAGGGCCTTCGCGGACGACGACGCAGACACCTGCGCGCAGATTTGCGGGGCATCCGTGCGGGTTTACGTCGGGGCTTGCGCGCAGACCGATGAACAGCGACATGCCGCACTCAACCATCTCGCCGCCGGGCTCGAGCGAAGCCTGGCCACGCTGCAATCCCGTTCAACAGGAGAACGACATGAATGACGCACAACTGCAATTCGATGTGGTGATCAACGCTCAGGGCCAGTATTCCCTGTGGCCGGCGGGCAAGCCGATGGCCAGCGGCTGGAGCGAGGCGGGGATGCGCGGCGAACGCCAGGTCTGTCTGGATTACATCAACGAGCACTGGATCGACATGCGCCCGCGTTCGCTGCGCGAGCAGTCATCAGCGTCGTTCCAATAAAAAAGGTGAGGGAACATGGATCAGTTGGCACTCAAGGCAATCGAGCGCATCGCCGCAGAACGGCGCGCGCCGTATCAGCACATCACGCTCGAGCGGATCACGCCGATCATCGGGGCCGAGATCGGCGGCGTCGATCTGTCGCAACCGTTGAGCGACGAGCAGCTCGCGGAAATCCGCCGGGCCTTTCTGGAGAACCACGTGGTGGTGTTCCGCGATCAACATCTGACGGTGGACGAGCACAAAGCGTTTGGCCGGCTGTTCGGTGAGCTGCGGGCGCTGCCGGTGGAGGATATCGACGGCAATGACCCGGAGCTGGTGGTGATCCGCGCCAATGCGCAATCGCGCTACGTGGCCGGCGAAACCTGGCACACCGACGGCACCGCCGATCTGGCGCCGTCCATGGGTTCGATGCTGTACGTCAAGGAAACCCCGGCCATCGGCACGGGCGGCGATACGCTGTTCGCCAACATGCACCTGGCGCTGGAAATGCTGTCGCCGACGATGCAGCAGTTTCTTGGCGAACTGACGGCGATCCACGACGGCGCGATTCCGTGGAAGGGTTATGAGGCGCCGGCCAATCTGCCGAAAACCGAACACCCGGTGGTGGTTCGTCACCCGGAAACCGGGCGAAAATCGTTGTTCGTCAATTCCGGGTTCACGTCGCACATCGTCCAGTTGTCCGGCGGTGAAAGCCAGGTGCTGCTGGACATGCTGTTCGATCTGGTGGCGCGGGAGCCGGCCCTCAGTTGCCGCGTGCGCTGGGCGCCGAATACGCTGGTGTTCTGGGACAACCGTTGCACCCAGCACCATGCGGTCTGGGATTATTTCCCGCACTCGCGGTATGGCGAGCGGGTGACGATTCTGGGGACGCAGCCGAAAGCTTGAATCTAAAAAAACGGCGGGAGCGGCGACACCGTTCCCACCGGTCATTCACAGACCTTGTTTGAGCAGTTGCTCGACGATCAACTCGCCGAACGCCAGATTCCCGTGCAGCGGGTCATCCACTTCGCAGTACGCCGAACGCTGAAAACCCTGCTCATCGTTCGCCGCTGCGCGCACGTCGATCAGCTCGATGCCGAGTCCTTGCAGGCGCTCGATCAGCAGCGCCTGCGCCGCCATGAACACTCGCGAATCGGACAACTCCGGCACCCGCTGCGGCGGCAGCACGGCGAACACTTTGAGGTTCATCGCACGGGCCTGTTCATAGAACGCCAGCGCAGGTCGGGACAAGGTGTCGACGATGGATTCGAACAGGGGACCTGCGAGAAAACCTTCGTCGAATTCGCCGTCCGGTGTCTGGTAGCACGTCCAGTTCGGCGCGGTGGCGAGGTAGTGCAGGCTCAGGCCGAGGGTGCTGACCAGCGGCACCCCGACCTTCGCCAGTTGCGGTACTTCGAACGGCTCAAGGGCCTGGCGATACAGGCGCTCCATCTCGGCCTCCCGGAACACTACGTCATGGCGGGTCAGGCTGAAAAAGTCGATCGCGAAATCCCGGCCGGTGCCCAGCGGGCCGCCGCTGAACGGCAACTCACGGGCCTGCGCCGCCTTGCCGATGACCCCGGCATGGGAGTCGCCCAGCAGCAGAAACCTAGGCGTAGTAATCGAGCACGGCGTCTTCACAGACAAGCTCCTCGCTGGACACGCAGGTGGAGGGCACGCTGGCCGGCGTGTGCACCGGTTGAACCGCATCGAGCCCGGCGAAAAACTGCTGCATGACGAACGCCACGCCTTCGGGCGTGACCTCGCGCTGGTTGGGTTGGTAGAACGCACCCTTGAACGGTGTACCGGTGATGATTTCGTAGGAGGGAAAATAGTCGACGTCGTGCAGGTCTTCGCACAGTTGCCCGGCGACGGCGCGCAGAACCGATTTGGAATAGGTGGTGGCGCTCAGCACATGCTCGCCCGTGGCGGTCGCGGTCAGGGGCACTGGTGACACGGTCAGCAGAACGCGCAGCTGCGGGTTGATCGAACGCATCAACTCCAGCGCCCGAACCATGTCGCCATAGGTGTCCATGAAGCCGAAATTGCAGAAGCGGTGCAGCTGCGGATCGAAGGTGCCGCGCACGGTGCCGGGGCACACGGGGTACACCAGACCGGTCTGACGGTTTTGCCAGGCTTCGGTCAGACCGAGAGTGAACACGAACACTTTGGCCCGGCGCAGGGCGGTGCGAATGGCGTCGAGGGTGGCTTCGCGCGATCCGAACAGCGCGTCCTCGCTGGCAAAACCGTCGGGCTCCACGGCGGGGCGGAACGGGTCGAAGAAACGCCCGTCATGGGCCCAGGTTTCGTCGGGCGGCAGGCTCACGCCCAGCGCCCATTCCAGCCATTGGCACAGCATCGCCGGGGTGTACAGATTACCGGTGCGGAACGAGAACACCCCGTAGTTGTGGGCCTTCCAGTCGGCTGCGGGCAGTTCGGCCGGGGCCGGTTCCGCTTCCAGCCAGTTCATGCCGCGCTCCACCAGCGCACGACCGATGTGCTGGGCGAAACACGAGCCGGCGGTGACGACGGCGTCCTTGTTGCCGATTTCGAACTGCGGCGTCCACAGTTGATCGATGTGCAGCGCGGGCTTGTCAGCCACGGCGGTGCGCCAGAAAGCGCGGGGTGGCAGGCATTGATAAGGATTCACGACGAGGGCCTCCTTGGCGGTCGCTGATAAAACGGGGTCAGCTGATTTGATAGCGGTAGATCAGGTCGTCAAACCATCGATCTCCAATCTGATAGGCCTGCGGCACGCGGCGCTCGAATACAAAACCGCATTTCTCCAACACCTTGCAGGACGCGATATTACCGTCGGTCACGGTCGACTCCAACGAGTCCAGGCCGATGGCGGCGGCATAGTCGATGATCGCCTGCCGCGACTCGGTGCCAAAGCCTTTGCCCTGATGCTCGGGCAACAGCAGGCAACCCACCTCGGCATGCCCCGGCGACAGGATGCGAAATCCGGTCACGCCCAGTTCCTGCGCGCTGGCCCTGTCGGTCACCACCAGACACAACCAGTGATCCGACTGCGGCCCCCAGGCCGGAAGCCGATGCTCGAAGCCTTTGCGCACCTGGTCCTCGGCGATTTCACCGAACACGTACTGCATGGTTTGCGGCTCGGAATGCAGCCTGAGGAACAGCGGCCAGTCGGATTCGACCATCGTGCGCAGGTCCAGGCGTTGCGTGGTGAGCTCGAGCATCCGCTGCTCCTTGCAAGGGCGGAAAGGGAAGACGGTTTTTTACTGGGTGTGGGGCGAAAGATCAATGGTTTGATCCGGCGTGTTTCGCAAAGCCGATCTTGATCGCCACCAGCAGCGGCGCCGCCACCGCAAACAGCAACGTCACTGCCATGAACGCACTGTCGAAGGCGATCACCAGCGACTGCTCCGACACCGTCCGCCCCAGCAGACTGGTCGCGGCACGGGCCGCCGCCGCAGGTTCCATGCCTTTGCCCGTCAGCCAGGCGCCGGTGCTTGTCAGCCGTTCGATGAGCGCGGGACTGCCGGGTGTGACGCTGCTGCCCAGGATCACGGCGTTGGCCGCATGCCCGTGTTCGATCAGCGTTTGCAGCCCGGCCACGCCGATCAGACCGCCCAGTTGCCGGCCGGTATTGAACAGGCCGATACCGGCCGCCAGATTGCGGCTGTTGAGGTGAGTGAACGCGATCAGGGTGATCGACAGAAACAGAAAGCCCAGCCCCAGCCCACGCAGCAGGATGGCGCCCATCATGTCTGCGCTGCCGCTTTCGCGGGTCGAACCGGACAACAGCCACATGGCAATCATGATCATCAGGATGCCAAACGGCACCGTGGCAAACGGCGCCACGCCGCGCGCCTGCATCAGCCAGGCCGCGATCAGCAGCGCGCCGACAAACAGTGCGCCGCTGGGCAACAACAGCAGGCCGGCGTCGGTCAGGGTGAAACCGAGCACCGACACGGCAAAGGCTGGAATCAGGTAGGCGCTGCCGAACAGCGCTGCACCTGCGACGAAGCTGACAATGAAGGCGAACGAGAAATCGCTCGACCTGAACAGACTGAAGTCGAGCACGCCTTTGCCGTTGCTTAACAGTTGCTGGCCCAGAAACCCCAGCAGGGCTGCGCTGCCGAGCAGCGTCAGCCAGACGATGCGCGGCGCTTCGAACCAGTCCCAGCGTTCGCCCTGGCTGAGCACGTAGGTGAAGCAGAGCAGGGCGGTGGCGCTCAGCAGCACGCCCAGACCGTCGAATGGATGCTGGCTGGCTCGGGCGGGTGTCGGGGTGGCCGTGATCAGTAACAGTCCGCTGGCAATCATGGCCAGCGGCACGACGCTGAGGAAAATCCAGTTCCATGACTGGCTGTCGACCAGCCAGCCTTGCAGGGCGGGCGTCAACGTGGCGGAGGCGACCACTGCACCGATGGCGAACAGCGCTTGCAGCGCGGGTTGCAGCTGGCGCCGGTAGCTGCGAAAGATCAGCACCTGAGCGGCCACCAGCAGTGTGCCGCCGGCAAAACCCTGCAGGATGCGCAGCGCTATCAGCAGATCGAGCCACGTGCTGCCGGCAGCGATGGCGCAGGCCAACCCCATGGCCAGGGTCGCAGCGACGATGACGTTGCGCGGGGCGAAGCGCGCCAGCAGCCACGACGCCGTAAGGAAACCGATCAGCTTGAACCCGGTGTAGCCGATGTCCAGCCAGGCAAATTCGTCAGGTGTGGCGGCGGTGTCACCGATGATGTCGTTACGGCCCAGCACCAGCGCAGTGCCGGCGATCGCTTCGGTGAGGCTGGCCAGCAGAATGCCGATCATCAACAACACGCCGGGCCGGGCTGCGGCAGACCGGTTCATGACCCGTCTCCACGCTCCACGTCGACCCGCGCCGACAGCCCCGGCACGATGCGCCCCGGCAAAGGGTTGTTGGCGAGGCGGATTTTCACCGGCACCCGCTGCACCACCCGGACGAAATTGCCCGTGGCGTTGTCGGTCGGCAACAGGCTGAAGGCCGAGCCGCTGCCGGGGGCAAAGCTGTCGACCACGCCCTCCAGCGCGTCGTCGGGGTAGCCGTCGACGGTGATCCGCACCGGCTGACCGGGCTGGATATGCTCCAGCTGGGTTTCCTTGAAGTTGGCCACGACCCACACGTCCTGCACCGGAACGATGTCGAGCAAGGCCACCCCCGGCGTGACGTAACGGCCGACCCGCACCTGACGGTTACCGACCACCCCGGTGACGGGCGCACGCACCACGGTGCTGTCCAGGTCGATCCGGGCCAGATCCTGCGCCGCCTCGGCCTGCGCCATGGCCGCGAGGGCCGCGCCGCGCTGGGCCAGCAGCACGGCGAGGCGTTGGCGCTGAGCCTCGACCGACGCCGAAGCAGCGTCCACCGCCGCAGAGGCGCGCGTCTGGGCCACCGCCGTCTCATCGACCAGCGCCATGCTCACGGCATTGCTGGCGATCAGTTTGCGGTTGCGGTCGTGGGTCTTGCCGGCGAGGTTCATCTGCGCGGCGGCGGAGCGGCGCTCGGCCTCGGCCTGACGGATCTGCGCATGTTGCAGTTGCGTCTGGGCATCGACATCACTGAGGCGCGCCTGCGCCGACTTGAAGTTGGCTTCGGCCTGGGCGAGGCGGGCGCGATAGTCTTGATCGTCGATGCGAAACAGCACGTCGCCGCTTTGCACCGACTGGTTGTCGCGCACCTCGACGCGGGTGACGTAGCCGGCAACCTTGGCCGCCAGGGACGTGACATCGCCACGCACATAGGCGTTGTCGGTCGAGATACTTTTGCCGCCGTACAGCACGGCATAACCGCCCGCCACAATCGCCAGAGCGGCGGCGCACAACAGCAGTCCTGCCGCCTTGCGCTTGCCTTGGCGCGGTGTCGCGGGCGTCGTTTCGGACTGCGTCGTGCTGGCGGTGGTGGGCTGGGGCGCGTTCATGATCGGGGTCCTGCTCAAAGCCGACACCTCCGGCAGTCGGGCTGCCGAAGGTGGATTGGCGAATGGATCGGTTACGGCTTGACGGGTTTGACCAGTTCGGTCTCGCTGCTGTCGAGCACGAACACCGCCAGCAGACGGGACGGTTCGGTGGTGCTGGCATTGGCGCTCACCGCGTGGAAATCACCCGGTTGTTCGACGAAGTTTTCCCCGGCCTTGTAGACTTTCTCCGGCGCGTCGCCGACCTTGCTGCGCACGGCGCCCTCTAGCACCGTGGCGTAGATGAACGCGGACTTCGGATGAAAGTGCGCCGGCGACGATCCACCGGGCGCGTATTCCACCAGCACGCCCCGCATGGATTTGCCGGGAACGTTGGGCAGGGCGCGGTCGAACACCACGGTGACCTTGCCCCCCTGCGGCTCGGCGGCCGAGACGGATGAGATTGAAAGGGCCGCAAACGTGGCGGCCAGCAGGATTCGGCTGAACATGGCGATACTCCTTCAAATCAGGTGGGGTGTTTCAGCGCTGGGTCGATTTCGCCAGCCAGTCTTCAAAGCGGGTTGGGCCCAGGCGTGGATTGCTGCTGCCGGGGGTGAGCGACTGGTCGTCGAGCACATCGCCGAAGTAACGGGCGTGCACGTCCGGGATCACTTTGCGGGTGTCGTGGGTGGCGCGGAAAAAACGCCGGACCAGCTCGTCGAGCGGCATGGCTTCGGGGCCGGCAATTTCCTGCGTGCCGTTGATCGGCGCTGCCAGTGCCACATCTGTCAGTGCAGCGGCGACGTCGTCAGAAGCCATGGGCTGAATCAACGCCGGGGACAGGCGCACTTCCTCGCCGACGGTGGCGGATTGGGCGATGCCGCCGACAAATTCGAAGAATTGCGTGGCTCGCACTAGGGTGTACGGAATGCTCGACGCCTTGATCAGGTTCTCCTGCGCGACCTTGGCGCGGAAGTAGCCGTTGGCAGGCGAGCGCTCACTGGCGACGATCGACAGCGCCACGTGATGGCGAACCCCGGCGGCGGCTTCGGCGGCGAGCAGGTTGCGGGTGGAGGTCTCGAAGAAGTCGAGTACGGCTTGGTCTTCCCACGAAGGGGCGTTGGAAACGTCGACCACCACCTGGGCGCCGTCCATCGCTTCGGCCAGGCCTTCGCGGGTGATGCTGTTGACGCCGGTGTTAGGGGAGGCGGCGCGGGCGTCGTGGCCGCGTTCGCGCAGATTGTTCACAAGTTTCGATCCGATGAGGCCGGTGCCTCCGATAACGACGATCTTCATGGCATCTCTCCACTTGCCGACGGCAACCATTGCTGTCGATGTGGGTTGAGCATGCCTGTGGCGCTCGGGCGAATCCTTGTGGTGACCTTGGATTTGCCTTGTTTTTTTGTCCAGACAGGCCAATCCGTCGGCAGACGCGTAGACCAGCGTGCAGACCGGTGCGGTGGCCCAGGGTCTGCCGTATCATTGAGCGCACGACAATCGCCCGCTCGGACACGGAGTCGGGGGCGCCAGACAAGAGAACAGCCACCGTGCCATTCGTGTTTGAAGACTACGTGCTCGACCAGCAGCGCCGGGAACTGACCTGGCGCGGGGAGGTTGTGACTGTCGGGCCGCAGGTCTTCGATCTGCTGTTGCTGCTGGTCAGCAACCGCGAGCGGGTGGTCAGCAAGGACGAACTGTTGAGCGCTGTGTGGAGTGGCCGGATCGTTTCCGAGTCGACCATCACCAGCCACATCAACGCCGTGCGCAAGGCCATCGGCGACACCGGTGAGCAACAACGTCTGGTGCGCACGGTGCCGCGCAAGGGCTATCGCTTTGTCGGTGAAATCATCCCGTGCGATAGCCCTGTCAATACGCCTGAAGCGCCTGCGAAACCCGAGGTGGCCGCGACACTTGTCCTGCCGGAAAAGCCTTCGATCACCGTCCTGCCATTCCAGAACCTCAGCGGCGACCCCGAACAGGACTACTTCGCCGACGGCATCGTCGAAGACATCATCACCGCGTTGTCGCGAATGCGCTGGCTGTTCGTCATCGCTCGCAACTCCAGCTTCACCTACAAGGGCAGGGCGGTGGATGCGCGAGGTGTCGGTCAGGAACTGGGTGTGCGTTATGTGCTGGAAGGCAGCGTGCGCAAGTGCGGCAACAAGATCCGCATCACCGGCCAGTTGATTGATACCTGCAGCGGAACGCACCTGTGGGCCGAGCGCTTCGAAGGCCTGCTCGACGATATTTTCGAACTCCAGGATCAAGTGGCCGAAAGCGTCGTGGGCGCCATCGCGCCGCAGTTGGAGCGCGCGGAAATCGAGCGGGCCAAACGCAAGCCCACTGACAGCCTCGATGCCTACGATTATTACCTGCGTGGTACGGCCAAGCTGCATATCGGCACCCGTGAGGCGATCGAGCAGTCATTGGCGCTGTTCTACCGGGCGCTTGAACTGGATCCGGAATTTGCCTCGGCGTATGGCATGGCTGCGTGGTGCCACTTCTGGCGTAAGCTCAACGGCTGGATGACCGACCGGCCCCGGGAAATCGCCGAAGGTGCGCGGCTGGCACGAATGGGTGTGGAACTGGGGCGCGACGACGCCGTGGCGCTGACCCGCAGCGGTCATGCCCTGGCCCATCTGACCGGGGATGTCGACTGTGGCATCGCCTTGCTCGATCGGGCTCGACTGCTCAATCCCAACCTGGCCCCAGCGTGGTTTCTCGGCGGTATCCTGCGTGCCTTGCGTGGCGAAACCGACGCCGCCATTGCCAACCTCGAACATGCCGTGCGTCTGAGCCCGCTGGATCCGGAAATGTTCCGCATGCAGGTCGGGATGGCGCTGGCGCATTTCTTCGCCGGTCGTTTTGACCTCTCGGCTTCCTGGGCCGAGAAAGCGCAGGGAAACCTGCCCAGTCTATTGGCAGCGCCGGCCTTGATCGCCGCAAGCAATGCGCTGGGCGGGCGAGCCGACAAAGCCGGGCAGGCCATGGAACGGGTGCGTCAGCTGGACCCGACCTTGCGGGTGTCCAGCCTGAGCGCGTGGCTGCCCATTCAACGGCCTGAAGATGTTGCCCGGTTTGCCGAAGGTTTGCGGTTGGCGGGGTTGCCGGAGTAACGGTTCAGCCAGCCAGCGTCGCGTTATCGATCACAAAACGATATTTCACATCGCCCTGCAGCATCCGCTCGTAGGACGCGTTGATCTGGTCCGCGCGAATCAGCTCGATGTCGGAAACGATGCCGTGCTCGGCACAGAAATCCAGCATCTCCTGAGTTTCCGGAATACCGCCGATCATCGAACCGGCGATGGTCCGGCGCTTCATGATCAGGTTGAACACGTTCGGTGACGGATGCGGCGAGGCGGGGGCTCCGACCAGCGTCAGGGCTCCATCGCGCTTGAGCAGCACCAGAAACGCATCGAGATCGTGAGGCGCGGCGACGGTGTTGAGGATCAAGTCGAAGCTCTTGGTGTGCGCGGCCATTTCCTCGGCGTTGCGCGACACCACGACCTCATCGGCGCCCAGTGCCTTGGCGGCTTCGCGCTTGGACTCGGAGGTGGTGAACGCCACGACATGCGCGCCCATCGCATGGGCCAGTTTGATGCCCATGTGGCCCAGGCCACCGATACCGACCACACCGACCTTTTTGCCCGGCCCGGTGTTCCACTGACGCAGCGGCGAGTACGTGGTGATGCCCGCACACAGCAGCGGCGCGACGGCGGCCAGTTGAGCTTCAGGATGGCGGATGCGCAGCACGTAACGCTCATGCACCACGATGTTTTGCGAATAACCGCCAAGGGTCCAGCCCGGTGCGTCCGGGGTCGGGAAGTTGTAGGTGCCGATCATGCCGTCACAGTAGTTTTCCAGACCGGTTTCGCAGTCGTCGCAGTGTTTGCAGCTGTCGACGATGCAGCCGACCCCCACCAGATCACCGACCTTATAGTCGGACACATGGGCGCCGACCGCCGACACGCGGCCGACAATCTCGTGCCCGGGTACGCACGGGAATTGCGTCCCGGCCCATTCGGCGCGCACCTGGTGCAGGTCGGAGTGGCAGATGCCGCAGAAGGCGATATCGATCTGCACATCATGGGCCGCCGGCGCGCGGCGATTGATCTGCATCGGCTCAAGGGGTTTATCGCCGGCGTGGGCACCGTAGGCGTGTACGAGCATGGGAGTAGTCCTTGATGAATGTGTCGAAGGACCATTCTTCCCGGATTGCTCGCACAGCCTGTAGTGCATTTCTACCGATTACTTGCCTGATCCTGCGGATCGATTTCGGTGAAATCACGTCAGTCCATCGAGAAATGCATTCGCATGTTCATCGCGGCGTCGTACTGATTGCTGGCTACCCGGCGTTCGATCAGGCGATCGGATCCGCCCTCGGCAACACGGCGTTCGAGCAGGCGATCGGAGCCGCCTTCGGCAACGCGACGTTCGATCAGGCGATCGGAGCCACCTTCGGCAACGCGACGTTCGATCAGGCGATCGGAGCCGCCTTCGGCAACACGGCGTTCGATCAGGCGATCGGAGCCACCTTCGGCAACGCGACGTTCGATCAGTCGGTCCGATCCGCCCTCGGCGACGCGCCGTTCCATCAGCCGATCCGAACCCCCTTCGGCAATCTGCGTAGGCGCCTTTCTGGCCCGGTACTGTTGCACTGATGAAGTTTCTGAATCCGGAGCACTGGTTTCCTGCCTGTTGGCAACCGGCATGTCGGGCAGGCAATTTGCGCCGAATGCATGAGTGGCAACTATCCAGGTGGCTGAAACAATGGCGACGGGTAATACCAATCCAATAGTTTTCATCGTGATCATCCTGAGTCGTGGTGGGATTTCGTTAATGAACTTCCGGGTGCAACCAGACAGGTTTTAATTCAATCGATTACTTCTAATGAGGAATGCCATGTTCCTGCGTGGCCAGGCGAATTCGGTTATGTGCAATCAGGCGCATCACATAACCCAACTTGATCGCGGTCGGCCCGAGGATCGTCATCCCGTGCGCACCGACCAGCGTGGGCAAGGTCAGGTGAGCGTCAAACACATAAGCCAGGAAAATCCCCGCCATCAACATGCCCAGACCGCCGATCAGCAATACGTGGGACAGCTTCAGCACGCGATGCGAGTCTTCAAAAAAGTCATACATGTTGTTCAGCCATCCCTGCGTTAATAAGTGGGTGGACAAGTTTCGGCGCGAACGGAAACCGCGAAGTCAATGACTTTGCAGGGCGTTGCATTTGATGGAGGGATTTTACTGTTGGCGGTAGGGATCAACCATGTTGCATAAGTCTGGTTTTATCCTTCCAGCGTATGGAGAAGTCATACCAACGTATATAAACAACTTTCAATGTGCGCTGAACAAGAGCGTTACATCTAATGGTTGATACCCAGACTTTCGGCCATTCGAACCAGATCGGCGAACGACTGCGCACGCATTTTGCGCATGGCCTGGCTGCGATGGATTTTCACGGTGATCTCGCTCAGGCCGATGGCACTGGCGATCTGTTTGTTCATCAGGCCCGAAACGGCCAATGCCATCACCGATTGTTCTCTGACCGTCAGTGTCCCGTGGCGTGTGCGCAACTCTTGATGGCGGCGTTCGCACTCGCGGCGCGACCTGTCCCGCGTATGCGCGGCGACGACGGCATCGATCATTGCCTGCTCGCGAAACGGTTTTTCCAGGAAGTCGACGGCACCGGCTTTCATGGCGCGAACGGTCATGGCGATGTCGCCGTACCCGGTCATGAAAATGATCGGCAGACCGATTTTGGCGTCGGCGAGCGCCTGCTGAAAGACCAGCCCGCTGGTGCCTTGCAATCGCACATCCAGCACCAGGCAACTGGGCAGGTCAGGTCGCTCGAATTTCATGAAGTCGGCGACCGAACCGAACAGCTCGACCTGCAGGCCGATGGAGCGCAACAGGCTGCCAAGTGCCTCGCGCAGAGGGGCGTCATCATCGATGATGAAAACGATGGGTTCCGGGTTTTGGTCGGGTGCTGATTCTACTTCCATACGCTGGATGGCTTCGCGGCGATCGGGTTGCGCAGGATGCTGAACAATTCAACGGAAAGCTTTGCCCGAGCCTCCGGTTTTCATTGGATTTTTCTTGGGTAAGCGTCCAGAGGCCATCGACCGCGTGTTCCGTCGATCAATGGCCTCGGTGGGTCAGTTTCCTGCACGGGCGACAATCGCGAAATTCCCCGGCGCCTTCTCCAGCAGCCCCAGAAATCTCACGAGATCGACCTTGCTGCCATCCACTTTCAGATCATCGGAAGTTAGCGTTTCCTTGAGTCCGGCGGTGCCGCCCAGCAGCTGGACGAACAGGTCCTTGGTGACGGTCAGCGTTGTGTTGGCGTTCGCCGCGGTCGGGCCTTTTCGGTAGTGCAGCACGGCGTTCTCGATCCATAGCACGAACGATTCATTCGTATCGGTCAGCACCAGATTGAACGTCCAGTTCTTGCCATCCGCCGCCGGCCCGTCGAGGCTCGCGGCCATGGCTTCGAGGAAGCGTTCGGTGGGCGTCTGCTTCATCAGTTCGATCAGGTCGGAGCGTTTGACGCCCTTGGCTGGCGGGCCGTTGCGCAGCTCCATGGCCGCCGTCAGGTAGCTGTTGCGCCAGGTCGCCGATTCCGCCTGATAGCCCATCTGTTCGTACGCGCGGGCCAGCAGTTCCTTCGCGGCCGTGTCGTCGGGTTTGACGAGCACGGCCTGATCCAGCAGTTCGGCGACCCAGCGGTATTCGCCCTTGTCATAGGCCACGCGGGCGGCTTCAACTACTTTGGCGTTACCTCCCATCAATTCGACGTAGCGCTTGGCGGATTCCTTGGGCACCAGAGGATTCAAGTGCGCGGGGTTGCCATCGTAGGCGCCCAGGTACATTTGGTAGATCGCCTTGACGTTGTGGCGCAGGTCGCCGTAATAGCCGCGAGTGCCGAAGTACGAGGCCAGCGAATCCGGCAACTGGATCTTGTCGGCGATCTCGTTGGGGGTATAGCCGGCGTTCATCAGGCGCACGGTCTGGTCATGCAGGTATTTGTAGACGTCGCGGTGCTTGGTGATGAATTCGCGGATCCGCTCGTTGCCCCAGATCGGCCAGTTGTGCTGACCGAAGTAGACCTCGGTGTCGCCCAGCTCGTCGAGGGCGATTTGCGTGTAGTCGGACCAGCGCAGCGCATCGCGCACCTTGGCGCCACGGATCGGCAGCAGGTTGTGCATGGTCTGCGCCAGCAGCTCCGCACCGCCGTACGCCTTGAGCGCGGGGATCGAAAAGGTAAGCTCGGCCGGGGCTTCCGCGCCGGGCATGTTGTGGAACACGAAGCTGACGCCGTCGAGCTCCAGCGGCTGGATCGGCTGGTCGATGATCTGCGTCGGCGGCAGGATGCCCATGCTGCCGTAGGCGACGTTCTTGCCCAGCCCGGTGTCGACAATGCCGGTGGCGCCCGGCGTCAGGTTCTTGCCGAACTGATACATCGAACGCCGCGCCATCGCCGGACCCGCCAGGATGTTTTCGCTGGTGGCTTCCTCCATGAACCCGGCGGGCGCGACGATGGGAATGTTGCGCTGGGCCACTTCGCTGCTCGAGGTGATGCCCAGCACACCGCCGAAATGGTCGGCATGGTCGTGGGTGAAAATGATCGCGGTGACGGGCTTGTTGCCCAGATGCTCGCGCGCAAATGCCAACGCCGCTGCGGCAGATTCACGGGAGGTCAGCGGGTCGACCACGATCCAGCCGGTTTGCCCGTCGATCAGCGTCATGTTGGCGATGTCGAAACCGCGCAACTGGTAAATCCCGTCGCGGACCTTGAACAGGCCGATCTGCGCGTTGTGCATCGCGTGCCGCCACAGGCTCGGGTTGACGGTGGCTGGCGCCTGGCCTTCGACGAAGCGGTACGCATCGAAATCGATCAGGACATTGCCGTCGGAGCCAAGGATCTTGCCGGTGGGGCGGGCGATGAAACCACGCTGGGCATCTTCCATATCCCGGTTGTCGCTGAGGTCCAGGCCCTTGATCGACGCCTGGATCACCGCTGCCGTGGCGGGCGTGGCATCTCCCGCAGCGACGCTCGGCTTGTTGTCACAGCCGCCGAGGGACACCAGCGTCAGGGCAATGATCGTGTAGAGGGTCGGTTTCATTCTTGTTGTTCTCCGAGGGTCGAATGCGCTCCAGCCTAGGGACAGGGCGGTGATGTATCCAATGCATTGTTTACATCCGGATAATGCGTCGCTAGCATCGGGCGAATGGACCTTAAACGACTTTCACACCTTCTCGCACTGGCCGATGAACGCCATTTCGGCCGCGCGGCCGAGCGCGTGCACCTCAGCCAGCCGGCCCTGAGCCGCAGCATTCAGGCGCTGGAAAGCGAAACCGGGCAGCGCCTGTTCGATCGCGACACCGGCGACGTACGCCCGACGCCGGCGGGGGAGTTCCTGATCGAGCGGGCGCGGCGGCTGCTGTTCGATGCCCGTTCGCTGGAGCGGGACATGGCGCTCTACAGCGATCGCCAACTGGGCAGCCTCGCCTTTGGCGTCGGCCCGTTCCCGGCTGCGATGTTGATGCATCAAGTGGTGCCGCGACTGCGTCAGGATCACCCGGCGGTCACCCTGCGCGTGGAAGTGAACAACTGGCAGATTCTCGAGGCGCGGCTGCGCGCTGAGGCGATCGAATTCTTCGTTGCCGATATCCGCAATTTCACGGCGGAATCCGATCTGCTGATCCGTTCGCTGGGCCAGGTTTCGGCAGGCTTCTTCGTACGTCCGGAGCACCCGCTGGCCGGGCGTAAAGTGCAGATGGGCGAACTGGAAGGCTACGGCATCGCCACGACGCGCCTGCCGGAAGTGGTGAAACTCGAGACCGCCCGAACCCTCGGCATCTCCACCCGCCAGGCGCTGCCCATCGTGCTTGAGTGTGATGATGTGGCGTTGCTCAAGACCGTCGCTGGCTCAACCGACACCATCCTCGGCGTCATCCATGGCGCCGTGGCCGAAGACGTTCGGGTGGGGCGTTTGATTGAGCTTCATGTTGTCGACAGGCCGGGATTTCATTCTGAAATTGGCGTGGTGAGTTTGCAGGGTAGAAGCCTGTCGCCGACGGCTTTGTGTGTGATTGAGGCGGTCGTTGCCGAGATGCAATTCGTTCACGTCGAACAATCCCCACGTCTTTAGAGATACGTCCTACAGCCACGATTTTCCTGCTTCGTTAACGTCGTGCAGCCTCTTGCGAGGGGCTGCCGATGCATGAACGAAAGGACAATCAGTGGCTGGTCAAAAGGACATTCCCCGGGTTTACAACCCACCGGCAGGCGACGGGCATCACGTCACCTACCGCTACATGACGGCCACCGAACTGGCCGATCAGCAAGAACGACAAAACAAGTACGACGCCATGCTGGCGAGACAGGATGCTTTCGAGCGTAGCCGTGAGGTGGCGGCGAACAAGCCTGATGCGGTGCGTGCCGGCTGCGTGTTTGCCAAGTCCTGTAGGTTGCCGGACGCGATCATCGATTACTCGAATCCTTCGGGGATGGTGCCGACTGACAGCCTGAAGGATTACGGCGAGCTGATTTTGCTGGGTGGCCGGGAAGCCGATGACAGCGGTGGCGTTGCACTCAAGAAAATCAGCGGCACGGCAATTCCTGCGGGGCTGGGCACTTTTGCCCTTGCGGGGGAAGCGTTCAAGGCGTTGCCCGCGATGGCCTCTGCTGCTGTCATCAGCCCGCTGCTCGGTTTGGTGGCGATGTTCATGCCCTCGAACCTGGGCGACAGCGCGCTTTACACCGAAGACCAGTTGCTCGCCCTCAAACAGGCCCGAACCCGTGTGCGCTTGCGTGTTGAACAGCAGGCCGACGGGAGCCTCAAGGGTTACGGCTTCTACACGGGCAAGAATCGCGATTGGGAAATGGTAGATGTCGTGCAGTTCACGGCACGTGGTAGCCGGTTTATTGCAGACCTTGGTGAAGGTGTTGAGCTGGTCTGGACGCCCGCCGTGGACGGTTCCGACATTCTTGGTATTCCGGCACTGGAGGCTGCTCCGCAGGCGCCGCATATCTGGGTGTATCCGCCGACGAAAGCGGCGGACGGGATTCTGGTGAATCCGGTTTATCCGCCGGAGTATCGGGATTTCATTCTGGTGTTTCCGGTGGGGTCGGGGGTAAAACCGTTATACGTTGTACTGAGCACCGCACGTAAAGGTTTGGCACCTGCAGGCCATAGCTACCATAAGCCGCCGACTACAGAGCAAATCACCGCATTTCCAGACCTGAAAAAAGTTAGAGACAAAAATCCGGTTCAGGGCGGAGGAGGACTTCGCAAGCGTTGGACAGATGCCAAAGGAAAGAAAATCTACGAATGGGACTCAAGGCATGGAGAGCTAGAAATGTACCGAAGCGATGGGACTCACCTAGGGGCCTTCGATCCCTACACGGGTGAGCAACGCGAAGGACCTATAAAAGAAAGAAGCATCAAAAAAAGATATCTGTGAGGACGAGATGGGACTGGAACTGAGACTGGAGTGGTACGACGCAGCAACCCAGGAATTCCAGGGCGAGGAGTCGTCAAGAGATCTGGGGGATGATGAATCAGTATTGAATGCCCTAGGCATTCCAGTAGAGGGCAACATCAATAATGGCAGCTTCAACGTCGTCGAAAAGTGGGTTGCGACCATTCAGCCGTACTTTCAGCATCAGATCGCTCTGAGTACCAACGACTATCAAATTTCGTTTGATTACAGCTAGCACCGACAGACAGCCTGACTGACAGTAAAGGGGTCAAGCCATGCTCTTTCTTTCAATAACCGGCTTTTACCCGGATGACGTCCAAGACGACACGCTGCAGTTCGAGTTGGATATCGGCGGTAGCGAAATGAATGAAAAAGTTACACAGCTCATTGAATCCAAGCCCCTGAGCGCACTGGAACCTGGTGAGTTGTTACTGAGTGAGGATCAGGTAGCGGCACTGGGAGCCCTGCTGAATGTCACCTTCCCGAGCGGTCTGGAGTATTTCATGGGCACCTGTGCGAAGTACTGAAACTGCGGAGAGCAAAGGGGGCGGATGTATTCACGAGAATACATCCGCCCCCTTTTCACATAAGCCAATCAGCCCCGCTGACCCCGGCCCGGATAATTGAGCACAAACTGCACATGCGCCTTCACCCCGGTGGCCATTGTCGCGTCATCGGCGGTGAAGTAGGGGCTGTGGTTGTTCGGCGCTTTACTCATGTCCTGGCCTTCCGGCGTGGCGCCGAGGAACACGAACAGTCCCGGCACCTTGCGTGCGTAATAGGAGAAGTCTTCGCTCGGCGACAGCGAGGCGGGCAGGCGCTCGACCTTGCCCGGTGCTGCCAGCTCAAGGGCCGGGATCATGGCTTCGGTCAGGGCCGGATCGTTGGTGGTCACCGGCGCATTGTTTACCAGCAGCAGATTGGCCTGGGTCTCGTAGGCGCTGGCGATGCTGTTCACCAGCGGCGGCATTTTTTTCAGGATCGTGTTGCGGATATCAGGGTTGTTGGTGCGAATGGTCCCGGTCATTTCCACAGTCTCGGGAATGATATTGGCCGCCGAGCCGCCGTTGATCGTGCCGACACTGATCACGCCCATGCCCTGCGTGAGATCGACGCGCCGACTGACCAGCGTCTGCAATCCGCTGATGATGCCTTGACTGGCGACAATCGGATCGACACCGCTCCAGGGCGCCGAACCGTGAGTCTGCTGGCCCTTGACCGTGATGCGAAACGAGTCGCTGCTGTTGAGCACGGTTCCGGATTTGTAGAACAGATGCCCGGTCGGATAACCCGCCATCACATGCACCCCGAACACCGCCTCAACCTTGGGCGAATCGAGCGCGCCATCGCGGATCATCGCTTGCGCGCCGATCAGGGTGTCCGTCTGGAATTCATCGACATCGGCCGCACCTTCCTCGGCCGGCTGAAACAGAAACACCACCGTCCCACGCACCTGATCCCGATGCTCGGCCAGCACTTTCGCGGCGCCCAGCAACATCGCGGTGTGGGTGTCGTGCCCGCAGGCGTGCATCACCGGCACGCTCTTGCCCAGCCGCGTGCTGGTGGCCTGACTGGCGAACGGCAGGTTCGTCATCTCCTTGACCGGCAGTGCGTCCATGTCCGCGCGCAACGCCACCACCGGCCCCGGCAATCCGCCTTTCAGCACCCCCAGAACACCCGTCTTGCCGACCCCGGTGCGCACTTCAATGTTCGATGCTTTGAGCCGTTCGGCCACCAGCGCGGCAGTCTTGAACTCTAGATTGCCCAGCTCTGGATGCTGATGAATCGTGTGGCGCAGATCGACAACTTCTTGATTGACCGCGCTCACGGCGCCATCGACCCAAGGCGCATCGGCGGCATGGCTGGCAGTGGCAACGAAGGAGGACAGAACGGCGAGGCACAGCGAGGTTTTGCAGAAACGGATCAAGGCGGGACTCTCTCTTATGGTTTTTATTGGCGTCAGAGGGTATGCCGCGATGCAAGGCGGGACAAACGAGTCTGGCCGGTAATCGCACGGCTTTTGGTTTTTCGCGTTTTTGCCTGAGCGCGGCTTTCAGCGGATTGTTTTCCGTCGCCTGATCCGCTTCACTGTGGCTCTTTTGCCTGAGCGGAAATCAATCATGGAACGATGCGAAGCACTGGTCATCGGCCTCGGCGCCATGGGCGCGGCCACGGTGTATCAACTG
Source organism: Pseudomonas sp. RIT778 (assembly GCF_019718735.1). Taxonomy (NCBI): domain Bacteria; kingdom Pseudomonadati; phylum Pseudomonadota; class Gammaproteobacteria; order Pseudomonadales; family Pseudomonadaceae; genus Pseudomonas; species Pseudomonas sp. RIT778. The sequence continues at coordinate 86,589 of NZ_JAIHBA010000009.1, read as the reverse complement.
GCGAAGGCCGGGGTCAACGTGGTCGGCATCGACCGCCACCATCCGCCGCACACATTCGGCTCCAGCCATGGCGACACCCGCATCACCCGGCTGTCCGTGGGCGAGGGCGCGCAATACGTGCCCATCGTGCGCAACTCCCACCGCATCTGGCGTGAACTGGAAGCGCTGTCGGGCGAGTCCCTGTTCGAACAGACCGGCCTGCTGGTGCTGACCTCTAGCCCCGACTTCGACCCCGCCGACGAAACCGACTTCACCCTGCGCACCATCGCACTGGCACAGACCTACGGCATCAAACACGAAGTCCTCAACGCTGCCCAGATCCGCCAGCGCTTTCCGCAGTTTGCCCAGGTGCGCGACGACGCCATTGGCTACTTCGAGCCCGAAGGCGGTTTTGTACGGCCCGAACGCTGCATCGATGTACAACTCAGATTGGCCGAACAACACGGCGCCACGCTGTACAAGGGCGAGACCGTGACCCACATCAGCTCGGACGTAGAGGGCGTCACCGTCACCACCGACCAGCGCACCGTGCGGGCGAACAAACTGGTGGTCACCGCCGGCAACTGGGCGGGCGGCTTGCTCGGCGCGCCGTTCGACAGACTGCTCAGCGTCTATCGGCAAAAACTGTTCTGGTTCGAAACCGAGCCCGACGCAAAACTGGTCGGCCACTCACCCACGTTCATCTTCACTCACGGCCCGGACGACGATTTCTATGGCTTTCCCGCATTGCCGGGGGAGGGCAGTTTGAAGGTCGCTACGGCGCACTATCACAGCGCATCCACGCCTGAAACTCTGGATCGCACAGTCTCGGCCGAGGAAGAACGCGAGATGTACGAGCAGCAGGTGCAGGGGCGCATTGCCGGACTGACGGATCGGGTGGTGAAGTCAGCGGTTTGCGCCTACACCGTCACGCCGGATCGGCATTTCATCATTGATGAGCATCCACGGTTGCAGCACACGTTGGTGGTGTCGGCGTGCTCCGGGCACGGGTTCAAACACTCGGCGGCGCTGGGGGAGGCGTTTGCGCAGTGGTGTTTGCGGGGGGAGAGTGAGCTGGATCTTTCGTTGTTTTCGGTGGGGCGGTTTGGGAGGGAGTGACGGTGCTTGGGAGTGACTGCTATTGGCCAGAAGCAGACATTTGCGATTTATTTTATGGGCCCCAGCATAGTCATCGTGGTCGGCTACCATGCCCAACTGGTTCGTCTCTGGTTCTTTCAACCCAAGATTCAATTCCACTTTAAGAGGCTTCCGCTGAATTTGACGGGCAAAGGCACCCGGCCGGGTTCAGTTTTGTCAGCTCCATATCCGGCACTTCCGCATATCGCCTCGCTGGTGGGGGCGCGCAGTGAGCGCTCCGGTTCGGAGTAGGTGATGTATTGAAAACTTCTAAATTACTGATTCTATTGAAGAATATACTTTCAGAAAATAAGGTGTTGCAGTCCATGCTGGCAAATGGCAACTTCTCATTCGGATCCGGCCATCTTCGAATGGAAACGACATGCCAAACACTTATAATATCTATAAAATTAAACATCATAAGATAAAAGAACTTAAAGAAAAGCTTAAATCCGTAGGGCTAGTTGAGCAAAAGACTCTTCCGGCTTTCAATTATTCTAAAACTTTCTATTTTTCAGAAAACATCAAAGGGAATGATGTTTGGTGGTGGGAAACCTATAAAGAATTTTTCAACGATAATGTAAAAGAACCAAAAAACACTTTTAATTTTGGCGTTCTGCTGTGCCAAAATCTAGAGGACGAAGAAAAGATTTATGCTGTAAGCTTAGGAAAGTCCCACTTTTATCTCTCGAAATTTATTCACCTCGATTTTGGAATCGATCTTGCATTACATGTTGCAGACGAGAGCTCGATATTGCTGAAAAAAAGCCGCTACTTCACGGGCACAAAACGACAAGACGTGTCCTCCTATCAACGCTTTCAGAAAGATAGCTATGAGGCAGGCGAATCGGTCGACCACTTAAAGCTCAAGGCAGCTAACAAGGAAATATGGGGCGATCGCAATATAATTTTTGCCGATTCCATTCAGATGGATATGGATAAACAACCTTTGGAGTTGTCCGCAATTTTTCAGCTGATTGATGAAAGTTTCTGTGGTGAAAAGATTATACATTTACCTAAGCTTGAATCAGTTGGAGCCGAGGCAACAAGTGAACTTGACAAGCTACTACTTGAACACCTCACCAATGCAAGCGGTGAAGTTATAATTGAAGAGTTTCAGGTACATGGCATAGCAATTTGCTTTAGCTTTCATGATTATGATTATGAAATTAAAGCGAAGGGAGAAGGCAGTAACTATCGCAAGACTTTGGGTAATAATATAGATATCCAGTCCATCTCGGATTTCTTGGCAGAACATCCCGATATAACTGATATTAACAACGTTACTATTCAATTCAAAAACGAAGATACAGGACGTTTTACGCGATCACTGAAGGAAATTCTTGACTGCCCAATCGAATACGAAGAGCAACAATATTTTTTGAAGAATGGAGAATGGTTTCTCTTTAATCAAACGTTCATGGAGTACCTGAGGCGATCGTTAGGCAGTATTGAAATCAAGCTAGAAGAGCCATTGGTTGAATCCGCATTCATTGCTTGGCAAAAAGAGAAAAAGAAAAATGCTAAACCGGAAGATGACAAAGTTGACTATCGAGAGGCCTATTTTAATCAGAAAATATGCGTCGAGCGAGGTTATCAGCTTTTAGATCGAGTTCTGACAAATATCAAATCACTTGAACAAAAAAGACGTAGCTATCAAGTAGAGATTGCCGACATCTACAACGATGGAGAAATTATATCGGTAAAAATCTCAAAGAAAAAACCGGAACTAATCTACAATATTGAGCAGTCCAGAGATGCCATTACTCTGATTAAAAACAAAACAATAAAATTTGATGAAAAACTAGATATTGCCGCACTGTGGTTTGTATTTGAGGATGATGTTAAAAAAATCACCGACATTAATTCCATTCAATTCCTTTTGGCTGTGGAGTCTTGGCACAAACTAGTCACGAGTCACGGGCTCATACCCAGGATCTATATATCTAAACACGAAAGAGATATCGACAAGGAAGAAAAGGAAAAACCATAGACCTCAAACAAATGAGTGTACTGTAGTTGGACTTAATCTTTAGACTTTAAAGCACACAATGCATTGGATTACCGAGTAGCGAAGTCTTAAGAAGTCATTAGTAGATTACGACCTTTTTGTAGGTGTAATCATCGTTTTGAAAGGGTGGTGAGCAACTGTAACTTATGGGGGAAACAAGAGTTAAGACACGTAAGGTTGGTGAACTCGCCGGGCGTCTATACTCTAGCGTGTTTTTCGACATTAAAGTTTTCGCGTGCTCCCACGCTTGATCGGTGAATGGTCGTTTGGCCTGAAGCGCTCATTTGTGGGTGAATGCTTTCGACTAGGAGCTGACCTTTGCAAAGACCGCAACCGGCCGGAGCCTGCAATCCACGCTTAGTAATAATCCGCCAGGTGCATACGCTTGTTTAATAACTTTGATGCCTATCGATAGTGACTTCATTGATTTGTATTTTGAGTATATATAATGTCTATTAGCAAAATTTGGTCAAGTGACATAAAAGGGTATCGCACTGATATTGAGCCTGAGAAGCATCTAAGACTTCAAAGGATGAACTTCTTAATTGGCCCAAACAATAGTGGAAAAAGTAGACTTCTTCGCACTTTATTTTCAAGCCCTGTAAAGAATTTAAGCATCGGGTTGGGTTGGCAATTTCAAGAGGCTTGCCACCAGCTTGGCGAAATTTTCGATATCATTTCAAGAGGCGGAGCAATTGTTGGATTAAGTTGCAGTAGATTTATGGAGCTTTATTCTGGATCATGTAAAAGTGTAGAAGAAATAAAATCTATAATGAATGACCTATCGAAGGTGTTGAGTGACGCGGCTAACCCTAACCTAGTCTATTCCGGCGGCGGGGACTTGAGTGCCTATTACGAGCTTCAGAGAATAGTTAGACATGGCTTACCTATTGAAGAGCTTAATAGGATTATAAGCGTGAGCAGCAAGGTTGCCGATTCCAAGCGACATTATATCCCGATACTTAGAGGGATGAGGCCGCTAGGGGATGCCGCAGATCTTTATTTTGATCGGACAATTAAGGACTATTTTTACTCATCACCAAAAGATGCTTTAAATATTGTGACGGGATTTAATCTATATGATTTATTGGCTCGATTTTTGTTGGGAGAGCCAGAAGAACGCGAGAGAATTAAAGAGTATGAGCGCATATTGGGTAATGAGTTTTTTGGCGGGAGGGATATTACATTAATTCCTCAGTATGGAAAAGATACAGTAGCTGTTAAAATTGGAACTGACAATCAATTTCCCATATATGATTTGGGGGATGGGCTTCAGCAGGTAATTATCATAACTTCGGCCGCGTATCTAGAGAAGAGTACCTCAATTTTTTTTATTGAAGAGCCTGAAGCATGTCTTCATCCTGGCCTACTTAGAAAACTAGCGTTATTTTTAATAAAACATACAGACCATCAATATTTAGCTACCACTCATTCAAATCATTTACTTGACCTTGCCGAAAATAGTAAGGATGTCATGATTCACAAAGTCTATAAATTTGAGGATGATGGGCGCGCTTGCTTTCAAATTCAAGAGTGTACCAGGGATAGGGATTTATTAGCAGAACTAGGGGTGCTAGCTTCTTCTGTTTATCTCGCTAATTCTACAATTTGGGTTGAAGGAATAACTGATCGGCTTTATTTGAAAGCTTTCCTGGCTAAATATTTGGAAGGTTTGAATGACTCTGTTTTTAAAGTGAAGTTAGAGGGGATGTTGGAAAATTTCCACTATGCCTTTGTTGAATATCAAGGTGGCACCCTCGGTCATTGGGGGTTTGATGATGGAGAAAACACGGATAGGCTAAATGCATCTAAACTTTGTGCTGCAGCCTTTCTTATTGCCGATGGGGATATCATAAATAAAGGCGTCCGGTCTGAGGTGTTGAGTAGAGAATTACAAGATCGTTATCACTTATTGCCGTGCAAGGAGATTGAGAATTTACTACCACTGAATATTATTGAAGAGGTTTCAAAAAATATATTTTTGCGAAAAAAATCTAAGACCACAGTTGGGTTGGAGATTTCAAACCTAAGTAAAATATCGAGCAAGGCAGTATCTGTATCAGAGCACGGTATCGGTTATCACTTAGATAAATGTCTGGGCTTGAAAGGACGGGGAGCCACCGCTCGGCGTGTATTTGCAGATGAAAGTGGGACTATAAGTGAAAAAGTCAAATTTTGCCGAGAGGCAGTCGAGATTATGAGGACAACAGATTGGAGTTTGTCCGACGGGGCTAAAGATTTGTGCGCAAAGATTTTTGCGCACATCGTAGCATTCAATCATTAATTTTTTGTAGGTTATTGAATCGTTATTAGAAATCTTGCTTTCGATGTTATTCAAATAGGAAAAATGGGGGCGGACTTGTTTTTAGATTTATTTTTACGGAAAATAAGTTGGTTTCCTTTTTTTGATTAATAACGCTCTGGATTCCACGGGATGTTTTGCAAAAAAGAGCTTCGAGCATCTAACTCATCAAGCTCGCAACGCAATGCGGCAAGACTTATCCACGCACTGGCTCTTTCCGAAACCCCGCCATAGAAATTGCAGTGCTCGCGCACATACGTTCTCCATGAGGCATGTTCTTGCTCGAACTGCTGCCGAGTGGCGCGTACGTCATCCGAAATTTCAGGCACTTTTGCCAAAGAGTCCGCGTACAGACGCTCAACGGCAGCACGCTTTTGAACGGCGAGGTGCTCCATGCATTGCGTGACCTGCAAAATACTGTTGCCGGCCACATCACATGCCTTTTGCTCAATAGCGGCACCCCACACATGGGAAATCGAGAAGGTCAGTAACACAAAAACGCATGATTTCATGAGAGGAACGCCAAGGTCGTATGGAGTGAAATGCTTCAACGACCCGCTTTGATCAGGTGTGATCATCTACCGCGCGGAATACAACAAAGACTTTGAAATCGGATCGTGGCAAAAGACAGACCTTTTCTAAAGGCGAGGACTGAACGCCGTTAGTAAAAAGTTCACAAGACTTCTCGATTCAGAAGAACCAGCCCGATGCAACGTCTGCTTCAGGCCGATAGCTGCCATTTACTGTGGCAGCTTCGGCTGGCATCGTTTTCTCAAGCCGTCATGATGAAGGGGTTGGCTTTCAGCTCTTCACCTCAACATGATCCAACGCCTGATTCACCGCCAACTCACTCAACATCACCAACTGCGCAATCCCGATCGCAGTCTTGCGATGGGCAGGCTCCAGCGTGGCCGCAAAGTTATTAAGCATTTCGCTGGCCGATCCCAATGATTCGCTGGCGTTGGCCAAGAGGGATTCAGTGTTGTAGGCCGGGTTGGCCATGTACATGGGGTCGTGCTTGTGATGGCTGCCCATGATCCGTTGCTGCGGGGTGAGATAGTGATCAAGCGCGCGTTCGGCCGCTTCGTTGAGCGTTCGGGAGTCGGGAAATTTGTAAGGAGAAACCGGGTCGGTTTCCGGTGGGTTCGGTGTTGGTTTGAACATAGATGAATCTCCAGCACTTATTAAAGGGGAGTCATCCACTCTCGCTACCAAACGAGGGGTGGCGACCATACGCAGGTTGGTAGACCGGAGCACTGGAACCGGCGCTTCCGAAGAAGCCCTGAGCATGGCCACCATAAATCCAGTCGCATGAATGCAACTGCATGAGGTGACGCGATGCGTCAGCGCTGCGGGCTACCAAACCCGATCACTATTTTTCAGTGACCCGGAAACGATAAAACCCGCACCCCAGACGCACAAGCCGGCGGATTCTGGCGTAGTCGTAGGCAATGACGCAAGACGCTGTAGCCGTGGGGAAGTAATGCCGGGCGTTTCTAAACACCATTCGAAAAACGCTTAAACACGCCGCCCTCGTCATGTCGAAATCAGACGCCCATGCCGCTCCAGAATAAAAGCGAACTCCAGCCTGCGGGATAACACGTTCACATCGATTTCAATTCTCCTCTCCGTACCCATTCTTTCTCGTCATCTACCAGCGCACGTCACTTTTTAAGCTTGATGAAACGTTTCAGCAGGTTTATAAAAAAGGCACAACTCCAAGAAAAGGCTGCCCCCATGACCCCGCTCAAACTCGTTGTTGCCCTCAGCGCACTGTCCGCTGCCTCCCACGCCATGGCCTGGGATTACGTTCTGCTCGACACCGACAAAGCCGCTCAGAACTGGCAGATCACCAGCCAGCAACTCGGCGTGAAAACCGATAAACCCTTCAGCGTCAGCCTGCGCACTTTGCATGGTGGTCGGCAGGAGGGCGTCAGCATTGTCGACATCGATAACGGCACGATGAAACTCTCGGTGGTGCCGACGCGGGGAATGAACGTCTTGCAGGCCTCGGTCGGTAATGTGCGCATGGGCTGGGATTCGCCGGTCAAGGAAGTGGTCAATCCGTCCTTCATCGAACTCAATGGCCGCGGTGGTCTGGGCTGGTTGGAGGGTTTCAACGAACTGGTGACCCGCTGCGGATACGAATGGGTCGGCCACCCCGGCGTCGACAACGGCGAACTGCTGACCCTGCACGGCCGGGCCGCCAACATTCCTGCGAACAAAGTCACTCTGCACATCGATGAAACGCCACCGTACGCCATCACCCTGCGCGGTGAGCTGAAAGAGCAGGCGTTCAAGAAAGTCGACTTCTCCGTCGCCACCGAACTGGTCACCGAACCCGGCAGCGTAGTGTTCGCGCTTAACGATACCCTGACCAACAACGGCGACTATCCGAAGGAATACCAGGCGCTGTACCACAGCAACTTCAGCACCCCGTTCCTGGAGCAAGGCGCTCGTTTCGCCGCGCCGGTGAAACAGGTGTCGCCGTTCAACGACAAAGCCAAGGGCGATTTGGCCGAATGGCAAACCTATCGCGCACCGACCAAGGACTACGACGAAACGGTTTACAACGTCGTGCCGTATGCCGATGCCAAGGGCGATACGTTGACCGTGTTTCATAACAAGGCCGGCAGCCTGGGCGTTTCGGTTGGCTTCAATACGCAGACATTGCCAGTGTTTTCCCTGTGGAAGAACACCGATACCCAAGGTCAGGGTTACGTCACCGGGCTGGAGCCGGGGACGAGCTTTTCCTACAACCGCCGTTATCAGCGGCCACTGAACCTGGTGCCCACCATCGGGCCGAAGGAACACAAACAGTTCCGCATCAGTTACAGCTTGTTGGCGGATAAGGCGGCAGTGGACAAGGCCTTGAAGCAGGTGAGCGACATTCAGGGCGGGCGGGAGACCGAGGTGCGGCAGGCACCGTTGGTTGATCTGACCAAGGGCTGACACCGGCCAGAAAAAGGGAGGCTGATTTATTTTTCCTAAATAAATCAGCCTCCCTTTTTTAAACCAACAAGTCGTTGCCCGTTACCGGTAGCCGTTCGACGAAATTCGCAATCTCCCGCGTCCCACGTAAATGCACCACCGGAATCTCCGGCCCAATGGCCTGGCGCACTCCGTCGATTCCCGGCCGGTAGCCCCGGTCGAAATTCCACACAAACTTCAGAAAGGTCAAAAACGCCCGATCGATTTTTTCTCGACAACCCGCAGGAAGATCCGGGCGAGGGCGGTTCATCACGCTGCGTTTAATCACGCGGACGAGGCAGGTAAGGCGTGGAGTATCGAGCCAGATAATCAGGTCGGCGCGAGGCAGGCGCATGTCGAAGGTTCGTCGGGCGTAGTTGCCTTCACAGACCCAGGTTTCTGCCGCGACGGCTTGACGTACGCGGGTGCGAAACTGCTCGGCGTCGGGCTCGATCCAGCCGGGTTCCCAGAACAGTTTGTCGAGGTGGATCACCGGCAGGCCGAGGCGTTCGCCGAGGGCGCGGGCGAGGGTGGATTTGCCGCTGCCGGCGTTGCCCAGAATGACGATCCGTTGCATGGGGACTTCCTGTCGCGAAAAAAGCCGGCGATTGTGCAGGAATCGGCTCTCCGACAGAAGTCCGAACGCCACTCACCATGTCGAAATCAGACGCCCCCATGCCGCTCCCAGGCTATTTGCGATCAACGCCAGGCACGTAAGGTGACGCATCATTTCATCGCCCTGCGTCGTCGTCCGACCGATTTTTAACGCTGCAGCGCTTGAGGTGCGCCGCTCTGGAGCAGGGCAACAGGAAGAAATGATGATCGCCTGACACGTCGTCAGTACGCCCAAACGTCGATCACCAGAGAACAACAAAAACAATGAATAGCCTGAACTCGAAGGACTCGAACGGTCAGTTGGCGCAGGGCTTCAAGCCGCGTCATGTCACCATGCTTTCCATCGCCGGCATCATCGGTGCGGGGCTGTTTGTCGGCTCCGGCCACGCCATTGCCGCCGCCGGCCCGGCCGTCTTGCTCGCTTATCTCTTCTCCGGTCTGCTGGTTGTGCTGGTCATGCGCATGCTCGGCGAAATGGCCGTGGCCCATCCGGACACGGGATCATTTTCCACCTATGCCGATCAGGCCATCGGGCGCTGGGCGGGGTTCACCATTGGTTGGTTGTATTGGTGGTTCTGGGTGCTGGTCATTCCGATCGAAGCGCTGGCTGCCGGGCATGTGTTGAATCAGTGGTTTCCTCAGGTCGATGCGTGGTTGTTCGCGTTGTTGTCGATCATTTTGCTGGTGGTGACCAACCTGTTCAGCGTGTCCAAGTACGGCGAGTTCGAGTTCTGGTTCGCGATGGCCAAAGTGGTGGCGATCATCGGGTTCATCGGGCTGGGTTTTGCGGTGTTGATGGGCTGGATTCCGGAGCGTGAGGCCAGCGGATTGAGCCGGTTGATGGAAGAGCACGGCGGTTTCGCGCCCAATGGTTTGTCGGCGGTGGTCGGCGCCTTTATCACCATCATGTTCAGTTTTATCGGGACCGAAGCGGTGACCATCGCGGCCGCCGAATCGAGCAACCCGGCGCAGAACATCGCCAAGGCCACGCGCTCGGTGATCTGGCGCATCGGCGTGTTTTATCTGCTGTCGATTTTCGTGGTGATTTCGGTGGTGCCCTGGAACGATCCGCTGCTGGCGTCCGTCGGCTCTTACCAGCGCGCGCTGGAGTTGATGAACGTTCCCAACGCCAAATTCCTGGTCGATGTGGTCGTGCTGATCGCCGTGGCCAGTTGCATGAACTCCTCGATCTACATTTCCTCGCGAATGCTGTTCTCGCTGGGCCGACGCGGCGATGCCCCGCAACCGCTGAAAGTGACCTCCGCTGCGGGCGTGCCGAGGGCGGCGGTGATTGCCAGCACCGTGATCGGCGCCGGGGTGACGCTGTTCAGCTATTTCATGCCGGCCGGGCTGTTCCAGTTTCTGCTCGCCAGCTCCGGCGCGATTGCGTTGCTGGTGTATCTGGTGATCGCGGTTTCGCAATTGCGTATGCGCCGGATGCTGCGTCGGCAGAACGTCGAGCTGACGTTTCGCATGTGGCTGTTTCCGTGGCTGACGTGGCTGGTGATCGCGTTCATCTGCGCTGCGCTGGCGGTGATGATGGTGACGCCCGAGCATCGTCTGGAAGTGACGTCGACCATTGGGCTGGCGCTGGCGATTTCCTTTATCGGGCTGGTGACCACGCGGCAGCATGGGCAGGTGAGGGCGGCGGTTTCGGCGGGTGAGGCCTAGGGTTTTTCTGATGCTTGAACGGTGGGGCTATCCCCGGCATGGACGCAGGGGATGTCCGATCATCGGGCTTCGGCTCGCAGCCAACGTCTGACTTCGCCCTGTATCGCGTAGGCCGGCGCCTCGACCGCATTGAAATCCTGCGTATACCGCTGAGCAAACCCTTCGACTCCCCATTCCTGAAACTGCTGCACATGCTTCAGTTCGTGCGCCCAGAGCGCCACGTTCTGCTCTGCGGTCTCAGCGTCGCGGAACAGGATGATGTCGATCAGCGTCACCGCGCCGACATCCGGGTTTTGCAGAATGGCCGTGGCGGCGTTGTATTGGCCGTCGTCGGTGATTTTGTAGTGCACAGCATCGAGCACGGTGGGGTCATACCAGCGCAGCAGTTGCTCCCGGATATGCGGGGGAATCGATTTGATGTCGGTGCTGGCGGCTTCGGCGCGGGCCTGAATCAATCCCATGGCCAGCGCGGGAGCCGCGATCCGAAAGAGGTCTTCAGACAGACGTTCCGGGTCCGGCAGGCAAATGCAGCTGTCGAGGCATACTTGTTTTTCGCCGGCAGGGCAGGTGTCAGCCTGGGCCGGCGCTACAAGGGCAAGCCAGGTGACGAGGCTGATAAGCGTGGAGGGCATGGGCGCTTTTCGATGTATGGCCTCTTCAGGGCGTCTTCTCGGGAACGACAAAATTGACTGTCGCACTGGTGAGAACCCGGTGAGTCGGATCCGCCACTTCAAGCAGAACCTTATGATTGCCGGGTGTCAGCCCCACCAGGATGATCGGATCTTCACTGGTGTGCGCCCAGGTGCCTTTCCAGTCGTCGACAGTGACATGCAGGTGACCGAGACGAGGTGATACTTCCGCCGCCGCATTGCCAAACACCGGCATGATTCGGGCATGTTCGGTTCGGTACTGGATGATGACAACACCACGGGCAAGTGGCGCAGGGAGGGGCGGGTAGGCGATGAGCTGCGGCGCCGATTCGGATTGCACCGGGAGTATTGCGGGTGGCTGTAGTGTGTCAGCCCCTTGAACATGCGCCGTCATGCAAGAGACGACACCCATGGCAAGGGCGAACAGGTGTTTGGGGGGGAGGGGCATGGTGGTTTTCTCCCGCGTGGTTTCACTTAAGGCTAGATCAAGCCGGGCAGTTTCACCGACCTGTTTCGCCCCAAGGCCTTGGCACTGTACAGTGCCTGATCGGCGGCTTCGATCAAACCTTGCACGGGGGTGAGTCGGGAACCGGCGGCAGTGGCAATCCCGATGCTGACACTCACTCGTCCCAACGGGCTGGATTCGTGGGAAATGTTCGCTTGCTGCAACCGGTCGAGGATCAGTTGCGCCACGATCTGCGCACCTTCGCTGTCGGTATTGGGCATGATGACGCCCATCTCTTCACCGCCATACCGCGCCACAAGATCCGAGGGACGGCGCACGCACGTCTCCACGACGTTGCCAACGCGTTGCAGACAATCGTCGCCGGCAACATGCCCGTAGGAATCGTTGAACAGTTTGAAGTAGTCGATATCAATCATCAGCAGTGCCAAGGACGTGCCGTCGCGCTGCGCTCGTCGCGCCTCCAGGTCCAGCGTCACATCGAAACAGCGTCGATTGGCCAGACCGGTCAGGGCGTCCTTCATCGCCAACAGCTCGAGTTGCCTGTTTGACGAAAGCAACTGCTGCTGAGTGCCCATCAACTCCGCTTCTACTTGGGTTCTGCGTCGGATATCCAGTATCAAAAACCAGCCGATGAGACCGGTAAGCGCCAGCAAGCCCGTTACCACCACGGCCGATAGCAGCGCCTCCGTTCGCCACGCGGCGAGGGCTTCGCGTTTCCCGAGAGCGACGGTCGTGATCAGCGGCAGCCGGTCACTTTTGCGAAAGGCGTAGAGCCTTTCCACACCGTCCAGGCTGGACGTGAACGAGGCGGTGCCGACAGAGCGATCCACCAGGTACTTGGCGTAGATCGGCGACTTTGAAAAATTGCGCCCCATGTCCTGCTCGCGGAAGGGGTAGCGAACCAGCAACGTACCATCGGTATAGGACAATCCGATGGCACCCTCCTGGCCGACATCGATCTTTCCAAACAGCCGCAGAAAGTTTTCGATGCCCAAGGTCACCGCGACCACTCCGGCAAACTCACCGCGAGCATCATTGAAGCGTCGACTGACGGTGATGACCCATTCCTGATTGGAGCGGCTCTGAATGGGCGGACCGATAAAGGTCTCGGGGGAGGGATCATCGCGGTGATGAATGAAATAGGCCCGATCACTGCTATTTGCCCCGGCCGGAATCGGCCGGTTGGAGGACATCAGCCAGCGTCCCTGACTGTCGTAGATGGTGATGCCGCTGAGCTGTGGCATCAGCGGCTCCTGCCGGTCGATCAGCGAACTGATCCGCTGGATCTGAACGGGGCCACTGCCTTCGGTTTCCAGGCGTTCGACGAGCCCGAGCAAAAGCGCCGAACTTTGGCGGACAATGCCTTCGGAATAGGTGACAAGCGCCTGGGTCAGGTTCAACCCGTGAACGTCCACTTCCTCCAGCGCTCGCTCTCGAGAGGCCAGCACCTTCCAGACAGTCAGTGAGGCCAGGGAACAGCCGATAACCAACAGCAAAAGCACAACCAGGTGCGTATCTCGCTTCACGTCACTACCTTATGGAAAGTCCGTTTTTCCGTTCCAGAGGCTATTGGATCAAGGCAATAACGGCAGCCGTTCGTCCTCATCGTGCGCAAGGATACAAGCAGTCAGGTGTCGCTGCAGCAATAGATGAACGGGTTACTGCACCGACCCCCGCTGCACCTCAACCGCGTTTCGGCAGCTTCCAGTTCGGGCGAATGAAGTGGCAGGTGTAGCCATTCGGAATGCGCTCGAGGTAATCCTGATGCTCCGGCTCCGCTTCCCAGAACGGTCCCGCCGGTTCGATTTCGGTAACCACCCGGCCTGGCCAGAGGCCTGACGCGTCGACATCGGCCGCAGTGTCTTCGGCGACATCGCGTTGCTGCTCGTTCAGGTAATAGATCGCCGAACGATAGCTCGGACCGAGGTCGTTGCCCTGACGGTTGGGCGTGCTCGGATCGTGGATCTGAAAGAAAAACTCAAGGATCTGCCGATAGCTGATCACGGCAGGGTCGAAGACGATTTCGATGGCCTCGGCGTGATTGCCATGGTTGCGGTAGGTGGCGTTCGGCACGTCACCGCCGGAATAACCGACCCGCGTCTGTAGCACGCCGGGGTAGCGGCGCAACAGATCCTGCATGCCCCAGAAGCAGCCGCCGGCGAGAATGGCAGTTTCGGTTTGAGTGGTCATGGCATGTCCTTCCTCTCGAGTGGGTCGCAGATGTTCCTTGATATGAGGGAGTGTGAGCCGATTCCAAGGTTGAGCCGGTAAATAAATCGTGAAGCGTCGGCTTACGGTGTTTGCCCACCACCGGCGAGCCAACCATCAGGCTCCATTTCTTTGCCACACGTTGCGGCTACTTTCAAAAAATGCCGCTGACTGGCTGAAACCCTGATGGGCAAACCGGGTTCTTCGGTACGAAGTCTGGAAGCAAGCGCTGGTTGAGCTTTTGGCTTCTTGTGTTTCATGGACACCTCTCGTGCCTGGTTGCTTGAATCGAGGTCCAGCGGAAAGACGCCTTTTCTTCGCATCCTCTGTGTTCTGTCCGGATCAGGCAGTAGATGGTATCGAAGGCGAGGGTGCCCACGTAATCAGGCGTGAGGGACGGCTGCTGTAGGACGCTGCTTATGTACGTGAAGGACGCTGGAATTGGCTGGTTTTAGTTGCACTCAGCGATCCGTGCGCGGCATCGCCGCAATCGGCTGGATTTGCCGGGATGCCTGCGCCGAGCACCAGCGGTTCCGCCCTTGCTGCTTGGCCTGATACAGACAAGTATCGGCTGACTTGAGCAAAGTGGCCGGGGTCACCGCATCGTCAACCGGATAACGCGTGGTGATCCCGGCACTCGCAGTGACATACCCCAGTGGATGCCCGGCATGTTCAAGCTCCAGCGAGCGAATGGTCTGCAGAATGTCTTCAGCCACCTGAATTGCCCCGGCGCTGTCGGTGTTGGGCAGCAGCACGGTGAATTCCTCGCCACCGTAGCGAACAGCCAGATCCGAAGGCCGCTTGACCGCTTTGCGAATCCCGTCGCCGACCGCGATCAGGCAGTCATCGCCGGCAGCGTGACCGTACTGGTCGTTGTAGCGCTTGAAGTAGTCGACATCGAGCATGATCAATGACAGCGGAGAACCCTGACGTCGGGCCAGGCGAATCTCATCCGTCAGCGCCGCGTCCAGTCGACGGCGATTGCCGAGGCCTGTGAGGCTGTCGGTCAGCGCCATGTCGCGCATGGTCTTGTGCGCGGAACGGATCTCCCGTTCCATCGCCATCCGCTGGCGCAACTGGCTCAGGACGATGAGCCCGAAACAGGCCAGCACCAGAATCAGGAGCACCAGCACGAAGCCGTTTTTCAGCAGGTCCTGGCGCCACGGCGCGATGATGGAATCCCGGGACAAACCGGCCTCGACCACCAGCGGGTAAGTGGTTAGTGCGCGATAGCCGTAAAGCCGCTCAGTGTCGTCAACCACCGCCCTGATCTGGACAATGCCCTGATTGGCGTTGGGCAGGTAGGTCTTGAAGATCTCGCTGTTCGCCAGGCTTTTGCCGACCACCGAGGCAATGAACGGCCGGCGCACGAGAATCGTGCCGTCGCGCATCGCCAGCACCAGCGCGCCTTTGTCATCGATGCGGAAGTCACCGTAATAATCGACGAAATAACTGACCTTGACCGTCCCCAGCAGCACGCCGGCGAACGAGCCATCGGGGTTATTCAAACGTCGTGAGATCGGAATGATCAGGTCGTGGGTGGAACGGCTCTCCACCACCTGACCGATGCGCACGCGCCGGTCTTCATGGGTGCGGTGGTACTGGAAATAATCACGGTCGGCGTTGTTGGCGGTCTCGGGCGTGACCTCCTTGTCGGTCACGATCCAATGGCCGTCCGGACCGTAGATGAACAGGCCGTGCAGCTGCGGCATGATTTTCGACTGCTGGATGAGCAGCTTGTGAATCCGCGCCACATCCAGGTTCTGCAGACCATCGCCTTCGACCCGCTCGGCCAGCCCCGCAGTCAGCACATCGACTTGGCGGATGGTGTCCTCGGCATGCTGCGCCGTGGCGCGGGCGAGGTTGGTCACCGAATCACGCGCGGACGCAAAGACCGAACGATAGTCGCGCCAAGTCCGCCAGCTCTCTACCGCCAGAAAGGCCACGACCACCATCAGCATGAAACTGACGGTCAGCCGAAAGGTCGAGCCGGCCTTCACCCCTTTGCGGGGCGCGCGCGGTGCTTCATCTGGAGTGGGCGCTTGCGTCTTGCGTCCGGGCATCAACATTTCCCTGGAGGTCGTTCTGAGCGGGTGAACATTATGACAAGGATAGGCGCGAAGGTCGGGGTGGCTGTGTGAACTGCCTGGCAGTTTGAGTGGATTGTCCGTTTTGGGTTGACGGTGAAACGCTTTTCAGGCGATTTATCGCTTTCAGGCGAGTCAGTAATCTGTGCCCATCTTGAACGCAAACGCACTTCCACAACTAAAAAGGGATTCAAACATGAGCACTCCATCCTACAACCGCCTGAACAAAGACGACGCCGTAGTTCTGCTGGTCGACCACCAGACCGGTCTGATTTCTCTGGTTCAGGACTTCTCGCCAAACGAGTTCAAGAACAACGTGCTGGCGCTGGCTGATCTGGCCAAATTCTTCGAGTTGCCGACCATCCTCACCACCAGCTTCGAACAAGGCCCGAACGGCCCGCTGGTGCCGGAGCTCAAGGAAATGTTCCCGGACGCGCCGTACATCGCCCGCCCAGGCCAGATCAACGCTTGGGACAACGAAGACTTCGTCAAGGCGATCAAGGCCACCGGTCGCAAGCAGATCATCATTGCCGGTGTCGTGACCGACGTGTGCGTAGCGTTCCCGACCCTGTCGGCGCTGGCGGAAGGGTTTGACGTGTTCGTGGTGACCGACGCTTCCGGCACCTTCAACACCACCGTGCAGCAAGCCGCGTGGAACCGCATGACCCAGGCCGGCGCACAGATGATGAACTGGTTCTCGGTCGCCTGCGAACTGCACCGCGACTGGCGCAACGACATCGAAGGCTTGGGCAACCTGCTGTCCCAGCGCATCCCGAACTACCGCAACTTGATGAATGGTTACGCGGCACTGACGGCGCATCAGAAATAACCGGATGCTGGATGGACGAAAGCCTGCTTTGAAAAAAGCAGGCTTTCGTTTTTATTGCGTTACTCCGGACGCGCCCGTCATTCGATTGGCTGAGCTCTATAGGTTTTATAGAGCTGCTGAATCTCTGGGTCGTCAAGGCTCCCGTACGTAATGCCTTCTTTGTCCAGACCATCCAATCCTTTTATGCCGCCGATCATCTCCGGCCATTCGTCACGGCTGGAGATGTCGATGACGAACGGTAACAGGTAGGTGTCGAGATGCCCTTTGAACGGATCTTGAATTTCATTACTGAGTGCGCGGAGATACTCGTCCTTGTTGGTTTCTGACCAATCGATGGCAAACCTCGTCCGATAGCACAGCTCCATGTACACGAGCAGTATTGTGCGGCCAT
Source organism: Pseudomonas sp. RIT778 (assembly GCF_019718735.1). Taxonomy (NCBI): domain Bacteria; kingdom Pseudomonadati; phylum Pseudomonadota; class Gammaproteobacteria; order Pseudomonadales; family Pseudomonadaceae; genus Pseudomonas; species Pseudomonas sp. RIT778. The sequence continues at coordinate 69,273 of NZ_JAIHBA010000009.1, read as the reverse complement.
TGCCATCCAGAAACGGGTGAGCAGAGGCGAGCTGCCCCATCACTTCCCCTGGACGATCTCTGAAGCGTTTCTTGTTTGCTGCAAGTTCAAGAGCGTACTCGACGGACCTTTTAATGAGGTCGGGACGTTCAAAGACTGTGTGGTGAGGATCTTCTTTCGATCCCTTGAAAACAGCGAGGTGGGGGACGAGTTCGTTCCTGTCTTTTCCCGCCCAGGGATAGAAACCGGAGAACAGGATTTCATGTGTCTTTAGAACGGATTTGAAATCGATGGTTTTTCTCTTTGCCAGATAGGCCAGAGCGTCTTCGATACTCGCTTCGAAGGCGAGATGCTCGGACTCTTTTACTTCAGTGGGGTCTTTGAGCTTGAGCGAGTTTTGAAGGTAACCCGCTGTTTCGAAATCGCCGAAAGGATCAAATATCATGCACTAAGCTTCTTTTTTGAACGCCTCTTTTCCTCAAGGTAGCGTCCTTGGTACGACATGATTTCGGACTTGTTCAGCACACCTTTCTTTTTGAGGTTGACGAGCAATTGCTCAACACCGTCCAATTCAACTACATCTCCTGCCAGACGAGTGATGGTAACCGCCATGCAGCTCATGCTGTCACGGTCTGCGGTAACGTGATGTGCCTTGGCAAGCCGACGAACCTCGGTTGCGACGCTGTCAGTGGCTGGTTTAGTCATTATGAAAGCCCTTGTTCACTTGCTCTGAGCATAGCATGACGCCGCTTCCGCAGATTTTCCAGCCGGCGCGTCCCGAACAGCCACAGCCTGATGAACGGCTACGCAAGCTCGCAGCCATCCAAAAACCAATGCTTTCGTCGTTTCTACCGCAAACAGAAGAGCAGGGGGCTCGTCACCTCAAACCGTGACGACAATCTTCCCGACCTGCTGATTGGCCTCAAGAAAACGATGCGCTTCCTGAATGTCATCCAGGGCAAATGTCCTGGCAATTATCGGTTGCAGCGCGCCCGATGCCAGTCCTTCGCCGATGAAAGTCTTGGCGCGCGCCAGGATGGCCGGGTCGGAGACGATCTCCGTGTAGAGGTAACCCTTGAGGGTCAGGCATTTGCCCAGCACGGTGAACAGCGGGAACGGCGTCGGTTCCGAGCTCAGGGCGCCGTACTCCAGCAGGATGCCGCCGCGCGCCATGCTTTGGGTCAGCGGTTCGAACGACGGGCCGCCCACCGGATCGAACACCACCCGCGCGCCTTTGCCGTCGGTCAGCGCCATGACCGCTGCAACCATGTCTTCTTCATCGCTGACGACCACGTGCGCCGCGCCGGCGTCGAGCAAGGCCTGTTTCTTGGCGCGGGTTCGGGTGACGGCAATCGAGGTGGCGCCGACCATTTTGGCGATCTGGAAAGCTGCAAGACCGACGCTGCTGGAGGCGGCGGTGACGATCACGAAATCGTCCTTTTGCAATTTGGCCTGTTCGACCAGCGCACCCCACGCGGTGACGTATTGCATCCAGGACGCCGCCGCTTGTTCAAACGACAGGTTCTGCGGGTGCTTGACGGTGAGGTGGGCGGGGATGTTGGCCAGTTCGCCGTAAGTGCCCCAGCGCGCGATGTCCAGCGGCGGAATCAGGCTGACGGCATCACCGATCTTGAACTCGCTGGCGTTGGCGCCAACCGCCACCACCACACCGGCAGCCTCGTAGCCAAGACGGCTGGGAAACTCCGCTTCCTGTAGATAGGCATGGTTGCGGAACATCACTTCGGCGCGATTCAGGCCAAAGGCTTTGACCTCGATCTGCACTTCGTCCGCCGCAGGTGCCGGGACGTCGACGTTTTCCAGTTTCAGGACGCTCGCGTCACCGTATTCATGAATCCTGACAATGCGTGCCATCTGTACTTCCTCGGTTATCGATGAATTTGCACCGGCATTATCCGGTGCCATGGACGCCAATTTAGGCTTTGGCCTGCTCCGGATAAAGGCCTAGGATGGCGCAACACTAGAAACAACGAGTTTCCAATGGATCGCCTCACACTCATGGCCACCTTCGTCAAAGCGGTCGAGCTGGGCTCCTTCAGCGCGGTGGCGGACGAGCTCAACCTGTCCCCGCAAATGGTCGGCAAGCAGGTGAAAATGCTCGAGCAGCATCTGGGCGTTTCGCTGCTCAACCGCACCACTCGCAAGCAGAGCCTCACCGATTTCGGCCGCACGTTCTATCAGCGGGCGAAGCTGATTCTGGCCGACATGGACGCCGCCGAAGAAATGGCCGCCGTGACCCGGGGCGTGCCCAGCGGTCGGTTGCGGATCAATGCGCCCGTCACGTTCGGCGTCAGCTCGCTGTCGCCGAAGCTGCTGGAGTACATGGTCCGATACCCGCAAGTATCGGTGGACCTGACGCTGTCGAACGAATTGGTCGACCTGGTGGACGGCGGATACGACGCGGTATTCCGCATCGGCGAACTCGCCGACTGCGGCCTGAAGGCACTGCCGCTGATGCCCTATCAAATGGTGCTGTGCGCAGCGCCGTCCTACCTCGCACGCCGCCCACCGATCACCACGCCTTGGGACCTTCAGGAACATGAATGCCTGGCGTTCGCCTATTCGGACGGCCGCTCGCACCTGCGATTCGAAGGCCCGGAAGGCTGCATCGACGTGCCGATTAAAAGCCGATTGACGATTAATCAGGGCGATCCGTTGCTGTCCGGAGCAGTGGCGGGGCTGGGGGTGGTGATGTTGCCGCTGGAGCTGGTCAAGGATTCGCTGCGAAGCGGGACGCTGGTGAGTCTGCTGCCGCAGTACAAGGTGCCGGTTTCGCCGATGAATCTGTTGTATGCGCCGGATCCGAGGCTGACACCCAAACTGCGGAGCTTTATCGATTTCGTGCGGGGGGCGTTCGGGTAGATACCACCCGATCAACGCCGCCCGGTCCGCGTACTCACATCCACCCAGACAGCCAACACCAGAATGCTGCCCTTGACGATCATCTGCCAGTAACTGTCGACGTCGAGCATGGACATTCCGTTGTCCAGGCTGGTGATGACCAGGGCGCCGAGGAGGGCGCCATAGACCGTGCCGGAACCGCCGCGCATCGAGGTGCCACCGATGAAGCAGGCGGCGATGGCGTCGAGTTCGCCCATGCTGCCAGCCGAGGGGGAGCCGGCGGCCAGGCGCGCGGTGTTGACCACGCCGGCGAGGGCGCACATCACGCCCATGATCCCGAAAATCCAGAGTTTCACGGCCTGCACATTGATACCGGACAGGCGCGTCGCTTCCATGTTGCTGCCCACCGAATAGACACGTCGGCCGAACACGGTCTGGCTGGTCACGTAGCTGAATCCGCCCAATAGAATCAACAGAAGCAGGACCGGCACGGGAATGCCGTCATAGCTGTTGAGGGTCTGGACAAACCCGGCCAGCACCGCGCCGATCAGCAACACGCGTGCCACGTCACGCACCAGTGAGTGTGCCGCGAGGCCGTGAAGGGCGCGATTGCGCCGTTGTTTCCAGGTCAGGAACAACGTCAGTGCGAACAGCAGGACACCCAGACCCGCGCCGATCGTATGCGGCAGATAACCCTGGCCAATGTAGACGAGTTCCGGCGACACCGGAGCGATGGTGGTGCCGCCGGTAATTCCCAGCAAAATCCCCCGGAACGCCAGCATCCCGCCCAGCCCCACGATAAATGACGGAATGCGCAGGTACGCCGCCAAGTAACCGTTGGCGAGGCCGATCAGCAGTCCGCACACCACCACAAGGCTCAGGTTTGCCAGCAGCGGTACGTGATAGACAACGTCGAGAATGGCTGCCACGCCACCGAGCAGGCCCAGCAATGAGCCGACCGACAGATCGATCTCGCCGCTGATGATGACCAGCACCATGCCGCAGGCGAGGATCCCGGTGATGGACATCTGGCGCAGCAGGTTGGAGAGGTTGCGCGGTGTCAGGAATCCGCCCTCGGTCTGCCAGCTGAAGAACAGCCAGATCAGCGCCACGGCAAACACCAGTGCGAGCATCTTGTAGCGGGTGAAAAGTTGTTTGACCTGATTCATTTACGCGGATTTCCGATCTTTATTGTTATGGCTGTCAGGCTGGCTGAGTGCCGCGGCAAGCACCTGTTCCTGTGTGAGGTCATGGTTGATGAAATCGCCCTGCAACCGGCCTTCGCCGATCACCAGTACGCGGTCGGAAACGCCGAGCACTTCGGCCAGTTCCGAAGAGACCATGATGATCGACACGCCTTCGGCGGCCAGCATCCCCATCAGTTTGTAAATCTCGTACTTCGCGCCGACATCCACCCCTCGGGTTGGCTCGTCAAGGATCAGCACCCGGGGCCTGGTCAGCAGCATCTTCGCCAACACGGCTTTCTGTTGATTGCCTCCGGACAGGCTGGTGATCGGCAGGAACGGGCTCGCGGTCTTCAGGTGCAGGCGCGAAATTTCCCGATCGATACTGCCCAGTTCGGCTTCGGCGTCGATGCGGGTCAGCTTCGAGAAACTGTCCAGCACGGCCAGGGTGATGTTCTGGCCGACACCCAGGTCGGGAATGATCCCCTGACGCTTGCGGTCTTCGGGCACCAGGCACACGCCGGCGCGGATTGATTTGAGCGGCGTGCGGGTGTCTATGGGGTGACCGTCCAGCCAGACTTCACCCTCGTGCCGACCGGGGTAGGCGCCGAACAGCGCGGTCACAAGCTCCGTGCGACCTGCACCGACCAGCCCGGCGATGCCGAGGATTTCCCCGCGTTTGAGGCTGAACGAAATGTCGTCGACCCGTTTGCGTTTGGGGTTGTCGACGTCGTAGCAGGTGATGTGGCGCGCCTCGAAAATCACCTCGCCGATATCGTGGGGGGCGGTGGGGTAGAGGCTGCTCATTTCCCGACCGACCATCTGGGTGATGATCTGTGGAATATCCATATCCGCCATGGCGGTCGTAGCGATGTGTTTGCCGTCGCGGATCACCGAAATGGTGTCGCACACGGCGGCCACTTCATCGAGCTTGTGGGAGATGTAGACGCAAGCGACGCCCTTGGCCTTGAGGTCGCGGATGATGTCCAGCAACACCTCGATTTCCGAACGGGTCAGGGCCGACGAAGGTTCATCGAGGATCAGCAGGCGCGCCTGTTTGTTCAGGGCCTTGGCGATTTCCACCAGTTGCTGATACCCGCCGCCGTACTGCGAAACCGGCAGCGACACGTTCATGTCCGGCACTTTCAGTTCGCGCATCAGCGCTTCGGCGCGATGGATCATCGCCGGGTAATTCATCCGTCCACCCGGCAGCGTCAGTTCATGACCCATGAAAATGTTTTCGGCCACTGACAGGTCGGGCACCAGCGTCAGTTCCTGGTGAATGATGACGATACCGGCGGCTTCTGTTTCGCTGATCGACTGCGCCTTGAGCGGCTGACCGTCCCAGAGGATTTCACCGTCCCAGGTGCCATGGGGATAAACCGCAGACAGGATTTTCATCAGCGTGGACTTGCCGGCGCCATTCTCGCCGCACAGCCCGACGCATTCACCCGGCCGGACCTTGAGGTCGATGCCGTTGAGCGCTTTGACACCGCCGAAGGTTTTGACGATGCCGTTCATTTGCAGCAGAAAGTCGGACATGGAGAGAGCTCGCATAACAAAGGCTCACATGGCACTGATCTTTGTGGGAGCGAGCCTGCTCGCGAAGGCATCAGCACATTCAATCGCGATGCAGGCTGAAACACCGTCTTCGCGAGCAGGCTCGCTCCCACAAGGGTTTTCGCATAACCAGGGATTGATGCCTTTGTTACTTTCCGGCGAGCTGCGCCTTGGTATAGAAGCCGTCCTGTTCCAGCAGGTCGATGTTGTCCTTGGTCAACGGAGTCGGGGTGAGCAGGATGGTGTCGACTTTTTTGCTGCCGTTGTCGTACTGCGAGCTGTACGCGGGTTTCTCGTTGCGCGCCAGTTGCACCGAGAGTTTGGCGGCTTCGGAGGCAATCAGTTTCAGCGGTTTGTAGACCGTCATGGTTTGAGTGCCGGAGATCACCCGCTTGACCGCTGCCAGGTCCGCGTCCTGTCCGGAGATCGGCACCTTGCCGGCCAGTTGCTGAGCGGCCAGGGCCTGAATGGCACCGCCGGCCGTGGCGTCGTTGGAGGCGACGATGCCGTCGATTTTGTTGTCGTTGCGGGTCAGGGCGTTCTCAACAATGCTCAGCGCCTCGGTAGGGTTCCATTCCTTCACCCACTGCTGGCCGACGATCTTGATATCCCCCTTGTCGATGGCCGGTTGCAGCACTTTCATCTGACCTTCGCGCAGGACTTTCGCGTTGTTGTCGGTGGGCGCGCCACCCAGCAGGAAGTAATTGCCCTTGGGCGCTGCGTGCAGCACGCCGCTGGCCTGCATTTCGCCGACCTTTTCGTTATCGAAGGAGATGTAGGCGTCGATATCGGCGTTGAGTATCAGGCGGTCATAGGACACGACCTTGATCCCGGCTTTCTTCGCCTCGGCCACGGCATTGGTCAGCACGGTGGCGTTGAACGGCACAATGACGATGACATCGACGCCACGGGAAATGAGGTTTTCGATTTGCGAAATCTGCTTCTGCTCGTTGGCATCGGCCGACTGCACGAAGACCTTGGCGTCCATTTTCTCCGCTGCCGCAACGAAGTAATCGCGGTCACGGGACCAGCGTTCCAGCCGCAGGTCATCAATGGAGAAACCGATTTTCGGGTGGGCAGCGTCGGCCATAACCGGCAGCGAAAGCAACGCCAGGGCGCCGGCAAACAGCGTGCGTTTTACGTTCTTCATGGTGGTGCGTCCTTTTATTTTTGTTTGAAAGACACGGCCTGACGATGAATATCGGGCTGGTGGAACTGTAGAGAATCAGCTGACGCAACGGACTACAGATTTGTCGCGCAAATGTCACAGCACCCGCAGTCCTCGTTGGCGATCAGCGATAGATGAAACGGTTGACGACGTTTTCGAGCATTTCCTGCCGGCCGCTGACGGCTTGCGGATTCAGTTCGTTGACGAAGGCGTGCTCTGCCAATGTCTGGAGGTTGAACTCGCCTTCAAGAACCGCCTGGCCGAACGGCTGCTGCCAGCCGGCGTAGCGTTGGTCCTTGAGCCGTTGCAGCTGGTCGTTCTGGACCATGGCGGCGGCCCGCTCGAGCGACAGGGCGAGGACGTCCATGGCCCCGACGTGACCGTGAAACAGATCGACCTCGTCGAGGCTCTGGCGGCGCACCTTGGAGTCGAAGTTGAACCCGCCATTGCCGAAGCCGCCGGCCTTGAGGATTTCATAAGTGACGAGGGTCATTTCCTCGACGCTGTTGGGGAACTGATCGGTGTCCCAACCGTTTTGCGGATCGCCGCGGTTGGCATCAATGCTGCCGAAAATCCCCAGCGAGACGGCCGTCGCCACCTCGTGATGAAAACTGTGACCGGCCAGGGTCGCGTGGTTGGCCTCGATGTTGACCTTGATTTCCTTTTCCAGACCGAACTGCTGGAGAAAACCGAACACCGTGGCGCTGTCGTAATCGTACTGGTGCTTGGTTGGCTCCTGCGGTTTGGGTTCGATCAGCAGGTCACCTTTGAAGCCGATCTTGTACTTGTGCTCGACCACCATGCGCATGAAGCGACCCAGTTGTTCGCGCTCGCGTTTCAAGTCGGTGTTGAGCAGGGTTTCGTAGCCTTCGCGACCGCCCCACAACACATAGTTGGAGCCCTTGAGGCGTTGAGTCGCGTTCATGGCGCTGAAGACCTGGGCGGCGGCGCAGGCGAACACTTCAGGATCCGGGTTGCTGGCGGCACCGGCGGCAAAGCGCGGATTGCTGAAACAGTTGGCAGTGCCCCACAGCAGCTTGATTCCGCTTTCTTCCTGATGGCGTTCCAGGTGATCGACCATTTGGGCGAAGTGGTTGCGGTACTCCTTCAGCGAGTGGCCTTCAGGGGCGACATCCGTGTCGTGAAAGCAGTAGTAGTCGATACCCAGCTTGGAGAAAAACTCGAACGCGGCCTGCGCCTTGCCGATGGCCAGCTCCATCGGGTCACCGGCGTGTTGCCACGGACGCTTGAACGTCCCTGCGCCGAACAAGTCGGAGCCCGGCCAGACAAAGGTGTGCCAATAACAGGCGGCCATGCGCAGGTGTTCGCGCATGGGCTTGCCGAGGATGATCTTGTCGGCGTCGTAGTGACGGAAGGCAAGGGGAGAATCGCTGGCAGGACCTTCGTAGCGAATCCGGTCGACATCGGGGAAGTACGGCATTGGCAATGTCCTTGTTGTTCTTGGTTGTTGTTCTCGGTTGTTGTTCTTGGGGCGTGTCCCGATACTAGCAACGGCCCTGTGCCTGCCGATTACGAAAATCACCAACACGGAGTGCGATTTTGCGTATTGAGATTCGCCCTCTGCGCGCCTAGTCTGTGCAGACCGCCTCTACGGCAAGGGGCCCGGAACAAGCCTGAAAACAATGAAAACCGTACCGCCTGTTCACCGCATCGCCCTGTTGTTCAACGGGAGCAAGATCTATGACCGCGGCATCATCAGCGGCATCGGCAACTACCTGAGCAGCACGCGCGCGTCCTGGGATCTGTTCCTGGAAGAGGATTTTCTCTGCCGCTTGAAAGGCATCGAGCGTTGGCAAGGTGACGGGATCATCGCCGACTTCGACGATCCGCTGATTGGCGAGGCGCTGGCCGACATCAAGATGCCCGTGGTGGCGGTGGGCGGTTCTTATCAGGATGAGCGGGCCTATCCCAAAGGCATCCCGTACGTCGCGACCGACAACAACGCGCTGATCACCATGGCTTATGAGCACTTGATCGAGGCCGGGCTGCAACGGTTTGCCTGCTTCAGCCTGCCCGAAGCGCAGGCGAACCGATGGGCCCAGGAGCGCGAAAAGGCTTTTCTAAAATTGATGCAGCGGGACGGTTTGCACGCCGAGGTCTACCGCGGCATGGGGACCAGCGCGCCGCTGTGGGACAGCGCCGTCGAACAGCTGATCGCCTGGCTTCAGAGCCTGCCTAAGCCGATTGGCATCATCGCGGTCAGTGACGCCCGCGCCCGGCAGTTGCTGCAAGCTTGCCTGACCGCCGGAATCGCGGTTCCGGAGCAGGTGGCGTTGATCGGCATCGACAACGACCCGCTGACCCGCAGCCTGACACGGGTCCCGCTGAGTTCGGTGATCCAGGGCACTGAAACCATGGGCCGCACCGCCGCGCAACTGCTGCACCAGATGCTGCACGGCAAACCATCAACGGGCGCGCATGTCCTGATCCCGCCTGAAGCGATCAACGTGCAGGTGTCGAGCCTGCATCAACCGTTGGGCAACCCCTACGTGATGCAGGCGCTGCTGTTCATCCGCCAATATGCCTGCCAGGGCATCAAGACCGCGCAGGTGGCGGCTTATGTCGGCGTGTCGCGCTCCTCGCTGGAGTCGCACTTTCGCGCGGTGCGTGGTTGCAGCGTGCATGACGAGATTCTGCGTTTCAAACTGGCGGCGGCCACTCGCGGGCTGGAAAAAACCGACACGGCGATTGCGGACGTTGCCCGCACGTGCGGTTTCAAATCCGCGCAGTATCTGCACACGGTGTTTCGCCGAGAGTTCGGGTGTACGCCCCGTGAATATCAGCAGGGCGCCAGATAGACGGCCACTCAAAAGCGATCCAGCCGATAAGGCTCGCTCGACGGAAGAACACGAGTCACGTTCTGCGTCGATGGCAAGGCCATCCCCCCAACCATCTCCGCCGTCACCGCCGCCTGCGTCAATCCCAGATGCTGATGCCCGAACGCAAGCAGCACTTTCCCGCCACACACCCGATCAATCACCGGCAACGAATCCGGCAGCGACGGCCGAAACCCCATCCACGGTGTGGCTGCCTCGACATTCAGCTCCTTGCGAAACAACCCCTTGCTCAACCGATGCAACTGCCAGGCGCGGGCCATGGTGGGTGAGGCTTCGAGGCCGGCGAATTCGACGGTGCCGGCCAGGCGCAGGCCTTCGGACATCGGGGTCATGATGAATTTGCGTTCCAGCGAGGTGACGGGGAAGGGCAGTCGGTTGTGTTCGTGAGGCAGCATCAGGTGGTAGCCGCGCTCAGTGTCCAGCGGGACGTTTTTGCCGGTCAGTGCTGCGGTGAGTTTTGCCGAGTGGGCGCCGCAGGCGATCAAAACCTGGCGAGCGGACAGCGTGCCGGTTCCGGTCATCAGGTCGACGCCATGCTCATGCAGTTGCCCGCCCTGAACCGCCTGCTTTACAAACTGCACGCCGCTGGCTTTCGCCGCTTCCACCAACTCACGCACGACGCGGTAGGGATCGATGAAATGCCCGGTTTTTGGGAAAAACAGTCCGCCCTGAATCTGTTCGCTGAGTTGCGGCGCGGTCTCGCGTACCGCGCCGGTCTGCCACCAATCGACTGGCACCTGCTGCTGTTGCATGCGTCGCTGCAATGCTTCGAGGGCCGGGCGTGAGTCGGGGCGCTCGAACACCAGCAGCGAACCTTCCATCTTCAGCAGGTCGGGCCGCTGGATGTCGTTGAGCAAGCGGTGCCAGGCGTCGAGCGAGCTTTCATTCAGTGCCCGCAATCCGGCAACGGTACGCTGGTAAGGCGCCGAGCGCAGGTTCAGCAACAGCCGCGTAAACCAGGGCAGGGCCCGGGGCAGGTATTTCCAGTCCAGGCGCAGCGGCCCCATCGGGTCCATGAGCATGGCCGGCAGGTGTTTGAGGATCGAGCGGTCGGCAATCGGAAACACTTGCTCGGTCGCCAGGTGCCCGGCGTTGCCGAACGAGGCGCCGTGGCCCGGTTCCTGCGGGTCGATCACCACCACCCGCAAACCCTGACGGGCAAGGCGCAGGGCACTCGCGACGCCGATGATGCCGGCGCCGACCACGGCGATGTCGTGCGGGTCATTCGGCATTTTTCGCGGTTTCCCTTTGGCCATCGAGCAAGCGACGCAGCGACAGTGGATTGGCGTGTTTGAGCGCGGTCGGCAGCAGGCTGTCGGGGAAATCCTGATAGCAGACCGGGCGCAGGAAACGCAGGATCGCCGCGGTGCCCACCGAGGTGGTGCGCGAATCGGAAGTCGCCGGGAACGGCCCGCCATGCACCATCGCATCGCAGACTTCAACGCCGGTCGGCCAGCCGTTGACCAGCAGGCGCCCGGCCTTGCGCTCCAGGGTTGGCAGCAATGCGCGGGCCTGTTGCAGATCCTCGTCATCCAGGTGCAGCGTGGCGGTCAGTTGGCCTTCCAACTGTTCGAGCACCTGACGGATTTCAGCGTCGCTGGCGCATTGCACAATCACGGACGCGGCGCCGAAGGCTTCGGCCTGCAACGAATGATCGGCGAGGAAATCGGCGGCTTCGGTGACGAATACATGGGCCTGGCCCTGATTCGGGTCCGTTGCTCGCTGGCCGACAGCGGCAATGCGCGCCCGGGCATTTTCCGCGAGGGCATTCACGCTGGATTCGTAGGCATTGAAGATCCCCGGCGTCAGCATGGTCTGCGCGGGGCTGCGCTGGATGAGTTCGGTGGTGGCGCCAATGAAGTCGTCCAGCGCCGGCCCCTTGTGGGCGATGACCAGACCGGGATTGGTGCAGAACTGGCCGGCGCCCAGCGTCAGCGAAGCCACATAACCTTGGGCCAGTGCTTGGGCGCGGTTCTGCAGCGCTGCCGGAAACAACAAAACCGGGTTGATTGAGCTCATTTCCGCATACACCGGAATCGGCTCGGACCGTGCTTGTGCTGCTTTGATCAGCGCGAGCCCGCCACTGCGCGAACCGGTGAAGCCGACCGCCTTGATCCGTGGATCGCTGACCAGCGCAATCCCCACTTCGCGGCCGGAGCCGTACAACAACGAGAACACACCTTCTGGCAAACCACAGGCCTTGACTGCCCGAGCAACGGCGCGACCAACCAGTTCGCTGGTGCCGGGGTGGGCGCCGTGGGCCTTGACGATCACCGGGCAACCGGCGGCCAGCGCCGAAGCGGTATCGCCACCGGCCACCGAGAACGCCAGTGGAAAGTTGCTCGCGCCAAACACGGCCACCGGGCCCAGTGGAATCTGCCGCTGACGCAGGTCCGAACGCGGCATTGGCTGGCGTTGCGGTTGCGCTGTATCGACTCGCACATCCAGCCATTCACCGGCCCGCACGGTGCGGGCAAACAAGCGCAGCTGCTGGCAGGTGCGACCCCGTTCACCCAGCAGGCGCGGGCGCGGCAAGCCGGTTTCGGCCATGGCGCGGTCGATCAGTTCGTCGCCGAGGGCTTCGATTTCGCCCGCGATGGTTTCAATGAATTCAGCCCGCGCCTCAAGCGATGTCTCGCGATAACGGTCGAGCGCCGCCCAGGCCAGTGCGCAGGCCTGCTCGACATGTTCGGCAGAGCCGCCGGCGTAGGCCGGTTGCAAAGGCGAGTTTGTAGCGGGGTTGATTCCGTGGATGACGTCGCGGTCGCCGGTGAGGGTTTGCTGACCGATCAGCAGTTGGCCCGTCAGAGTCATGGCGCATTCCTTATCAATAAAGCAGGTCACGAATAAGGCCCGCCGCCGTGGGTGGCGGCGGGCTTGAGCGCAGCGGCAGGTCAGGCGAAGTTCTGTTCCGCCGACCAGTTTTCGTACCAGTGACGGAACAGCGTGTACTGGGCGTCTGCGTAACGGCGTTGCGAGTCGCTGAGCGCATCGGTTTCGTTGAAATGCAGGGTGTATTCCTTGTCGCCGTTGAGCACCATCAGGTGTTTGTAATACAGCACCAGATCCGTGCCTTCGTCGAAGGACGACAGCACTGCCAGCGCCGATTCCAGCTCACGGGCCTGACGTCGGGCCTTGGCATCACCCTTGGCCGCCTGCTTGCTCAGGGCCACCAGTTGCAGCACTTCGCGGGGCAGGGCGTTGCCGATGCCGGTGATGGCGCCGGTGGCGTTGCAGTTGACGAAACCGTGCACGACCTGGGTGTCGACACCCACCATCAGGGTCACGTCATCGTCCTTGGAGGTGATGTTTTCAGCGGCGTAGCGCAGGTCGGCGCCACCGCCGAATTCCTTGAAGCCGATCAGGTTCGGATATTCACGGCGCAGTTCGAAGAACAGGTCGGCGCGGGTGGCGAAGCCGTAGTAAGGGCTGTTGTAGATCACCGCCGGCAGGTTCGGCGCGGCTTGCAGAATCGCCGCGAAGTGGGCTTTTTGCGCCGCCGCCGAAGCGCCACGGGACAGTACCCGAGGAATCACCATCAAACCCTGCGCGCCGACTTTCGCCGCATGGGCCGCGTGGGACACCGCTTCACGGGTGTTGACCGCGCCGGTGCCGACGATGGTCGGAATCCCGGCCGCCACCAGCCGCGCCACGCCCTCCTGACGCTCGGCTTCGGTGAGCAGCGGCCAGTCGCCCATGGAGCCGCAGTACACGACGGCGCTCATGCCGACGTCGATCAGCTCGCGACCCTTGGACACCAAGGCGTCGAAGTCCGGTTTGCGTGTGGCGGTGCAAGGGGTCATCAGGGCGGGCATGCAGCCGGTGAAGATGTTGTCGCTCATTATTGTTCTCCTTGGAACGGTCATTCAGAGGGGTTTGAAGTGCAGCGCGGCGGCTCAGATGCCCCACGCGAACGGATCTGTTTCGTCGATCAGCAACGTGCTGTCGGCGGTCATGTGGGCGCGGCCGGTGATGTAGGGGCGGACGCGATCGCCTTCCCATTCGAAGCGGCCTTCGAACTGGCTGCCGGTGATGCTCGCCTGCACCCAGCGCTCGCCCGGCGCGAGTTTTTCGTCGGCGGCCAGGCACGCGAGTTTGGCGCTGGTGCCGGTGCCGCAAGGGGAGCGGTCGTAGGCTTTGCCGGGACACATGACGAAGTTGCGGCTGTCGGCCTCGGCGTCATCGGCGAACAGTTCGATGTGGTCGATGACCGCGCCGTCCTCGCCATGCATGCCTTGGTCTTCGAGGGCCTTGAGCATTTTCCAGGTGAGGTCGGTCAGGGTTTCGACGTTGTCCATCGTCAGCGTCTGGCCGTGTTCGGAGACCAGGAAAAACCAGTTGCCGCCGTAGGCGACGTCACCGAGGAAACGGCCGTATCCCGGCACTTCCACCGCCACCTGCTTACGGAATCGATAAGCCGGCACGTTGCCCAGAGTCACGGCGCCGTCTTCATGCAGCGTGGCGCTGACCGGGCCGACCGGCGTGTCGATCTTGTGCACGCCCGGTGCGATCAGCCCCAGGTGTTGCAGCGATGCAACGAGGCCGATGGTGCCGTGGCCGCACATGCCGAGGTAACCGGCGTTGTTGAAGAAAATCACGCCGCAGGTGGCGTCCGGCGACACCGGCTCGCAATACAGCGCGCCGACCAGCACATCGTTGCCGCGCGGTTCCAGCAGGCAGGCGCGGCGCCATTGGTCATGCTGATTGCGCAAGGCGTCGCGTTTCTCGGCCATGGTGCGGCCGGGCAAGTCGGGAAAACCTTTCATCACCAGACGCGTGGGTTCGCCGCCGGTGTGGGAATCAATGACGTGTACTCGTTTCATGGACAGATCCCGTTAAGTGATTTCAGTAAGCGCCGGCAGTGCGCGGGTTGGCGGCGGAGGCAGGGGACGGCGAAGCGACTTCGCTCTCATCCTCTTCGGATTCCAGGCGCAGCAGGTGCGACGGAACGCCGGTGGCCGCGCCCCAGTAATAAATGCCCATCGCACAGGCGGCGACGACCAGGGTGTCGAACGGATGGGTGAGGATGCCCAGGCCGCCGAAGGTGCCGAGTTTCGACAGGACGATGGTCACCGCGTAGAAGGCGATCAGCCACGCGGACGAGCGCACCTGCCGGGACAGGCTGAGGTGGGCGGTCGGTACGAAACGGCCGCAAAGCAGGTAGACGACGAACATCAGAATTTGCAGGCCGAGAAGCCAGGACACGGTGTTCCAGCCCGACCAGTAAACGATCAGCGCAGCGATGATGAACGACACCGGCCCCAGCACGCCCATGCACTTGACCCGGAACGGGCGCGGCATGTCGGGTGCATTGCGACGCAGCGCGGCGACGGTCACCGGGGCGACGGCATAGCTCAGCACCAGCGCGGCGGACACCACGTTGATCAGCGCTTCCCAGGACGGGAACGGCAGGGTCCAGAACACCGACAGGGCGAAGGTCAGCCACAGCGCCGGACGCGGGATGCCGGACTTCGCGTCGATGTGGGTGAAGACCTTGAAGAACGTGCCGGTCTGCGCCCAGCCGTAGATCACCCGCGGTGTGGCGTTCATGTAGATGTTGCCGCAGCCGCTGGGGGAGATCACCGCATCCGCCACCACCAGATACGCCAGCCAGCCCACGCCCAGCGCCAGGGCGATGTCGCGGTACGGCAGGGCGAATTCCTTGGAAACCCCGGCCCAGCCATTGGCGAGCAGTTCGGTCGGGATGCCGCCGAGAAAGGCGGTTTGCAGCAACACGTAGATCGCAGTGGAAAGCAGCACCGACAGGATCAGCGCAATCGGAATCGTGCGCTGGGGATTTTTCACTTCGCTGGCCACCGAGATGATCGGGGTCAGGCCGAGGTAGGCGAAGATCACGCCGCCGGCAGAGACGGCCATCTCTATGCCCGAGAGTCCGAAAGGGGCGAAGCCCTGGACCTGAAAGTTCTCCGGTTTGAAGAAGGTGAACAGCACGCCGATCACCAGCAGCGGCACGATGAACTTGAACACGCTGACCAGATTGTTGGCTTTGGCGAAGGTCTTCACGCTGCGGTAGTTGAGCAGGAAGAACACGCACAGCAGGCCGAACTGCACCAGCCAGCCGAGCAGGGTCGGGTCACCGCTGCCGGCCTTGGTCAGGCTCGGAAACCAGGCCGCCGCGTATTGGCGCGAGGCAACCACCTCGATCGCCACCAGACTGGAAAACGCGATCAACGTGATGAAACCCATCAGGTAACCGAGCAGCGGCCCGTGGCTGTAAACCGGGTAGCGCACCACACCGCCAGCGCGGGGCAATGCCGCGCCCAGTTCGCAGTAGACGATGCCCAGCAGCAACACGGCGAACCCGCCCAGCAACCAGGAAAAAATCCCCGCCGGCCCGGCAATTGCCGAGACGTGACTGGCCGCGAACAACCAGCCGGAACCGAAGATCGCCCCCAGCCCGATAAAGGTGAGGTCGATCAATGAAAGTTGTTTTTTGAACTTGCCTTGGCCTGACATGGCATCGCCTTCTTGTGAGTTATTGGATAGGCAGGTGTGAGTCACTGGAACGGCTAAACAGTGAACTCATCAGGCGTCGGGCGATTGATGTTTTGCGCAGCTGCGGATGACGAAATCGGCACAGTTGCGAAGAAAGACAGCGGCGCTCGACACGCCGCAAACGTTGCTGCAATCTGCACGCGAACGCCTCAGGGCGGGCACGTTTTCAGGCCGATCCACTCACCGGGGAAGACCTTCACATGCAGAACGCATTTGCGATCCTCTGTCAGGGCGATGAGCGCCATCGGCCGCATACTCTCGATGCACTGCTGGGCGGCGTGGCACCGCTGTTGCCGATGCTCGACGTGATTCCGAACGCGGCGATCTTCATCAAGGACGTGCAGGCGCGGTACGTCCTGGCCAATCGCACGCTGGTGCAGCGCTGCGGCCTGAAAGACCTGAAACCGCTGCTCGGCAAGACCAGTGCGCAGGTGTTTCCGGCGCAACTCGGGCCGGGTTATACCGAGCAGGATCGGCGGGTGCTGGAAGAGGGATTTGTGCTGGAGGATCAGCTGGAACTGCACCTGTACGGCAGTCGAGAACCGGGCTGGTGCCTGACGCACAAGCGTCCGCTGTACAACCGTGACGGCGAGATCATCGGCCTCGCGGGGATTTCGGTGGACCTGCAATCGGCCAGCGAAACCCACCCGGCGTTTCAGCGCCTGGCAGCGGTCGACGAACACATCCGGGCGCATTTCAATCGTCGGGTAACATTGGGCGAGCTGACACGGATCGCTGGTATTTCGGTGGCGCAGCTGGAACGTTATTGCAAACGGGTGTTCCACCTGACGCCGAGGCAGATGATCCAGAAAGTGCGGCTGGAACATGCCCATCGCCTGTTGCACACCGAGCTGCCGATCACCGAGGTGGCGCTGCAATGCGGCTACACCGATCACAGCGCTTTCACTCGTCAGTTCAAGGCATCGACCGGGTTCACCCCGCGTCAGTACCGGCAGGCGACCACCCAGTGAATGTCCGGCGGTAGCGACTAGACTCCATGGATCACGGTTGTCTTTCGAGGGGTGAAACGGGATGAGCAGACCAGTCGCGCTTCACTGCTCGTCGTGGCTCTTGATCGCCTTCAGCGTGATGCTGGCTTCGGGATGCTCAAACAGAGCGCATTACCCGCCATCAGGCGTTGGTGACAGCTGTTACGCCAAGGCCTTGCCGACGGTTGGGGAGGGCGGTCTGGCCTGGGGCTCCAGCCTGAACATGGCCCGGCAAAAATCCATGGCCAACTGCATGCGTTACGCCGGGCGCTCCGGAGGAACGCCGGACACCTGCCAGGTGGTGTTGGCCAAGTGCAAGAATTGACGGCGTGATCCAGGCGCCACCCCAACGACCGGTGGCGCTGTTGTCTTGCGACAAAACTACCGCGAGCGTCTCAATGATTGCGAAAGGGCCTGTCTGGCGATCAGTGAGGCGACGTCCTTGGCACCATAGCAACGGAATTTGACACTGTAGGCGTCTGTGTCGAGACGGACGATCTTCGTCACGAAACCGCCTTCGACGGTGACCTTGCGGATCGCCGGCATCGGTATCTCGACATCCAGTGTCCCGTCCTGAGCCATGCGGTTCATGGCATTGGCATTCAAGTAAACGGCGTTTTCGGTGACGGTGACTCTGCCGCCCACCCACAATCCGCCATAGTGATTTCTGAATCCCTCGAGCACCCCGGCTAGTACGCCGACATTGCCGCTTCCCACGACCTCGTAGAACTCGCCCACATCTTCGTAGTTCAGTTCAGCATCGGTCACCAGAAAGTTGACCATCTTCGACTTCAGAACTTCTTCGGCCATCCCTGCATCTCCTTGTTCAAATCACAGCCCGGAATTTCAGCCGCCTGTTTACCTGACAAAAAACAAAATCGCCATGTGTTTCCTTCGTTCTTTCATACGTCGCAGTTGTCACTGTCCGTTCCCGCCTGTCTGGAGTTCACCCGATGCCTTCGCTCAAAACCCTGCCCGCTGCCTTGCTGGGGCTGGCCCTTGTCTGCCCGGTCAAGGCGCAATCCCAGGGGCTGGAACTGGGGCAAGTGCTGATCGGGGCCGAAGATCAGAGCGGTGAAGATGTGTCGGTGGAAGAGGCGAAGGCTCGTCTGGCCCAGGTGCCGGGTGGCAGCAACGTGGTCGATATGCGCCAGCCATTGCAGGGCCGGGTTGCCAGCAATCAGGACGTGCTGGCGTATCAACCGGGTGTCTATGCCCAGTCAGCGGGCAACGAAGGGACGAAAATCTCGATCCGTGGCTCGGGCATCAACCGTGCTCCCGGCGCCCACGCGTCGGGGCTGTACACGATGCTCGACGGTCTGCCGCTGACCGGCCCCGGCGGCACGCCTTACGAATTACTGGAGCCGCTGTGGCTCGACCATGTGGAGGTGCTGCGCGGTGCCAACGGTTTTGATCGCGGCGCGCTGGCCCTTGGCGGCGCCGTCGATTACGTCAGCCACACCGGCTACAACGCGCCGCTGCTAAATGTGCGCTATGTCATGGGCAGCCACGGTTATGCCCAGCGACAAGTCAGCTCCGGCCAGGTGCTGGGTGACTTCGATTACTACCTGTCGATGACCGACGCGCATTCCGACGGTTATCAGGATCACACCGCCAGCAAGAGCCAGGGCGTGATCGCCAACTTCGGTTATCGCTTCAATCCGAATCTGGAAACCCGCTTCTACATCCGTCACCGCGAGACCGACAACGACCTCGCCGGCCGGGTGACCAAGCACTCCATCGAGCACGATCCGCGCGCGGCCAACCCGGCCTATGTGACGCGCAACGACAGCCGCGATCAGCCCGGCAGCACCTTCATCGGCAACAAGACCACGTACTACATCGATGACGATTCGAGCATCCAGACCGGTCTGGTTTATCACGATTACCCGATGGATCTGCGCGAAGGCCCCAACCGCCTGAAGGTCGCTTACACCGATGTCAGCGGCACGTTCGACTACAAGCGCCGCGACACGCTCTGGGGCATGGAGAGCAACAGCACCGTGGGCCTGCGAGTGACCAAACACCTGCCCAACGACGGGGCCAGCGAACGGGTGCGGATTCCCACCGGCAATACCGCCGGTTATGCGCCGGGCACGCACATGCGCAACTTCACTTATCAGGGCTCGGATTCGGTCCTGCACGTGGGCAACGACCTGGAAATCGCCGACGACCTGTGGCTGACCACCGGCCTCGCCGCGATCTACACCCGCCGCGAAAGCGCGGTGACCTATCCCGAAGGTGGCGGCAAGACCAGCCTCGGTGACTGGGATTACGCGCCACGTCTGGGCCTGCGCTATCAGGTGACGCCGGACCTGCAACTGTTCGGTAACCTCAGCCGCTCGCTCGAAGCGCCGCATCCTTGGTCGCTGATTTACAGCTCCAACGTGCGCTTCCCGGCCGGCAGCGGCGCCGCTACCGGTACCCAGCGTGATCCGGTCAAGCTGCAGAACCAGACCGCGACCACCCTGGAACTCGGCGGCCGTGGCGACAGCGCACTCGGCGAATGGAGTCTGGCGTGGTACTACGCTCAGGTGCGCCACGAATTGCTTTCGGTGTTGCCGGACGCCAACGCCACCACGCCTTACGAACTCAACGCCAGCCCGACCGTGCACCAAGGTGTTGAAGCCAGCCTGAACAGCAACCTGTGGTCAGCGAACGATGGCGGCAAGTTGAGCCTGCGTCAGGCCTACACCTTCAGCGATTTCCACTACCGCGACGACGACCGCTTCGGCGACAACCGCTTGCCGGGCCTGCCGATGCATTACTACCAGGGCGAGCTGCGCTACGACTTCCCGCAGGGCTTCTTCGCGGCGGTCAACACGCAACTGGTCTCGAAAACGGCAGTGGATTACGCCAACAGCTATTACGCCGATCCTTACGCCACCTTCGGCGCCACGCTGGGCTACAACGCGCCGAAGGGCGACTGGCAGACCTGGCTGGACATGCGCAACCTGACCGACAAACACTACGCCGCTACCGTTACGCCGGGTTATGACGATAAAGGACTGGACGCCGCACGCTCCACGCCGGGTGAGGGCATGGCGATGTATGTCGGGGTGTCGTGGAGTCTGCTCTGAGGGCCAGCCATCAGACAATGTCATCGATCAGAATATGACGCTGCCCGCGACTGCATTGCTCGATCCGCGCCTCGACCTTGTAGACCGTGCGCAGCATCGGCTCGGTGATGACTTCATGGCTGGGCCCGCTGCCATGGGCCGTGCCGCCCGCGATGACCAGCACCTGATCGGCAAAACGCAGCGCCTGATTCAGGTCGTGGATGGCGATGAACACGATCACCTCGCGTCGGCGCGCCAAGGCTTTCATGAAGTTCAACACCTGAACCTGCCGGTGCATGTCGAGTGCGCTGGTGGGTTCGTCCATCAGCAGGATTTCCGGTTCGCGCACCAGCGTCTGGGCGATTGAGACCAATTGCTGCTGACCGCCGCTCAATTCCCCCAGGTTGCGGAATGACAGTTCGGTGATCCCGAGCGCGTCGAGAATCTCGTCCACCAGTTTCAGTTCATCGTCGTGAACTGACCAGTTGGGCGTCAGCTGCTTGCGCGCCAGCAGCACCGATTCGTACACCGTCAACCGGGCGCTGGCGTTCAGGCCTTGCGGCATGTAACTGATGCCCTGCGTGCCTTTTTTCGAACCTTCCAGAATCACTTCGCCCGGGCCGTCGATCAGCCCGGCCATGCGTTTGAACAACGTCGATTTGCCCGCCGCATTGGGGCCGACAACCGCCACGACCTGGCCACCGGTAAACGTCGCGGTACTCACACCGGAAATGATCTCGCGCTGCCCGTAGCGGGCGCCGAGGTTGTCGAGCCGGATCTTCACCATGAGTTTTTCTTACCGTTGAGAATCAGAGAAATGAAGAACGGCACGCCGATCAGTGACGTGACCACGCCGATGGGGAATATCGCCCCCGGGATCAGGGTCTTGCTGACCACCGAACTGGCGGACAGGATCAGCGCGCCGGTCAGCAACGAGGCCGGCAGGAAAAACCGCTGATCCTCGCCGATCAGCATCCGCGCGATGTGCGGCCCGACCAGCCCGATAAAGCCGATCGTGCCGACGAACGCCACCGGAAACGACGCGAGCAGGCTGACCATGATCAGCGTCTGAAAACGCAGGCTGCGCACGTTGATACCGAAGCTGGCAGCCTTGTCATCACCCAGGCGCAGGGCCGTCATTGCCCACGCGCGTTTGGCGAAGATCGGCAGGGTGATGAGGATCACCACGCAGATCACTCCGAGTTTCGGCCAGGTGGCTTTGGTCAGGCTGCCCATGGTCCAGAACACCACGGCCGCCACGGCTTGTTCGGTGGCGAAGAACTGCACCAGCGCCAGCAGCGCATTGAAGGTAAACACCAGCGCAATGCCGAGTAGCACGATGGTTTCGGCGGTGACGCCACGGCGCATGCTCATGAAGTGAATCAGCAGTGCCGAGAGCATCGCCATGATGAACGCGTTGAGCGGCACCATGTATTGCGCCGCCAGCGGAAACAGCGCCACGCCGAAGGCCAGCCCCAGCGCTGCGCCGAAACCGGCCGCTGCAGAAATACCGAGGGTGAAAGGGCTGGCGAGCGGGTTGTTGAGGATGGTCTGCATCTGCGCCCCGGCCAATGAAAGCGCTGCGCCGACAGCGACCGCCATCAACGCCACCGGAAGGCGGATGTCCCACATCACCACCCGAACCTGGGCCGATGCGGTGTCCGGCGAGAACAACGCACCGAGCACTTCGCTGAGGCTGTAACGGGCCGGGCCGAGCGCCAGATCGAGCAGCACGCTGAAGATCAGCAGCACGGCCAGTCCAAGCAGAATCAGCCGTTTACGCAGCACCAGCCGCCGGTAAGTGACGCTCTGCACAATCGGTGCTTCGCCCAGCGAACTCATGGTTTGGCCTCGGTTTTTTGCAGGCTGACGAAATAGCCCGGCTCGTAAGGCACCGGCAGAAAGCGTTCGTGCATCTCGCGAAATGCCGCGTCGGGATCAAGATCGGCGAACAGTTCCGGGTGGAACCATTTGGCCAACTGCTGAATGGCCACGAACTGGTAAGGGCTGTTGTAGAACTGATGCCAGATCGCATGAAACGCCTGAGTGTCCTGCGCCTTGATACCGGCGTAGGCCGGGCGCTGGGTGTACCAGGCCAGTTTGCGTCGGGCTTCGGTGAGATCCGCGCCCGGGCCGACACCGACCCAATGGCCGCCCGGGGCAAAGGCTTCCCAGTCGGCGCTGGTGACCACGACATGGTCGGGGTTGGCGACGATCACTTGCTCAGGGTTCAGTTGCCCGAAGGTGCTCGGAATGATTCGTCGGGCGATGTTGTTGCCGCCGGCCATGTCGACGAACAGGCCAAAGTTCTCGTTGCCGAAACTCAGGCAGCAGTCATCGGTGTAGCCGCCGATGCGCTCGATGAACACGCTGGGGCGGGCAGGGTGGCGCTTCTCGATCACGTCGGTGACGCGATGGATCTGCTGGTTACGAAAGTCGATGAAGGCCTCGGCACGCTCTTCCTTGCCGAACAACTTGCCGAACAGGCGCATGGTCGGCTCGGTGTTCTGCATGGGGTTGTTGCGAAAGTCGACGTACACCACCGGGATCCCCAAGGCGTCGAGTTTCTCGATGTAGCGGGCATCCTCGGTCGCGTGCTGCGCTTCGATGTTGAGGATGATCACGTCAGGCTTCTGCGAGATCGCCTGCTCGATGTCGAAGGTGCCGCTCTCGAAACCGCCGAAGGTCGGGATCTTGGCGATGTCGGGGAATTTGCGCAGGTAGGCGTTGTAGGTGTCCGGGTCGGACTGGATCAGGTCCTTGCGCCAGCCGACGATGCGTTCGATAGGATTCTGCGTATCCAGTGCGGCGACCAGATACAACTGGCGGCCTTCACCCAGAATGACCCGGCGCACCGGCAAGTGAACCTTGACCGTGCGGCCCTGCAAATCGGTAACCGTGCCCAGTGCCGGATCCGCTTCGGCAGCCCGTGCGCTGCTCGGCATCAATGAAGAAATCGACAGACCCAGCAGCCCGGCGAACAGCAGGGCGGCGAAGGTCTGGCGGCGGCGAAAAACATTAACCATGGTGTATGCCTTTGCAAAAGCCGGATCGGACCACGACGCCAGGCGCCGCACCGGGCCGGACGTTTCAGAAATCGACAGTGGCCGAGAGCAACAGGGTACGAGGCGCGCCCTGGGAGAACGCGCCGTAGGAGGCGACGCCGGACCAGTATTCACGGTCGAACACGTTCTGCACGGTGGCCCGGAAAGTGGTCGGTCGTTCGGCGATGCGCGTGGCGTAGCGGGCGCCGACGTCGAAGCGGGTCCAGGCGTCCAGTTGTTGAGTGTTGGCCTGATTGACGTACTGGCTATCGGTGTAGATCGCGCCGCTGGTCAACGTCAGGCCTTCGATCTGCGGGACGTCCCATTCGGCCCAGAGGTTGGCTTGCACCTCGGGAACGCCGACCGGTTTGTTGCCACGGTTGGCAGCGACGCCGGTGCGGGTCAGTTCGCCGTCGAGCAGCGTCACGCCCCCGATCAGGCGTGTGCCTGTTGCAATCTCGCCCGCCATGTTCAGTTCGACGCCACGGTTGCGCTGTTCGCCATTGACCGAGAACACCCCGGATGCCAGTTCACCGCTGGGCTTTTCCAGCTGAAACAGGGCGATGGTGGACATGAAACGGCCGTAGTCGAACTTGACCCCGACTTCCTGCTGGCGGGACACATAAGGGGAAAAGATCTCGCCCGCGTTGGCGGCGGCGGACGGCGCGATGTCACCCTTGCTCAGGCCTTCGACGTAGTTGTAGTAGAACGAGACATGGTCCCAGGGCTTGGCGACGACCCCGAACAGCGGGGTGGATTTGCTTTTGTCGTAGGACGTGGTGACGAAACCGGCCGCGTTGTAGTTGTCCGACTTGATGTTCTGCTGACGCACGCCGAGTGTGACTTGCAGGCGTTCGTCGAGCACCGACAGGGTGTCGGCAAGGGCCACGCCCGACAGCTCGCTTTCGGAAACCTTCGGCGTATCCGGTTTGGCGATCGCGGGTTTCGGGCGGTCGATCGGGTGGTAGATGTTCGACAGGATCGCCGGCCCGGGAATAATGCCTCGGGACAAGTTATCGCGGTAGCGGGTGACTTGCAGCGCGGTGCTGTGACTGATCGGCCCGGTGTCGAACCGAAGCCTTGCACCGGCATCGACGGTGTAGCGCTGGACTTCGAATTTGTAATAACCGGGGATCGACGACGTGTCGCCCGCTTCGTTGATGATGGTCGGGGTCTGGTCGGACATGCGCGCGACATCCGACTTTCCTCCACCCGCGTGGGCGAACACGGTCAGGTTGTCGTTGAGGTCGTATTCGCCGCCGAGCAACGCCGATTTGTCGCGGGTTTCCGACCAGCCCCATTCCTGGCTGACGCTGGTGCGGCCGTTGGCTGCGGATGGAATCTCCACGCCGGAGGCGATCAGGAAGGGGCGGGATGCAGCGTCGAAACTTTCTTTCTGATTGATCAGATCCAGCGTGGTGCGCAGGCGTTCGCCCTGATAGTCGAGGGCAATCGCGCCGATGCCGACCTCTCGGGATTGCTTGTCGATGGCCGTGTCGCCTTGCTGGACGCTGCCATTGACCCGTACGCCGAAGCGGCGTTCTTCACCAAAACGCCGGCTGACATCGAGGTGCCCGCCGAGCTGGGTATTCAAGGCGTAACTGGTGGTGAAGCGGGTCAGGTCTTCGTCCAGCGAACGCTTGGGCACCACATTGATCACGCCGCCGACGCCGCTGTTGGGCGACATGCCGTAGAGCAGGGCGCCGGGGCCTTTGACCAGTTCGATCCGTTCGGCGTATTCGGTGAACACCCGGTAATTGGAGGCCACGCCGTACACGCCGTCGAACGCCAGTTCGCCGAGATTGCCTTCGCCGACCGGAAAACCCCGGATGAAGAAAGAGTCGACAATCCCGCCTGTCTGCCCGGTGGAACGTACCGAAGAGTCGCGTTCCAGCAAGTCGCCGACCGTGACAGCCTGCTGGTCCTTGATCAGCGTCGAGGTGTAACTGCTGACGCTGAACGGCGCGTCCATCGCATCGCGGTTGCCCAGAATGCCGAGGCGCCCACCGCGCGCGACCTGACCGCCCGCCAGCACCGGCGGCAAGCTGTTGGCGCGCTTGTCGATGCCTTCGACCGTGGTGTCCGACAACGTGACCCGGCGCACCACCAGCGTCCACGTTCCGTCACTGCGCGCGACCATTTCCAGACCACTGCCTTCGAGCAGTCGGGACACCGCTTCCTGCACCGAGTAGCTGCCGGACAATCCCGGGCTGACGAGGCCTTCGGTGATCGACGGCTGAAACGACAGGGCGATGCCGGCATCCACGGCGAAGCTCGACAGGGTCACGCCCAGCGGGCCGGGCGCGATGTTGTAGGCTCGAACAGTGACCGCGTCCAGTTGCGCCGGCCCGGCTGCCTTGGCGAGCGCGCTGCTGCCCAGGCCCAGCACAACGCCGAGCAACACACTGCGCATAACGGGCTTTAGCAGACGATCCGCAAACAAGGGTCGTGCAACGAGCATGAAGGGGTGACCCTATGGACGAGGTGGAATGGTTGTTCCTTTCATTGCCAGCCGAGATCAAAAAAAGTATCACCTGCGCGGTTATTTTTTTTGCTCAGGCGGGTGAGAGCGTCACCCAGTAACCGCTCAAGTGCCCGGAGACGAGCACGGGATAGGTTTGCGCCAGCATGTTCAGCGAGCGTTGGGTATCGCTGATGGGAAAGGCTCCGGAAATGCGCAAATCGGCAATGGCCGGGTCGCAGCGCACAAAGCCTCGGCGATAGCGCGCCAGTTCGACGACGAAATCCGCCAGCCGCATTTTGTCGGCCATCAGCATGCCCTGGGTCCAGGCGCCGACGTTGCGGTCGGTCGGGTTCATTGCGCCGAAGGCTTGAGATGAAAAGTCGGTACGTTGCCCGGCGCTGACGATGACGGGCGCACTTTGAGGGCTGTCGGCCAACTCGACCTGCACAGCGCCTTCGAGCACTGCGAGTTGGGTGCGCGGTTGCCATTCACGAACGGTGAAACGCGTGCCCAGCGCCTGCATCCGGCCCTGACGGGTGCTGACCAGAAAAGGTCGAGGTTGCGCGGCGTTGTCCGGCGCGGTCTGCACCAGGATTTCGCCTTCGCGTAAATGGATCAGCCGCTGCCGGGTGTCGAACAGGACGTCGATGGCCGTGTCGGTGTTCAGGGTGATTTGCGAGCCGTCGGCCAGGGTCAGTTCGCGGCGCTGGCCGACGGCTGTGTGGTAATCGGCGGACCATTGCTGCGATTGCGCGAGTTTCCAACTGCCCCAGCCGGCGGGCACCGCTGCCAGCAGCAAGGCCAGTTTGCTGAGGGCTGCGCGACGTTCCGGGTTGCTCGGGCGATCCAGCGCCGACATCGCCAGCGACGGCGGCAGGCCGCCGAACTTGCTTTGCAGCAACTGCGCTCGGGCCCACGCCCGGTTGCGCTCGGGGCTGCTGACTTTCCAGTATTCCCACTCTGCACGCTCGGTTTCGCTGAGGTCGTTTTCACTCAGGCGCATCAGCCACTCGGCGGCTTCTTCGAGGATTTTCGGATCGAGCGGCGGTTCACTGCGTCGCGTGAGCATTCATTCCACCAGCATCAGGCACTGCACGAAAGCCTGTTTCATGTAGCGCTTGACGGTGATCAGCGAGACGTCCAGCTGTTCGGCAATGTCGGTGTATTTCAAGCCGCCGATCTGCGACAGCAGGAACGCACGTTTGACCAGCGGCGGCAGGGTGTCGAGCATCGCGTCGATTTCGTGCAGGGTTTCCAGCACCACGAAGCGCAACTCGGGGGAGGGCACTTCCGGCGCCGGCAAATGCGCGAGGGCATCGAGGTAGGCGCGTTCCAGTGCCTTGCGCTGATACCAGTTGATGAGGATGCCCTTCGCCACGCAACTCAGGTACGCCCGGGGCTGCTCGATGGTCGTGACCTGGGAGGCGAGGATCCGGGTGAAGGTATCCTGCGCCAGATCCGCCGCATCCATGGCGTTACCCAGTTTTTTCTTCAGCGTGGCGTACAGCCAGCCGTGATGGCCGCTGTACAGCGCTTCGATCACGCGCAGATGGTTGTCGTTGTTCGCGGGAAGGGTTTCGCTCATGGCTGCAGTGTTTTGCAATTGAGAAGTATTCCCAATGCTAGTTTACAAAGAGCCTGCGACGCAAGCGCGAATCAGCATCCGTTTTCAGGCGCGGGGCATTCTCAACAACGCGTTTACCATGGCATCGATTTCGGCCTCGGTGTTGTAGGCGTGCAACGATGCGCGGCTGACTTCCAGCAGGTCCCGTTGCTGCATGTCGAGCATCGTCGAGCGGAAAGTCGAGGTGGTGACGTTGATGCGTTTTTCCTGCCCCGCCAGCCATGCCTGGACTTGCGCCGCTCCGGCGTCCTGGCAGGTGAAGGTGACGATGCCTGACTTGACCGCGCCCCGATCCTGTGGCGTAACCCCCGGCACATCAGCCAGGCGATTGCGCAGGTGGGCCGACAATCGTTGAATGCGCTTCCACATCGGTTCGATGCCTTGCGCCAGCGCATAACGGGCCGCCGCGCCCATGCCCAGTTTCGCCGCGACGTTGCATTCCCAGTTTTCGAAGCGCCGGGCATCGCCGCGAATCCTGAAGGTGTCCGGGGTCAGCAATGCAGCCGCATGCAGGTCGAGAAACGCTGGCTCAAGGTTTTCGCACAAAGTCTTTTCGACATAGAGAAACCCCATGCCCCGAGGGCCGCGAAGGTATTTTCGGCTGGTGGCAGCGAGCATATGACAGCCGATTTTCTGCACATCGATCGGCATCTGCCCGACGCCCTGACAGGCATCCAGCAGAAACAGAACGCCGGCTGCGCGGGCGAGGGCGCCAATCTGTTCGATGGGCTGCACCGGGCCGCCATTGGTGGCAATCACCGGCAGCGACACCAGGGCAACCCGGTCATCGCCGAGCATGTCCCGCAGCGCCGGCAATGACACCTGTCCCTGTTCATCGTTGGGAATGACCCTGATCTCGATGCCGCGCTGTTGCTTGAGTTGCAAATAGGGAATGTAGTTGCCGGCGTATTCGGTGGTCGACGTCAGCACCACATCACCGGGCCGCAGCGGCAATGAATAGAAGGCCATGTCCCAGGCGCGGGTCGCGTTTTCGATCACCGCGATCTCTTCGGGTCGCGCGTTGATCAGTTGGCCGATGGCGTCGTAGACATCCTCCACTTCCCGGGCGTGTTGCCCGGCGGCTTCATAACCGCCGATCCGGGCTTCAAGTTGCAGGTGACGGGTCATTACTTCGATCACCGGATCGGGCATCAGCGCCGCACCGGCGTTGTTGAAGTGAATCAATTGCTCGACACCCGGAGTGTCGGCGCGCAGTTGTTCAATGTTCAAAGCAAACTCCTTGATCAGTCACCCGGCGGGATCTGGCTCGGTTGCATGACCATGGGCCGGTAGCGCAACGCAACGATGGGAATCAGCGCGAGGATGTAGGCGAGGCAGACAAACAGGTAGGTGTACTGCAAACCATAGACCTGGCTGAGCAGACCACCGGCCGAGATTCCGGCAATGGACGCGAATTGCGCGGTGCTTTGGGCAATGCCCAGCACGTAGCCCTGGCGCGAGCTGTCGGCGGTCTTGGAAATCAGCGCCATCAACACCGGCGTCGTGGCACCGAGCAATACGCCCCAGATGAAGTAGGCGCCGACGAACACGATCGGGTTACGCGTGACGCCCGCGAGTGCCGTCAGCGCGATGCAGCCGATCACGACATAAGTGATGCGTTGCAAGGTGTCCTGCTGGGAACGGTGCTCGAAGTAACGCGACCATGCCGTTGCCGACAGAATGAAACCCAATGCCAGCAAGCCATAACACAGCCCGACCACCGAGTTGCTGACCTCGAACACTGAGCTGACATACAGCGAGAACGATGTCTGCGGCAGCATCCGTGCCAGCAGCAAAATACCCATCACTCCCAGTAGCGAAAGAAGTGGCGTGCCTTGCCAGACGCTGGCGGTGTGGCTGGTCGGAGCGGTTTTATTGGCGACCGGTGCTTTCTTCACCGGCGGCACGTCCGGCAACGTGACGGCCGCGACCACGGTGCAGATCGCGCACAGCACCGCCGCGATCATGTTAATCCAGAAGAACGTCGCGTAATCGAGGATCAGGCCGCCGACCACCGCACCGAGCAACGAGCCGACGTTGGTGGAGATCTGCAGGATCGCGAACAGCCGCGCTCGCCGCGAAGGCGCCTCGATACTCACGCCATAAGCCTGGGCCGGTGCGATGTAACCGGCGAAGGCGCCTTGCAGGAAACGCAGGATCAGGATCACCCAGATGTCACTGCACAGGGCCAGCCCAAGCTGGGTCAATGACAGGCCGGCGAGGGCGCGGATCATCATCAACTTGTGGCCGTAGCGATCGCCGATACGGCCCCAGAATGCACTGGTCAGAATAATGCCCAGCATCGGCCCGACGTACACGGCGATGCTGGCGAAGCTGAAAAGCGAATCTGACGAGGTTAGCCCGCGCAGGTGGACAGGCCAGAACGGCCCGCTCATTTCCATCGCGCCCATCGAAATGAGCTGGATCGCGAACAGAAGATAAATCAGGACTCTTACGCGCGAACCCGCGATGGCACCTGCTTGGGTCATGAGTCAGCCTCGGTTATTGAACGACATTGAGCGGGTTGGTCAGCGTGTGCTGAATCCGGTAATTGGAGTACTGCATCATGTGCATGCGCAGCAACGAACGGGTCGGCCACGGATCATTGAGGAAAGCCTTGCGTTCGACTTCCCACAGATCCGGCGCGACACGCTCGCGCACCGCCGCGAACGCCTGCTCGGTCTCTTCACGCAGAATGTCCCACATCCGGTTGTTGTCCAGCGCGTACTCCTTGGTCAGCCACAGGGCCATTTCATGCAGGTGCGTGAGGAACGCCGCGTCGAGCACGAACATGCGCACTGGCTCGATATCGCCCTCGAACACCGTTGGCAGAATGCCCGGCTGCACGTGCGGTTGCAGGGTGTAGCCGCGTCCCTCCAGCAATGGAGCGTAGGTCCTGCCGTCGCCGAAATCGCGGATCAGCAGACTACGTGCTTTGCCATCCGGGGAAAACAGCACCATCGTGTTCTGCTGGTGCGCTTCGAGCCCGATCCCGTACAACAGGTAGATCGCCACCACCGGGTGGGTGACCACTTTGGCGTACTGACGGAACCAGTCTTCGACCTGCGTGGCATTCGCCCGAACGCCATCGCGCTCGATCAACTCGGTGAACAACGGTCGACCACTACCCGGCAAACGAGTGAACAGTGACGCCACGGTAATTGGCAGGCATTCATCGCTACGCTCGAACGCTTGCTGGCTGGCCCGGAACACCACCGACAGATGCCGGCCGGGGTGATCGTCCTGAGTGATCGCGTTCTTGTAACGGACACCAATCTCTTCCGGGAAAATTTCCAGGCGCTGCCCGAAACCGTTTTCGACCTCGAGGATCTTCGTGATGACGGTGCTGATGCGCGGCCCCATATGAATCGACTTGGCTTGCAGGCTGCGCAGCTCGCTGGTCATCCACACGGCAATCGGTAACTTGATCAGCGGCGCGCTCTCCTTGAGCACCGGCATCATCGTGCGGTACGACATGGTCGGCAGGGTCTGGATGTCCGGGCCGTCGGTGATCAGGATGCCTTCTGCGATTTCCGCCGCGAAATTCTTCAGCACGTAGGCCTGCAAATGCCACGCGTGAATCGGCAGCGGCAACCACTGGCATTCGTCGAGGCCCTTGTTGTTCAGCGATGCTTTCCATTGCTCCCATTGCGTCGGGAAGTTGCCGGCAAACCAGCTGCGGTAATCGGTGACGTGGGGCATGCTTTCGCTTTTCGCCATGTCGGCCCGTAGCGCGGCAATGCGCAGCGGCACCTGGGCGTTGAATTCCGGCGACAGTTGCTCGACTTCCTCATCGCTGAGGCCCGGGCGGGCTTTCCAGGTCGGATAGTAGGGGTGACCTTCCAGCGAGCCCCACTGGTCGAGAAGGATCGCAGCGTCCTTGGTGCTGGCGTGCTGGCGCAGATAGTCGGTCAGGCTGTCGAGGCCTTGTTCCCGGGCGGCGGTGGCCAGTCGTGCGTTCCATTGCTGGCGATGCTGACGGGCGTGGGCGTCGTTCATCAGGCTGTTTTCCATGTCCGACTTGAGCCCGGCGATGCCTTCATCGGTCGGTTCGAAATCGAAGCTGTCGCGCAGCACATCCAGCAAATCCTGATGGGTGTAGATCACCTGGCGTACGCCTTCATCGGTCATCAGGATCACGTCGCCGTCATTGACCACGGTGTCCGCCGGGCCCTTGGCGATGTTGGAAAAGAACACCTGGGAACGGCCGTCCTTCAGCGCGTACGTGGCCTCGTTGCCGGCCTCGGAGAAGCGCAGCCCCGAGCGATCCAGAATGTTTTCGGCAAACAGGCAACGGATCATCCGTCGCAGGGCGTTCTTGCGGGAGTAGGCGATGAGTGTCTTGAAGTCATCCATATCAGCTATCTGCTCGTCGAGAAATTAATGAAAAGTTGAACCCGCTCACGCCGTGCGCGGCCAATGGCGGGGGAAGTAGTCGAGCGCCGAGTCGCGCAGGCCCTGCATATAGGAAACGCTCCATTGCAGGACTTCTTCGATGTAGGGGACTTTCAATTCGAAGCGCCGCGCCATTTCCACCAGCAGCACAAGGCCGTAGGCAACGTCTTCGTTGAAGGCGCGGCTTTCGCGCTCGATCACGTAGCCGGCGCGGTTGTCGTCGGCCGGAATCATCGGGGCGAGGATGTCGTTGTAGGCCTGGTTGGTGCGCAGGATCGACAACATGCTGCTCTGATCGCGGATCTGCTCGCCGTAGGCTTCGACAATTTCCTGCTTGAGGGATTTGACCGACGACAGGTCGATGCCCATGCGCTGGCTGATCACGTTGCACAGTTCCTGGCTTTCCTGATCCATGCGTTCGAGGAAGTAGGCACCCAGCTCGGGGCATTCGGTCCACCAGCACATACGTTGCGGGAAGATCTTGCGGTGCCACTGGCCGTAAGGGCCGATCAAGCCGTAGATCACCGAGCTGTGCATGATCGGGTTGCCCGGTGTCAGGGTGATTTCCAGATAGTGGTCGAGCATCGTCACGCAGGGGCCGTACAGCGTGGTGAGGATTTGTTCCAGGTGTTGCCGTGATTGCGCTGATTCCCGGTCGTGCAACGCGACATACAACTGGCTCTTGCCGCCGCCCATCTTGACCGACACACCCGGCTTCAGATCGAACGCGGTGTGCGGCACATCCTTCATGCCCCAGATCACCACGTTCGAGCGCTCGCCCAGCGAAGCTTCGGCCAGCCAGTCGAAGCCGCAGAAACCCGGGATCGCGCCGACGTACACCGGTTTGCTCGAACTCAAATGCGGAGCGATGGCTTGCAGGGTTTGCGGTCGTGCATGGGCTGGTACGGTGATGATCACGATGTCGGCGTCGGCAACCACGACGCTGGCATCGGTGCTGACCTGATCCGGTCGTGCGCTCAGCGTCGAGCCGTCCGGCATCAGCGCCTGCATTGGCGAGTTGGCGAGGTGACGGTCGATCACCTCTTGATTGTTGGTGAGCATCGAAACCTGAACATTGGGCAGCTGTTTAAACAGGATGGCATTCAGGTGCCCGGTCCGGCCTGCGCCGCAGATGGCGACTTTCAGCGGTTTCATACAGAGACATTCCTGTGTGGGAGGCGCGTCAGGCGACGCTCAATTGCAGGGGAGTGGCGTCGGATTCCAGCCAGCGGGTCTTGCCCAGCCAGCGATCCAGTTGCGGGGCGACGCCCGGGTCCAGCAGGTCGCGTTCTTCCAGCCATTTGTCGTCGAACACGGTGTGCAGGTACTTCTCGCCGCCGTCGGCAATCGGCACGACGACGTTGCCGGTCAGCGTGCCTTTGTGAATCAGCTCCAGCGCCTTGAAGATCGCACCGCCGGTCGAACCGCCGACCAGCAGCGCCAGGTTGCGTGCGATGTAGCGGGCGGTTTCGAACGCCTGAGAGTCGGTGACCTGCAAGCCCAGGTCGATGCAGCTGTAGTCGAGGACCAGGCCGACGGTGTCGCCGGCCGGGGTGCCAGTTCCCGACTGGTAATACGGATAGCCGGGATGGCCGAAGACAATGGAACCGGCCGGTTCGACGGCGACGGTGACGATGTCCGGGTTATGCAGTTTCAGGCCGCGGGCGATGCCGGTCATCGAACCGCCAGTGCCGACGCAGCCAACGTACGCGCCGATCTGGCCTCCGGCCTGGGCGATGGCTTCACGGACGAAATCGCTGTAGCCGCCAGCGTTGGCGGCGTTGTCGGACTGGTTCATGAACACCGCGCCGGGGATCTGCGAGGCCAGTTCGGCGGCCAGCCGTTGACGCTCGACCACGGCCACTTCGTCTTCCCGGTACGTGCCGGCGACGAAGCGGATTTCGGCGCCCAGGGCCTTCATCACCGCGATCTTGTCCTGCGCCGCATGGTGATCAACCACCGCAATGAAATGCAGGTCGAACTCCACGGCTGCCATCGCCAGGCCGATGCCGGTATTGCCGGAGGACGATTCCACGACCACGCCACCGGGTTTCAACTTTCCGGACTTGAGCGCCGCCAATACCATGTTTCGCGCCATACGGTCTTTAATACTGCCGCCGGGATTGTTCTTCTCTATCTTGAGCAAGAGTCGGGCGTTGGTATCCGGAACATCAATGCCCAACATTGGTGTATTGCCAATAAGATCCGAAACTTTATTCAGTATCATCTGGACGTCTTCCCTTAATAGTCAGGTGTGAATGCGTAGTTACCTTCCGTACAACAAGTCGCCGTCAGTCGCCGTGGCAACGGGTGGCGATGAAATTCGTTTTCCAGCAAGTCCATCTGATAACCGGCGGTGTTGGCGTAGATCAATAAATCGCCGGTTTGTGGTGTTGTTTCGAAGTGGATCAGTCGATGAGTGATCACATCATCGTCCAGGCAACTATGCCCGGCGATATAGGCTTGCATCGGAACTTGTTTTGATTCTTTCGAAGTGATCAGGATTGGATCGACGAGGTATTCAGACGAGAACCAGGTTTCGCACGCGCTGAAACTGCTGCCTTCGGCAAAGATCACAATTTTGTTGTCGGCCAGTTGTTTGGTGCGGGTCACGCGAAAGACGGTAATGGCTGCTTGATCCACCAGACTTCGGCCTGGCTCCAGTGCCAGTTTTATATGCTGGTTCTTCAAGTAACCGGCAATGGTTTTTCCTGGGGAATGCTCCGACTCCAGAAATAAGTCCAGCCACTGGCAAGCCGTCAGACTGCTGCCATAAGGATAAAAAGAGTTGGGTACTCGACGATTCTGATAATTAGCAGGGTTGTTGTCGTTCTGCAAAAAACTGCCGTACTCCTGCGGGTCGACATAGCGCATCGGCAGGCCACCACCGATGTCGATCATGACCGGGTCAAGGCCCATTTCCCTGGCTGCATCGAAAAAACCGGTCACTTCACGGAAAGCCTGCACCCGGGTTTCGTAGCCGTAACCGCCGAGGTGGAAATGGAAACCTTCGAAGTGCAACGACTCACTAGATTCAGTCAGCCATTGCAGGCACTGAAACACGTCATCGGCGCCCATGCCGAAACGGCTAGTCGGGCAACTTGTCGGCCTGTAACGCAGCAGGACTCGGGCTTTGGCCGATGGCGGAGATGTGTTGAGCAGTGCTTTGAGCTGGCTGAACTCTTCCCGTGAATCCACACAAATCAGCGAACCGCCTTGTACCAGTGCTTGATGAAACGCGGTCGTTTTGGCCGGCCCGGTTGCGCACAAATGTTCCGCTTTGGTCCCGGCGCGCAGCGCGGCTTGCAGCTCAAACAGGCTCGATACGTCAGTGCCGATGCCTGATGACGCAGCCGCAGCCAGCAGGCATTGGGACTTGTTGGCTTTGGCGCCGTAGAAAATCGCGTAGTCAACCGCGTGCTTTTTCAGCACCGATTGCAGCGCCTGGGCGTTGGCCTCAAAGGCATGTGGCCACACCAGATTCAGCGGCGATCCGTGTTGTTTAACAAGCTCAACAAGTTTTCCCGGTGAATGTTGAAGAAAGTTTTCGATAACAGGGTCAAGTAACGGTTTCAGCACTTTTGTGTACTGAGCTACAGTTGTTTCTTTAATAGGCGGCGCAATTAATTCAGGCATAGAAAACCTCTGGCGTAAATAATCGCCATATGTATGTTGCGTGTTTTTGCTGCTCGTCAGATACGAATTTTTAAAGAGGTGGAGGCGGATGACAGATCCGCTCTGGAATTAAACAAGGGGCATGTTCTTTCATAAAATTTTCACAAATCTGTTTCATGAGAACCCCACTCCTTAAGGCTCAGGCAGGCAAGGAAAAGGCCAATAAAATGTGGCCTTGTCGCTTTTGAAGTGCCATTACCTGACATGTAAATGACATCATTGCGCCGAACTTTCCGTGAACAAAATCGCAGGTCTTGATTTGAGTCTCGACCCTGTCAGCGGCTCGAACAATATTGCGAACAGGAACGATTATCAAGTAAGGTTTTCAAATATTTTTGAATGAACACACACAACAGGGGAGTGCGAAGCCATTTGTTCGCCTGCTCAAGTAAGCGCTCGCGTATTGATTAAAAAATCCCTTAACGCCTTGTTATTCAAGGTGTTGACGGTTGATTCAATACGCGTGGAATCAACCCGTTTTTTCCCCTGTAACAGGTGTTCGAATTTTTTTGAAAACCCACGACTGAAGCACGCTCAGGAGAGTCCCGATGACTGTTCGTCACAGCACCAACGCCACGCTTCCCATCAGCTACCTGTTCGTTCCCGGCAACCGTCCGGAGCGTTTCTCCAAAGCGGTCGAAGCCGGGCCGGACGCGATCATTCTTGACCTCGAAGATGCCGTTCATCCGAACAGCAAAGCCGTGGCCCGGGCATCGATCTGGGCCTGGCAGCAGAGCACGCCCGAAACCGCCTGCCAGCGTTACATCCGGCTGAACAGCGTCGGCAGCTCGCTGTTTCGCCAGGACATGACGTGGCTGGGCGACATGCGCTACCCCGAGCGCTGCGCGGGGATTTTCCTGCCCAAGGCCGAATGCCCGGAGAGCCTGTCGCGCTTGGTCGAGCGCCTGCTGGAATGGAACCCCGAGCTGCAAATCGTCGCCATCATCGAGACCGCCAAGGGCCTGCATCAGGTCGAGGCGATTGCCGCGATTCCCGGGTTGGCGCGGCTGGCATTCGGTTCGCTGGATTTCTCTCTGGACATCGATTGCAGCCAGATTCCCGAGGCGTTTCTGTTCGCCCGCAATCGCATCGTGCTGGCTTCGCGGGTGGCCGGTTTGCCGGCGCCGATCGATGGCGTGACCCCGGCCATCAGCGACATGGCGGTGGTCGAGCGCGACTCGCGTTATGCCCGGTCGCTGGGGTTCGGCGCCAAGCTGTGTATCCATCCTTCGCAAATCGCCACGGTGCAGAAAGCCTTCCTGCCCAACGCCCGCCAACTGGCGTGGGCGGACCGGGTCCTCAACGCGGTGGCGGGGGGCAGTCACGCGGTGCAAGTCGACGGCGAAATGGTCGATCTGCCGCTCATCGAGCAGGCCCAGCGCCTGCGGGACATGGCCAGCCAGTACGCGCTGATCGCCAACGCGGATGCCTGTTGAAACCGGGGGTGAATCATGGGACATGGTTACCAGATTGCCCTGCGTGCGCTGTGCGATGTGCGGCAATCCGAGCAGGTCGATCCGCTCAACGTGCAGCGCCTGCGTGAGGCGATCATCCGGGCCGGGCACTGGCTCGAGCCGATCATCGTCGAGCGCTCCCGAGGCATCGTGATGGACGGCAATCACCGGTTCAACGCGGCGCGGGCACTGGGGTTGAAACGCGTGCCGTGCATCCAGCTCGACTACGCCGACCCACGTGTCTGTGTGCGCCACTGGCAAACCGGGCAAGCGTTCGAAGTGGCGCAGATTTTCACCACCATCGAGCGCGGCGAGCTGTTCCCGTACAAGACCACCCGGCACGCGTTCGACCCCGCGCTGCCGGTGGTCTCCATCCCGTTGCAATGCCTGTATGACTGACCCGCGTCGGAGGGTGGGTTTCGCAAACTCATCCTCCGGCGTTTTCCCCTCCGGGCGATCCGCTCAAAAAAATATCCGATCCTGCTGATACTTTTTCGATTGTCGACTGGCAAATAGGAGTCATTACCATTTTCAGCCACTCGAGAAGGACCCAAACGTCATGTCTGTTGCAAGCCGACCCTGCAGTGAACGCGCACTCACACTGGCCATTCGCACCGCGATGCTGAGTTCCATTCTGGCCGCAGGAAGCGCCACTGCCTGGGCAGCAGACCCCAAGCAACCCGAGCAACAGGACGCCGTCGCCACCGAAGGGCTGACGCTGGACACCACCAACGTCAACGCCCGTTACAACGGCGCGACCGCATTGCCGGAAGTCCTCGCCGGGGGCCAGGTCGCCCGTGGTGCGCGGCTCGGGATGATGGGCAACAAGGACGTGATGGACACGCCTTTCAGCGTGACCAGCTACACCGCCAAGACCCTCGCGGATCTGCAAACCGTCACCGTGGCCGATGCGCTGGAACGCGACCCATCGGTGCGCTCCACCGGGCAGACCGGCGGGATCGTCGATTCGTTTTTCATCCGTGGATTTGCGATAGGCGAGGGCAACCTTGGCGAGCTGGCCTATGACGGTGTGTACGGCGTCGCGCCCAACTATCGGGTGTTCACCGAATACGCCGAACGCGTCGAAGTGCTCAAAGGGCCGGGCGCGCTGATGTACGGGATTTCGCCCAACAGCGGCGTCGGCGGTGTGATCAACATCGTGCCCAAGCGCCCGCTGGCTGAAGACCTGACCCGCTTCACCGGCAGTTACGCTTCGGACTCGCAAGTGGGCGGCCATCTGGACATCAGTCGGCGTTTCGGTGACGAAAACCAGTTTGGCGTGCGTTTCAACGGCAGCCTTCAGGGCGGCGACACTGCGGTGGATGATCAGCAAAGGGATCTCAACATCGGCGCCATCGCCCTCGACTACCAGGGCGAGCGCTTGCGCCTGAACCTGGATTTCATCAGCCAGAAAGAGAGCTTCGATGCGGCCTCGCGCCCGTTCACCATCGCGCCGGGCGTCGAGGTTCCATCGGCGCCAAATGGCCGCACCAACCTGCCGCAGGACTGGGGCTGGTCGGACACCAAGGAGCAATCGGCCTTGCTCGGCGGCGAGTATGACCTCAACGATAACCTGACGGTGTTCGCCCACGCCGGTGGCGGTCGCTCGGACGTCAAGCGCATGTCCGACCAGGTGCCGCGAATCCTCAACGACGCCGGTGATACCAGCAACATTCCCGGCTACTACAAATTCAACGTTGACCGTTCAACGGCGGACGTGGGGATGCGAGCGCTGTTCGCCACAGGCCCGGTCACCCACACCACCACGGTCATGGCGACCCGTTACCAGGACGAGTTGTCCCGAGGCATCAACAACGGCACGGAAATTCGCTCGAACATCTACCATCCGGTGGACGTACCCAAGCAGTACATCAACTCGCCGAAAGTGCTGCGCATTTCCGAATCGGAACTGTCCGGCATCGCGTTGACCGACACCCTGGGCTTTCTCGATGACCGGATTCAGTTGACCCTCGGCGTGCGCCGTCAGGACATCGAGTCGCGTAACTACAACGCCTCGGGTGCGGTCAGCTCGCGTTACGACGACAACGCGACGACGCCGCTGGCGGGCGTGGTGGTCAAACCGTGGGACGACGTTTCGCTTTACTACAACTACGTCGAAGGCTTGAGCAAGGGCGACATCGCCCCCGGCACGGCGGCGAACTCCGGCGAAACCTTCGCACCCTACAAGTCCAAGCAGCACGAAATCGGCGTGAAGTACGAACACGGTACGTTCATGACCACTCTGGCGCTGTTCCAGATCGAGAAACCGAGCGGCGAAATCGGCGCCGGCAACGTGTTCTCGGTGCAAGCCGAACAACGCAACCGTGGCGTCGAATTGAGCATGTTCGGTGAAGTGGCGCCGGGCACCCGCCTGATGGGCGGCGTGACCGTGCTCGATGGCGAACTGACGGATTCGGCCACCGCCGCCAACCGTGGCAACAAACCGGTGGGCGTGCCGGATGTCCAGGCCAACCTCTGGGCCGAGTGGGATACACCGTGGGTCGAAGGTTTCACCCTGACCGGCGGCGCGATCTACACCGACAGCCAATACGTCAATCAGGCCAACACCCAGGAGCTGCCTTCCTGGACTCGCGTCGACGCCGGCGCTCGCTACGCCACCAAGATCGAAGGGCGGCCGACGACATTCCGCGCCACGGTGCAGAACGTGTTTGATCGTGAGTACTGGTCGGGTGTGGCGTCCTACGGCGCGTTCTCCCCGGGCTATCCACGCACGTTGCAGTTGTCGGCGACTGTCGACTTCTGATCGGGGGGCGCACTTGATGGCAGGACAGTCGAGTGCGCCTTCTTCTATATAGCTACGCACAGCGGTTGATCACAGAGCCTTCAAGGAAAAGGAGTATTCGAATGTTAACCAGCCCGGCATCGACTTCCTCTGGTACGCCATTGCCGATCCCGAAAGGCCAGCGGGCCTTCGATTTCGAGCGCAGCACCAATGAGCATATCCGTGAGCTGCTGCATTATTACGGGCTGCGCACCAGCCTGATCCGAATCAAGGTGATCGATGCCTTGCTGGTTGCCGCACGGGAAGGGCGCGCCGTTGGCGGACGCGGGGTGCATGGGTATCTGCAGGCGTTTGTCAGCGGCATCCAGTTCATTAGCGTCAGGGAAGTGCTCAAGCGTTTGTGCGAGGAGGGCGTCATCGTGTTTCAGCCGGACAAAAGCTACCGGTTTACCGGTGAGGCCTACGCGATGCTGGAGCAGCATGCTGATCGCTGACTGATCGCGTTTGCCGGTCTGACCAAAACCACCTGTTCGCAGGTGGTTTTTTCGTTGGGGCCGTCAATCCTGATACGCTGAAAGCGTTCGATCAGCGGACAGTCAAACCTTCGTCCAATTGCCCGATCCGGCACGCCGGCGTACTGTGACCGGTGATGGCGTAAACCGTGACCATCACCATAACGACAAGATCGAGTGCCTTGCCCATGGACAGCCGCCTGCTGAGCGACCGCAGCAGCGTGTTTCGCCACGCTGACCCGTATGCCGTCTCCGACTATGTGAACCAGCACGTCGGCCAGCATTTCATCGGCCTGTCCAAAACCACCCACCCGCAAGCCAGTCTCAACCATCGCAAACTCGCTGATCTGGATCTGTGCCGCATCAGCTATGGCGGCAGCGTTCGCGTGACGTCGCTGGCGCTGGAAACCGTGTATCACCTGCAAGTCCTGCTGCAAGGCAACTGCCTGTGGCGCGGGCACAAGCGCGAGCATTATCTGGTGCCGGGCGAATTGCTGTTGATCAACCCGGACGATCCGGTCGACCTGACCTATTCCGACGATTGCGAGAAATTCATCCTCAAGGTGCCGGTCAGCGTGCTGGAGTCGGTATGCGACGAACAGCGCTGGCTGCATCCTGCCGGCGGCATCCGGTTTCTGCGCAATCATTACCGGCTCGACGAGCTGGAGGGGTTTACCAACCTGCTGGGCATGATCTGCCAGGAAGCCGAAGCCAGCGACCCGTTGCTGCGGGTGCAGGAACATTACGCGCAGATCGTCGGCAGCAAACTGATCTCGTTGATGAACACCAACGTCAGCCGTGAATGCCTGAGTTCGCCGAGCGTCAGTTTCGAGCGGATCCTCGACTATATAGAGCGCAACCTGAAGCTGGATCTGCCCGCCGAGCACCTGGCGGCCCAAGCGAACATGAGCCCGCGTTCACTGTACGCGCTGTTCGAACGCCAACTCGGCGTGACCCCGATGCAGTACATCCGCCAGCGCAAGCTGGAACGCATTCATGCCTGTCTCAACGATCCGAGCTGCCCGGTGCGCAACCTCACCGAACTGGCGCTGGACTACGGCTTCCTGCACCTCGGGCGTTTCTCTGAAAGCTATCGCCAGCTGTTCGGCGAATTGCCGTCCGTGACCTTCAAACGCCGTCACTGAATTCCCGCCCCGAAACAATCTGAAGCACCTGCCGCGCCGTCCTGCACAAAACGGATAGCGCTCTGCAGGATTCGGATATTGCCGCCCGCGTTGCCTCCCTAATCTGACCTGGCCTGAACAATAACAATGGAGGCCCCGGCCATGTCCCTGGGAATCGACTACCTCAATGCCATGCTTGAAGAGGACCCCGAGAAGGGGGCCTACCGCTGCAAGCGGGAGATGTTCACCGATCCGCGGCTGTTCGAACTGGAGATGGCGCACATCTTCGAAGGCAACTGGATCTACCTCGCCCACGAAAGCCAGATCCCCAACGCCAACGACTTTCTGACCCTCACCATGGGTCGCCAACCCGTGTTCATCGCCCGCAACAAGGCCGGTGAACTCAATGCCTTTCTCAATGCGTGCAGCCATCGCGGCGCCATGTTGTGCCGGCACAAGTCCGGCAACCGTTCCAGCTACACCTGCCCGTTTCACGGCTGGACGTTCAACAACAGCGGAAAACTGCTCAAGGTCAAAGACCCAAGCGAAGCCGGCTACCCCGAAGGCTTCAACTGCGAAGGCTCTCACGACCTGACCAAAGTCGCGCGTTTCGAGTCCTATCGCGGCTTTCTGTTCGGCAGCCTGAATGCCGATGTGAAGTCGCTTGCCGAGCACTTGGGCGAGTCAGCCAAGATCATCGACATGATCGTCGATCAGTCCCCCGAAGGCCTGGAAGTGCTGCGCGGTTCCAGCTCCTACATCTATGAAGGCAACTGGAAACTCACCGCCGAAAATGGCGCCGACGGCTATCACGTCAGCTCCGTGCACTGGAACTACGCCGCCACCCAGAACCAGCGTCAGCAGCGCGACGCCGGCGAAGAAATCAAGACCATGAGCGCCGGCAGCTGGGCGAAGAAGGGCGGCGGTTTCTACTCGTTCGACCACGGCCACTTGCTTCTCTGGACCCGCTGGGCCAACCCCGAGGACCGTCCAGCCTACGAGCGTCGTGATGAACTGGCCCGGGACTTCGGCCAGGCCCGCGCCGACTGGATGATCGAGAATTCGCGCAACCTGTGCCTGTACCCCAACGTCTACCTGATGGATCAGTTCAGCTCGCAGATCCGCATCGCCCGGCCGATCTCCGTCGACAAGACCGAGATCACCATCTATTGCATCGCCCCCAAAGGTGAAAGCGCGGAGGCCCGGGCCAAACGCATCCGCCAATACGAAGACTTCTTCAATGTCAGCGGCATGGCCACTCCGGATGACCTCGAAGAATTCCGCTCGTGCCAGACCGGCTACGGCGCCGGGCGAGGCTGGAATGACATGTCCCGTGGCGCGACCCATTGGGTCGAAGGCGCGGACGCGGCGGCCGAGGAAATCGACCTCAAACCTTTGTTGTCCGGCATGCGCACCGAGGACGAAGGCCTGTTCGTGCTGCAACACAAGTACTGGCAGGAAACCATGCTCAAGGCGGCTTCCACCGATAAAAACCTGATCCCCGTGGAGGCTGTGTGATGAGCAACCTCTACGACACCGTGCGCGATTTCCTCTACCGCGAAGCGCGCTACCTCGACGACGGCCAGTGGGATCAGTGGCTGGAACTCTACGCCGCCGACGCCAGTTTCTGGATGCCGGCCTGGGACGACCACGACACCCTGACCGAAGACCCGCAAAGCGAAATCTCGCTGATCTGGTACGGCAACCGTGGCGGCCTCGAAGACCGGGTGTTCCGGATCAAGACCGAGCGCTCCAGCGCAACCATCCCCGACACCCGCACCTCGCACAACCTCAGCAACATCGAGATCGTCGAGCAGGGCGAAGGGCAATGCCTGGTGCGCTTCAACTGGCACACCCTGAGCTTTCGCTATCAGGTCACCGACAGTTATTTCGGCACCAGCTTCTACACGCTCGACCTGCGCGGCGACCAGCCGTTGATCAAGGCCAAGAAAGTCGTGTTGAAGAACGATTACGTCCGTCAGGTCATCGACATCTACCACATCTGATCGAGACGGCGGCGAGCCGGGCTCGACGCTGTGAGCGAGGTGCACCATGAGTTTCCAGATCGCACTGAATTTCGAAGACGGGGTTACCCGTTTCATCGAGGCCTCGGGCCACGAAACCGTTGCCGACGCGGCCTACCGCCAAGGCATCAACATCCCGCTGGACTGCCGCGACGGCGCTTGCGGCACCTGCAAATGTCTCGCCGAGGCCGGGCGTT
Source organism: Pseudomonas sp. RIT778 (assembly GCF_019718735.1). NCBI lineage: Bacteria > Pseudomonadati > Pseudomonadota > Gammaproteobacteria > Pseudomonadales > Pseudomonadaceae > Pseudomonas > Pseudomonas sp. RIT778. Next base: position 25,845 of record NZ_JAIHBA010000009.1, on the reverse strand, counting down.
ACGCCATGGGCGACAATTTCATCGAAGACGCCCTGAGTGAAGACGAACTGGCCCAGGGTTACGTTCTGACCTGCCAGATGCGTGCCGAAAGCGATTGCGTGGTGCGGGTGCCGGTCGGCTCGCAGGTGTGCAAGACCGAACAGGCAAGTTATCAGGCGTCGATCAGCGATGTCCGTCAGCTTTCCGAAAGCACCATCGCGCTGTCGCTCAAGGGTGAATCCCTGAGCAAACTGGCGTTCCTGCCGGGGCAATACGTCAATCTGCAAGTGCCCGGCAGCGAGCAATCCCGCGCCTATTCCTTCAGCTCGCTGCAGAAGAACGGCGAGGTCAGTTTCCTGATCCGCAATGTTCCCGGCGGCTTGATGAGCAGCTTCCTCATCGGGCTGGCCAAGGCTGGCGACAGTCTGAATCTGGCCGGGCCGCTGGGCAGTTTTTACCTGCGCGAGATCAAGCGTCCGCTGCTTTTGTTAGCAGGCGGCACCGGGCTGGCGCCGTTCACCGCGATGCTGGAGAAGATCGCCGAGCAGGGCAGCGAACATCCGGTTCACCTGATCTACGGCGTGACCAACGATTTCGATCTGGTGGAACTCGACCGCCTCGAAGCCTTCGCCGCGCGCATCCCGAATTTCAGCTTCGGCGCCTGCGTGGCCAATCCGCAGAGCCAGCACCCGCTCAAGGGCTACGTCACCCAGCACATCGAGCCGTGCCACCTCAATGAAGGCGATGTCGACGTGTACCTGTGCGGCCCGCCGCCGATGGTCGAGGCGGTCAGTCAGTACATCCGCGAGCAGGGCATCACGCCGGCGAACTTCTACTACGAGAAATTCGCGGCGGCCTGAGTCTTCTTTCTGAATTGCGAGGTTGTCATGAACAACAGATTCGCCAACAAGGTCGCGCTGGTCACCGGCGCGGCGCAAGGCATCGGTCGCCGGGTGTGCGAGCGCTTGCTGGAGGAGGGCGCGCAAGTCATTGCCGTCGACCGCTCCGAACTGGTTCACGAACTGCAAGGCGAAGGCGTGCTGTCGCTGACCGCCGACCTTGAGCAATACGCCGATTGCGCCCGGGTGATGAGCGCCGCCGTCGATACGTTCGGGCGCCTGGATGTGCTGGTCAACAACGTCGGCGGCACCATTTGGGCCAAGCCGTTCGAGCACTACGAAGTCGAGCAGATCGAGGCCGAAGTGCGCCGTTCGTTGTTTCCGACGCTGTGGTGCTGCCACGCCGCCTTGCCGTACATGCTCAAGCAGGGGCGCGGCGCGATCGTCAATGTGTCGTCGATTGCTACCCGCAGCCTGAACCGCGTTCCGTATGGCGCGGCCAAAGGTGGGATCAATGCACTGACTGCCTGCCTGGCCTTTGAAAACGCCGAGCGCGGGATCCGGGTCAACGCCACCGCGCCCGGCGGCACCGAAGCGCCGCCCCGGCGCATCCCGCGCAACGCCGCCGATCAGTCCGCGCAGGAGCAGGCCTGGTATCAGGAAATCGTCGCGCAAACCCTCGATAGCAGCCTGATGAAGCGCTACGGAACCATTGACGAACAGGTCGGCGCGATCCTGTTTCTCGCCTCGGACGACGCCTCCTACATCACTGGTGTAACCCTGCCGGTCGGTGGCGGGGACCTCGGTTGATCACGCTTGAATGGACACTGAAATGAACCGGATCCTGATTGAAAACCTGTCGGCGATCATCGTCGACCTGCCGACCATCCGCCCGCACAAACTGGCGATGCACACGATGCAGAACCAGACGCTGGTGATCCTGCGCCTGCGTTGCAGCGACGGTATCGAAGGCATTGGCGAAGCCACCACCATCGGCGGCCTGGCCTACGGCTATGAAAGCCCGGAAAGCATCAAGGCCAACATCGACGCGCACCTGGCGCCGGCGCTGATCGGCCTGGACGCGGGCAACATCAACGCCGCGATGCACAAGCTCGACAAGATCGCCAAGGGCAACACCTTCGCCAAGTCTGGCATCGAGAGCGCATTGCTCGACGCCCAAGGCAAACGCCTCGGCCTGCCCGTGAGCGAACTGCTCGGCGGCCGGGTCCGCGACAGCCTCGAAGTGGCCTGGACCCTGGCCAGCGGCGACACCGCCCGCGATATCGCCGAGGCCGAGCAAATGCTGGAGGCGCGGCGGCACCGGATCTTCAAATTGAAGATCGGCGCCAACCCGCTGGAGCAGGATCTGAAACACGTGGTGGCGATCAAAAAAGCCCTGGGCGAGCGCGCCAGTGTGCGGGTCGACGTCAACCAGTACTGGGACGAATCCCAGGCGATTCGCGGCTGTCAGGTGCTCGGCGACAACGGCATCGACCTGATCGAACAGCCGATCTCGCGGGTCAATCGTTCCGGGCAGGTTCGCCTGAACCAGCGCAGCCCGGCGCCGATCATGGCCGACGAATCCATTGAAAGCGTCGAGGACGCGTTCAGCCTCGCCGCCGACGGCGCCGCCAGCGTCTTCGCCCTGAAGATCGCCAAGAACGGCGGCCCGCGCGCCGTGTTGCGCACCGCGCAAATTGCCGAAGCCGCCGGCATCGCTTTGTACGGCGGCACCATGCTCGAAGGCTCCGTCGGCACCCTGGCCTCGGCCCATGCGTTCCTCACGCTCAGGCAATTGACCTGGGACACCGAGCTGTTCGGTCCGCTGTTGCTGACCGAAGACATCGTCACCGAGCGCCCGCAGTACCGCGACTTTCACCTGCACATTCCACGCACCCCGGGCCTGGGCCTGACGCTGGATGAAGAGCGTCTGGCGCGTTTTCGCCGGCACTGATTCCCCAAGGAGAACGCCATGCTGTTCCACGTAAAAATGACCGTGAAATTGCCCGCCGACATGGACCCGGCCGTTGCCACAAGGCTCAAGGCCGACGAAAAGGAACTCGCCCAGTGCCTGCAACGCGAAGGCCAGTGGCGCCACCTCTGGCGCATCGCCGGGCACTACGCCAATTACAGCGTGTTCGACGTGCCCAGCGTCGAAGCGCTGCACGACACCCTGATGTTGCTGCCGCTGTTTCCCTACATGGAAATCGAGATCGACGGCCTCTGCCGCCACCCCTCGTCGATCCACACCGACGACCGCTGAGCCCGGACTCGACCCCACAACAAGATGAGGTGAACACCATGACCGTGAAGATTGCCCACACTGCCGAACTGCAAAAGTTCTTCGAAGAAGCCGCCGGTTTTGCCAACGATGGCGGCAGCTCGCGTCTGAAAACCATCGTCCTGCGAGTGTTGCAGGACACCGCCCGGATCATCGAAGACCTTGAGATCAGCGAAGACGAATTCTGGAAAGCCGTCGATTACCTCAACCGCCTGGGCGGCCGCTCTGAAGCCGGGCTGCTGGTGGCCGGCCTCGGCCTCGAACATTTTCTCGACCTGCTGCAGGATGCCAAGGATGCGCAGATCGGCTTGACCGGCGGCACGCCGCGCACCATCGAGGGCCCGTTGTACGTGGCCGGCGCGCCGTTGTACGAAGGTGAATGCCGGATGGACGACGGCAGCGAGGAGGGCGTCGCCACCGTGATGTTCCTCGAAGGCCAGGTGTTCGATCCGCAGGGCCAGCCGCTGGCCGGCGCCACGGTCGACCTGTGGCACGCCAACACCAAGGGCACGTACTCGTTCTTCGACCAGAGCCAGTCCGAATACAACCTGCGCCGGCGGATCATCACCGACGCCGAAGGCCGCTACCGCGCCCGCAGCATCGTGCCCTCCGGTTATGGTTGCGACCCGCAAGGCCCGACCCAGGAATGCCTCGACCTGCTCGGCCGCCACGGCCAGCGCCCGGCTCATATTCATTTCTTTATTTCCGCACCGGGGCATCGGCACCTGACGACGCAGATCAATCTGTCGGGGGACAAGTACCTGTGGGATGACTTTGCGTATGCGACCCGTGAGGGGTTGGTCGGGGAGGTCGAGTTTCTGGAGGATGCAGCGGGACGTCGTGCTGAATTGACGTTCGACTTCCAGTTGCAGCAGGCGCCGGACGCGGCGGCGCAGCAGCGCAGTCAACGGCCACGGGCGTTGCAGGAAGTCTGACTTTGGAGCTCTGATCGGATTGGCGGAACTGCGCAAGAAGTTGCGCAGTAGTCCGTCATAAAACCACGGTAAGAATCGCTGGAGGCCTTGCCGATCAAGGCCTCCAGCCAAGTGCGCAAGAAGTTGCACAGCACTGCGCAACTTCTTGCGCACTTTTTCGCTGTTTCCTACAGCCAAAAACGAATAAATCCCACGTGGACTTGGTAAACCCTTGATGGGTAATGGCTATGTGATAGCTGGCACGACTTTTGATAACTCCTTGGCCACCTGGGCAGGCAATCACGCCGTCCGGTTCTGTCTTTTGAGCAAGGAGCACACCCCATGGCAACACCAGCGTACATGTCGGTTACCGGCGAAAAACAAGGCCTGATCACTGCCGGCGCCTTCACCGCCGACTCCGTTGGCAACACCTACCAGGAAGGTCACGAAGACCAGGTCATGGTTCAGGCTTTCACCCACGACGTGATCATCCCGCGCGACCCGCAATCCGGTCAGCCAACCGGTCAGCGCGTGCACAAGCCAGTCGTGATCACCAAGGTCTACGACAAGGCTTCGCCGCTGCTGCAAGCCGCACTGACCTCCGGCGAGCGCATGAGCGAAATCGTTATCCAGTGGTACCGCACTTCGGCTCAAGGTACCCAAGAGCACTACTACACCACCAAACTGGAAGACGCGATCATCGTCGCCATCAACAACAAAATGCACAACTGCCAGGATCCAGGCAACGCGCACTTCACCCACCTGGAAGAAGTGCAGTTCACCTACCGCAAAATCACCTGGACCCACGAAGTCTCCGGTACTTCGGGTTCCGATGACTGGCGTGCTCCAGTCGTTTAATCGCGGCTGATGGTTGTACCGTCTCGGCCAGCGCTGCTGGCCGAGATCATGAGTTTTTAAAGATTTTTCCGCCAGATCCTTAGCGATCTGGCGGCGTCGCAGCACTGTGCGAGGGACAAGGGAATGTTCTCACCGGCCAACCAGCCCCATTTCAATCTGACCATCGATGGCGCGGACAGCGATTTTCAGGTGCTGTCGTTCACCGGTCGGGAAGCCCTCAACACGCCCTTCGAATTCGAGCTGGAACTGGTCAGCGAAAAGGCCTCGATCAACCTCGAAAGCCTGCTGCACAAACTGGCGTTTCTTCAGCTGTCGCCGAGCGGCAGCGGGATCCACGGGCTGATCTACAGCATCGCCCAGGGCGAGGCGGGCAAGCGCCTGACCCGCTACAAAATCTCGTTGCGACCGCAGCTTTCGTATCTCGCGCACCGCTTCAACCAGCGCATTTTCCAGCAGATGACCGTGCAGCAGATCATCAGTCAGGTGCTGGAAGAGCACGGCATCCTCGCCAGCGATTACCACTTCCAGCTCAGCGCGATCTATCCCGAGCGCATCTACTGCACGCAGTACGATGAAAGTGACCTGCATTTCGTCCAGCGCCTGTGTGAAGAGGAGGGGATTCACTACCACTTTCAGCACACCGCCAGCGGCCACAAACTGACCTTCGGCGATGACCAGACGGTGTTCCCGAAACTCGCGCCCGTGGCCTATCAGCAGGACTCCGGGCTGGTGGCGGACCAACCGGTGGTCAAGCGTTTCGGCCTGCGCCTGGCCACCCGCACCAGCCGCACCACGAGGCGCGATTACGACTTCGTCAAACCGAAGATCGAGCTGGAAAGCGACGCCAAGAGCAGCGCCCAGCCGGACCTGGAAGATTACGACTACCCGGGCCGCTTCGTGGACCGCGAGCGTGGCAAGCACCTGGCCAACCGCAACCTCGAACGCCACCGCAGCGACTATCGCCTGGCCGATGGCAACAGCGACCAGCCGATTCTGGTCACCGGGCATTTTCTGGCCCTGACCGACCACGCCAACCCGACGTGGAACGACCTGTGGCTGCTCACCGAAATCTTCCACGAAGGCAAGCAGCCACAAGTGCTGGAAGAGTCGGTGACCAGCGACACCACCGACCTGAAGGACGATTTCCATCAGGGCTATCGCAACCGCTTCAACGCGATCCCGTGGGACGTGCCGTACCGTCCGCCACTGGACCACCCGAAACCCAAGGTTCTCGGTTCGCAAAGCGCCGTGGTTACCGGTCCCGAAGGCGAAGAAATCTTCTGCGACCAATACGGGCGGGTGAAGGTGCAGTTCTTCTGGGACCGCGAAGGCCAGCACGACGACAAGACCACCTGCTGGATGCGCGTGGCCTCCAGCTGGGCCGCCGAAACCTTCGGTTCGATCAACATTCCGCGGGTCGGCATGGAAGTGCTGATCACCTTCCTCGAAGGCGATCCCGACCAGCCCTTGATCACCGGCTGCCTGTACCACGGCGCCAATCTGCCGCCGTACAAGTTGCCGGACTTCAAGACCCTGGCCACGGTCAAGAGCAAGGAATACAAGGGCAGCCGCGCCAACGAACTGCGCATCGACGACACCACCAGCGAGATCAGCATCGCGCTGCGCAGCGATCACGGCGCGAGCGCGATCAACCTTGGTTACCTGACCCACCCGCGCCCAAGCGGCGGTCAGCCTCGGGGTGAAGGTTTTGAGTTAAGAACCGACCGCCACGGCGCCGTGCGTGCCGGAGCCGGTCTGCTGATCACCACCGAACCGCGTCCGAACGAATCGAAACACCACAAGGACCTGCCGGAAACCGCCGAGCGCCTGGCCACCGCCAGCGACCAACAGGACGGTTTCGCCACACAAGCCAAAGAGCTTCAGGCCCAGGAAGCGGGCGATCAGGACGACGTGGCCAAGGCCTTGCACGCGCAGCATCAAGGCGTACTCGGCAGTGGCCCGGCGAACCTCACCGCCAACGAATTTCCCGAGTTCACCGAGCCGCATCTGGTACTCGCCAGTCCCGCCGGCATCGCCCTGACCACGCCGCGCTCCAGCCACATCGCCACCGGCGAACACCTGGCACTGAGCAGCACCGGTCACACCAGTTTTTCCATCGGTAAACGACTGCTGGCCAGTGCCAGTCGCGGCATGCGCCTGTTCGTACAGAGCATGGGCTGGCGGCTGGTGGCGGCGTCCGGCGACATCGACGTCAAGGCGCTGAAGGACAGCATCAACCTGCTGGCCAAACTCAACATCACCGCCAACGCTGACCGCATCACCATCACCGCCAAGACCGAACTGGTGATCCAGGGCGGCGGCAGCGCTACGACCTACAACGCCGGCGGCATCACCCACGCCACCAGCGGCCCGTACACCGCCCACGCGGCGAACTTCGCCTACACCGGCGCCAAAAGTCTGGCCGGCGTGTTCCCGGAACCGCCGAAACCGGGCAAGGGCAATCTGGAGCTGTTCAACCAGTACGCCGGGAGACAGGGCATCAAGGACGGCGATTACGAAGTCATCGATGCGCTGGGCAAAAGCATCAAGGGCAAGCTCGACGCCAAGGGTTTCGCCAGCGTTGCCGGCGCCGCCCCAGGGCCAGCGCGGGTGCTGTTCGGCAAGGATCCGGCGGACACCTGGAGCGACGGCAGCTACATCGGCAAACCGGAATGGCCGTTGAATCCGCCGGGTGCTGAGGACATTCCGAGCCAGGTGCAGTCGATGGTCGCGCAGGCGCTGCCGAGCAAGAACTGGGACATGTTGGAGAAGGGCAAGGAATTGGCACAGACAGGGATGGGCGCCGTGCAGACCGCGCAAGGTGCGATGCAAACAGCGCAGCAGGTGAAGGGTGCAGTGCAAGGCGGAGCGGCCGGGCTGCCGAAACTGGCGAGTGCGGCATTGCCGAGTGCGTCGGGGATTCTCGGGGCGGCGAGCAAGGCGGGCAAGTTGCCAACGCTTCCGGCTCCAGCCCTGCCAAAAACTTCCTTGAAAACCCCGGGCCTGCTGGCGGGAGAGGTGTTGTCATGACGACTGGATCCGATGGTGCGAAAACGCGTGAGCCGCAAGTCGCGGTGGTGCCACTCAATACGATCGATATTCAGGATGTCGGACGCGGCGCTGCCAAATTCGATGCCTGGTTGCAGTCCATCAGCGGCGGTGTCGTCACACTCGATCGGGTCAAGAACGTCGCGGGTGCTCTTCCCGTCGTGGGCAACATCATGGCGTTGGTAGATGCCCTCGGAGACATAGTGACTCTGGCCAAAAGCAAACAGCGTCAAGTGCTGGATTGGGTCAGCCTGGGTATCAACCTGATTGGTGTATTGCCTGCGCCGCCGACCATGGCTTCTGCGCGCATGACATTACGCCCGACCCTGGGGCTGGTGCGTCAGGAACTGCGAAACAGTGCCAAGACACTGCTGGGAGACTCCCTGATCGAAGTGCTGATCGGGCATCTGAACGCGACCATCGTCGGCACCATCGATGACTTCGTAAAACAGGCACAACCCAAACTGGCGGGCATTCTCGACGACGCTGGAAAACTGGGTCAAAGCGCGGTGAACGAAATTGCCAAGGGCCTGGAGAAGGTGGTCAATGGCAAGCTCGATGCGAAGGGCGACCTCAATGCGGCCGGTTCGAAAATCACGGCGGCGCGCGGTCAGTTGTTGCACGACCCCAAGGCGGCTATCAGCAACATTTTCGGTGCCGCTTTCAGTGCCTACAAGGCTGCAGGCAAAGGCGTTGCCAACAGTGCCGCTAAGAACTTGCTGCCGGAGAAAGCCAAGGCTCTGGTACTGAGCAACACCTCGATGCTTCGCACGCTGGGGGTGGAGCTGCAATCCCAGATGAAAAAGCTTGGTGACCCGGGCGTTCAGCATTCCATTGGCTGGCTGTTGCAGATGTTGGCGGGCTCGGTAGCAACCTGGCGCAAGCGGCGCTCTCATGGTCAGGCCGCCAGTGTCAAACCGGGGGCCACGAGCAAGGCTGAACAACGCGCCGGCAAAGGCCAACTGGAGTTGCAACAAAGCCAGGCGCGAGCCCGTTCTGATGCCAGTGATTGCAAGAATGTCGTCCCGACAGGTACGAAAAGGAACATCAGCTTTGCACGCGGCACGGAAACCATCACCCACACGGATTTCCGTTTGCCGGGCCCGTTTCCCATCGTCTGGAACCGTACTTATTACTCGAATCTGGAGGCCTACGACAAAGGCAGCCTGGGTGCTCGCTGGATCAACGAGTTCACCACTCGTTTCGATTATGTGGATGACGGGTTGGTCTTCCATGCGGCCGATGGCCGAAGTCATGAATATGCCTTGCCCAAAGTCGGCGAAGCCCATCATGACCCGATTGAAAACCTGACTCTGATTCGCTCAGGTGAAAATCAATTGCTGCTGTGCCGTGGCGTTGAGCGAAAAGAAACCTACGTGCGTCGTGGGGCACGCTTTCTGCTCGCCGGCATCGAACTGCGCAGTGGTGCTGGAATCATGCTGCACTATGAGCACATGCATGGTGATGAGCCGGTGCTCTCTGACCTTCTCACCTATCAGGGGGACGTTACAAAGGTTCATCTACAACTCGGAACACTGATCGATGACCACGGGCGTCTGACAGGTTTGTGGGAGATTGCCGATGGCATCCCTCAGCGCCAACTGTGTGCCTATCACTATGATGCCTTGGGAGATCTGGTTCAGGCACAGGATGAAAACGGTTATGCCTGGAATTATGAATTCCGGAGCCATCTGATCACGCGATATACCGACCGGACCGGGCGGGGCATGAATTTGCAATGGCAGGGGGACGGCTCCGATGCCAAAGCGATTCGTGAATGGGCGGATGATGGAAGCTTCGATACCCGACTTGAGTGGGACGAAAACATTCGTCTGACCTACGTCACTGACGCCCACGGCAATGAGACCTGGCACTACTACGACATTCTTGGCTACACGTACCGTATCCGGCATCCGGATGAGCGTTCGGAATGGTTGTTCCGCGATGAGGCCAAAAATGTCGTGCGACATGTCCACACCGATGGAAGCGTTGATCGGTTCAGCTACGACGAGCGTGGCAATCTTCTCGAACACATCCGTGCCGATAACACCGTAGTGCATTACGCATACGATGATCTGGACCAACTGATCAAGGTTAGTGATGCAGAGGGCGGACAGTGGACCAGAGCTTATGACGACAGCGGCAATCTTGTGGAAGCTGTCGATCCTCTGGGTAACAAGACAGAGTACACCTACACATCTGCCGGCTATCCGGAGACCGTCAAGGATGCAAACGGGGCAGAGAAGAAATTCGAATACAACGATGCCGGTCAGTTGACCGGATACACAGATTGCTCCGGCAAAACCAGTACTTGGGAGTATAACGGCCTGGGTCAGTTGATTTGCTTTACCGATGCGGCAGGGCAGGGCACCGAGTATGAGTATGCGGCTGGTCAACTGGTGTTGATCAGGCATCCGGACAAGTCTGAGGAACGTTTCAGTCGCGATGCCGAAGGGCGCCTTTTGGCCCATGTCGACAGCCTGAACCGCTGCACCACCTGGAACTACAGCGCCGCCGGCCTTATCGTCGAGCGAGTGGATGCGGCTGAGCAAACGTTGCGCTATCGCTGGGACCGTCTCGGTCGTTTGACCGCTTTGGAGAACGAAAATGAGCGTAGCGCCCATTTTCATTACGATCCAATGGGGCGGTTATTGGAGGAAACAGGTTTCGACGGCCATATCACGCGCTACCAGTACGACTCTGAATCAGGTCGTTTGAGCAGCAAGCTTGATGGCGAGCGGCGAGTGGCTTTCCAGTTCGACCTGATGGGCCGTCTGATAGAGCGTCGTGCGAGTCTGGGCGTACAGGTACAAAGTGAAACATTTGCCTACGATGGCAACGGCAATATGACACTGGCCGAAAATGATCACAGTCGCTTGCAGTGGTTCCACGATCCGGCGGGTAACCTGCTGCGTGAACACCAGCATTATCTGAGTTTGGAGCAGCCACGGATCGCAGTCTGGCAACATGAATATGATGCCCTGAATCAGCGAGTAGCGACTGTGCGACCGGATGGCCAAAGAGTCAGTTGGATGACCTACGGCAGTGGGCACTTGCTGGGATTGAAAGTGGATGACCACGAATTGCTGGCCTGGGAGCGTGACGATCTGCATCGCGAAATCGCCCGCCATCAGGGTAATCATTTATTGCAGACGCAGAAGTGGGACCCGGCTGGGCAGTTGCAGGAGCAATTGTTGGGTCGCAGCGATGACAAGCGCACGTTGCTCAAGCGTGAATATCAATATGATCCTGCGGGTCAACTGATCCTTCTCAACGACACGCGACGCGGGCCGCTGACGTATCAGTACGATCCGGTGGGGCGCCTGATCAAGGCGGCGAGTCGACAGGGTGTGGAAACTTTCGCCTTTGATCCTGCCGGTAACTTGCTTGATGAGCCGGTTCAACAGATGCGCCGACCTCTGGATCAGGACCCGATGCGTAGCAAGCGGGTGGACAACCTGCTGCGTGAGTACTCGGGCACCCACTATGAATACGATGATCGAGGCAATCTGATACAGCGTTGGCACAACGGCAGTATCGCCAGAATGCGCTGGGACTTGTTCGACCGTTTGGTTCACTTTGATGATGCTCGACTGGAAGTCGAGTATGCCTACGATGTATTGGGACGCCGCCTTTACAAGAACTCGACTGCGCATTTCATGCGACGGCCTGAAGCCGGATCACAGTGGAACGACAATGAGTTTGTCCGCAAGCAGCGAGAGTCGGGTTGTGGTTTCACATTGTATGGCTGGGACGGCGATACGCTGGCCTGGGAGAGCAGTCCGGCTCTGGTTGATGGTGATCCCGGGCGCACGGTGCATTACATCTATGAGCCGGGTACTTACATTCCGGTTGCGCAAGCTTTGCGACACCAGCCAATCATTCTGATGGGGCAGCCTGACTTCAGCGGCGAGTATCAGTTGGAGGACGACCCGCTGTGGAATCACGTACCTGTGGCGCTGCCAATCGACGTCCTGAGTTGGTATCAATGCGACCGAATGGGGACTCCTCTGGAGTTGACCGACCAGAATGGCGAAATAGCCTGGAGCGCACAGTACAAGGCATGGGGGAGCGTGGCTGAACAGCGCTCGCCAATGGCGCAGCAACAGGGTATTGGCAACCCGCTTCGCTTCCAGGGGCAGTATCACGATCAAGAAACGGGGCTGCATTACAATCGTTATCGTTATTACGATCCGTTGATTGGACGCTTTATCAGCAAAGATCCCATCGGTTATGACGGTGGGTTGAACCTCTTTGTGTATGCGCCGAGTCCACTGGGCTGGATTGACCCGCTAGGCTTGGCAAGATGTCCGTGTGCCGATCTGAAGAAAGGCAACCCTGAAGGAACCGGGCCATTCAGAGGCGGATCTTATGGAGGCACCACAGCCTCGGGGATCGAGTCGCATCACATGCCGGCAGATAGCACCAGTCCGATAAAGAGAAGCCAGGGGCCTGCAATTCAAATGGAGCCCTATGACCATGGCCAAACAATGAGTCACGGTCACCAGGGTAATCCCGGCAAAGCCTATCGGGCTCAGGTCCAGTCAAAAATTGAGGTGGGGGACATGAGGGGAGCAATGGCGATGGAGATCAGAGATGTGCGCCGTGTTGCCACTCAGGTCGGACAACCCAGAAAGTACAATGAAGCAATGCAAGAAATGCTGGCGTATGCCAAGTGCCGTAAATTTCTGGATAAGTGAGAGAAACCATGAATGATCAAGCGTTCAAAGTGTGGCGAGACAAACTGGTTTCATTGGATCGCTACGAGAACCCGGAAGATGCTCGTGAGTTCTCGGCGCTCGTGAGCAGTGTCCGCGACGAACTCGATGCAAAAACCATTGATGTACTGCTGTCGACCTTTTGCGATGACGACGACTACGGTGTGCAAGAGCGCGTGTTGGGTGTTCTTGATCATGCTGAAGCGGGCGTTTTTGCTGAAAGGCTTGCGGTGAACTTCTCAACGTTGCAAAGCCAGGCAAGTGGCAAGGAATGGCCTCTTATTCTGATCGGTCGTGTCGTTAACTCGGATAACGCAGAGAAGATCAAGGCGATTGTCGGGGCCGCGAAGAAATCCCCGGGTCTTGACGCCTTTATTCGAAGTGATGAGTTCCTGGATGAGTATCCGGAGATCGAAAGTTACTTCGCCTGATGTGACTCAAGGCTCAGGGCCGGCATGCAGAGGATAAAGGGGGGATAAAGGGGACGGATTTATTTTTGCCAACATCTATCAGAACCTGGATGACGAGACGCTGTTGAACTGGTGGCTCGAAGTCTGACGACCCTGAACCCACAATCGAATGGAATCGGATCAACAAATAAGGAGTGGCTGTGAGCGAACATGAGCGGGTTTATCCCAGCGCCGCGCAGAACGCGGTCTGTGAAAAATACGGGATGTCTGTGCTTCCTCCTGAGGAAATGGTCGCTATCGCCATCGAGTCGCTAGGGAACACACCCATTTATGGCACACGCGTTCGTTTGCCGGATGGGGGGAATGTCAGCTGGTTCATCCACGGCGGCACGCATTCCGCGGCGATTGATTTTTACCAGCCGGTTTGTATTGAACACTTGCCCGAAATGCTTCCGCTGGTGATGAAATATCTGTGCTTACCCACGGGTGCAAAATTCATCATCGATACCCAAGGGTACGAAGACGTGTGGATGGCTGAGTAACCTGGTCAAAGGAGTGAGAGCATGAAAGACGCAATTCGCTTGGGCGACTCCACCACCCACGGTGGCAAAGTCCTCGAAGCCTTCTCCCGGACCGACCTCAACGGCAAGCCGATTGCCGGGCTCGGTCACAAGGTCAGTTGCCCGTTGTGCAAAGGGATTTTTCCGATTGCCGAGGGCAGCAGCACCTACACCGTCGATGGCGTGCCCATCGCGCTGGACGGCATGAAAACTGCGTGTGGGGCGGCGCTTATTGCCAGCGGCCCGAAAGGCGCGGTGGTCAGCTGAGTCCTGTAGTCAGACAGACCTAAGCTAATGCAAAAAAGATATTTGTTCGGTGTTTTTAATATCGTTTAGTTTTGTTTCATAGACGAATCAAAAGCATCAAACCGATAGACCTCCCGATTGCCATGACGGCACACGCTGAATCGATCACGGACTCTTCAGGTTTGATTCACACGGGAGTGAATCATGCCGCACACCTCAGACATCACCGCATTACCCATCCTCGACCTGTCCCTGCTCGACGGTACGCCGTCGCAACGCCAGGCCTTTCTCGATGACTTGCGCCATGCCGCCCGCGATGTGGGCTTTTTCTACCTGACCGGCCACGGCATCGACGCTGGACTGCTCCAGCAAGTACAAGACCACGCACGCCAATTCTTCGCCTTGCCCGACAGCGAGAAAACCGCCGTCGGCATGATCAATTCGCCGCACTTTCGCGGCTACAACCGCGCCGCTTCCGAGATCACTCGAGGGCAGCCTGATCAACGTGAACAGTTCGATCTGGGCGCCGAGCGCGACGTCTTGCCGTTGAACGCCGACAGTCCGTTGTGGGCGCGCCTGCAAGGGCCGAATCAATGGCCCGAGGCGTTGCCGCAACTCAAGCAGCTGCTGCTCGACTGGCAGCAGGCGATGACCCAAATGTCGCTGCGTCTGCTGCGCGCTTTCGCCCAGTCACTGTCGCTGCCGGAAGACGCTTTCGACCGGTTGTACGGCGACAAACCCAACGAACACATCAAGCTGATGCGCTATCCGGGGCAAGCCTCGACGGCGAGCAATCAGGGCGTCGGTGCGCACAAGGATTCGGGTTTTCTCAGCTTCCTGCTGCAAGACCGACAGGCCGGTCTGCAAGTGGAAATCGAAGAGGGGCGCTGGATCGATGCGCTGCCTCGGGACAACACCCTGGTGGTGAATATCGGCGAGCTGCTGGAGCTGGCCACCAACGGTTACCTGCGTGCCACGGTGCATCGGGTGGTCTCGCCACCGGTGGGCAGCGAGCGCTTGTCCATCGCGTTTTTCCTTGGCGCGCAACTGGATGCAGTGGTGCCGCTTTATCCCTTGCCGACGGCGTTGCTGCGCGAGGCGCGGGGCCCGGCGAGTGATCCGCTCAACCCGTTGTTCCGCGATGTCGGCTGGAATTACCTCAAGGGCCGACTGCGCTCCCATCCCGATGTCGCGCAACGCTTCTACGCCGATGCGTCGAATACCAGCACACCGCTTCGCAAGACCGCCAACGCCTGATCCATCACTCGCAAAAGGTCGCTTTCCCATGTTGAAAAAAGCAGTGTTGAAAAAAGCAGGCCTGACCCTGGCCGTCCTCGGTGCGCTGGTGACTTCGTTCAGTGCTCAAGCGCTGGAGCCATTGCGGGTTGCCGCCGACCCGGTGCCCCACGCGCAGATTCTGACGTACATCCAGAAGCTCGATCCGCAGCTCAATCTCAAGGTGATCGAAATCCCGCAGGGCGTGAACTCCAACGAGCTGCTGGTGCACGGCGATGTGGACGCCAACTACTTCCAGCATCTGCCGTACCTGCAATCCCAGGAAAAGGCCCTCGGCGAAAAACTCGCGGTGGCCGCCACGGTGCACATCGAACCGCTGGGAATTTATTCCCACCGCCACAAAACCTTCGCCCAGGTGCCGGACAAAGGCACGGTCGCGGTGCCGAACAACGTCACCAACCTGAGCCGCGCGCTGTACCTGTTGCAGGACAATGGCCTGATCAAGCTCAAGCCCGGTTTCAATGACCCGGCGGCCGATCAGGCGACGCCCAAGGACATCGCCGAAAACCCTAAACACCTGAAGATCCTCGAAATCGAATCGCCGCAATTGCCACGTGCGCTGGACGATGTGGACCTGGCGGTGATCAACGGCAACTACGCGCTGGAAGCCGGGTTGGTGCCGGCCAAGGATGCGCTCGGTCTGGAGAAGGCCGAACACAACCCGTACGCCAACATTCTGGTGACCACGCCGAAACTGGAAAACGATCCGCGCATTCAGCAGTTGGCCAAGGACCTGACCTCGCCGCAAGTCGCCAAATACATCGCCGAGAACTTCAAGGGTTCGGTGATCCCGGTGGCGGATGCCAAGCCATGATCGTCGTCGAGCAGTTGAGCAAGACCTATCCGTCAGCGTCGACCCCGGCGCTGGACCAAGTGTCGCTGAGCATTCCCGATGGCGCGATCTACGGAATTCTCGGGCGCAGCGGCGCGGGTAAATCGACGCTGCTGCGTTGCCTCAATCTGCTCGAACGTCCGGATGCCGGGCGGATTCTGCTGGACGGCGAAGACCTCACGGCGCTGTCCGATAGCGAACTGCGCCGCCAGCGTCAGCGCATCGGCATGATCTTCCAGGGCTTCAACCTGCTGCATTCGCGCAACGTGTTCGACAACGTCGCGGTGCCGCTGGAAATCGCCAAAGTCGCCAAATCACAGCGCCATGAACGGGTTCGGGAGTTGCTGGATCTGGTGGGCCTGGGCGACAAGGCCGAAGCGTTTCCATCGCAACTGTCTGGCGGTCAGAAGCAGCGGGTGGGCATCGCTCGGGCCCTGGCGGCTCGGCCGGCGTATCTGCTGTCGGACGAAGCCACCAGCGCCCTCGACCCGGAAACCACCGCATCGATTCTGGAGCTGTTGCGCGATATCAACCGCCAGCTCGGTTTGACCATCGTGCTGATCACCCACGAACTGGACGTGGTCAAGTCGATCTGCGATCACGCCGCGTCCATGGCCAATGGAAAACTGGTGGAGGCGGGGCCGGTGGCCCGATTGCTCGCCGATCCGCAGTCCACCCTCGGCGCTTCACTGCGACCCAGTTGCGGCTTGCCGCTGGGGCACGATGCGCCCGGTTTGAGTTTTCTGCGGCAATACGGCGTACGGGCGGCCCACTCATGAACCGCGTGATCGACTGGAATGAAATCCTCCAACTGGTGCTCAACGCCACCGGCGAAACCCTTTACATGGTGCTGCTCGCCGGGCTGTTCACGCTGCTGATCGGCCTGCCGCTGGGGGTGTTGCTGTTCATCAGCCGTCGTCAGGGGCTGTACCCGTTGCCGAGGCTCAATCAAGCCTTGGGCGCGCTCATCAATCTGGGCCGTTCGTTGCCGTTCGTGGTGATGCTGATTGCCCTGATCCCGCTGACCCGGCTGGTGGTCGGCACCACCCTGGGCAGCACTGCCGCCGTGGTGCCGATCACCATCGGCGCCTTTCCTTTTTTTGCGCGGATCGTCGAGAACGCCCTGGACGAAGTCGAAAAGGGCCGGATCGAAGCGATCCTCGCCATGGGCGGTGACATCCGCCATGTGATTTTCAAAGTGCTGTTGCCCGAAGCGCTGCCGGCCCTGCTGGCGGGCATCACCCTGACGCTGGTGATGCTGATCGGTTTTTCCTCCATGGCCGGGGTCATCGGCGGCGGCGGACTGGGCGATCTGGCGATCCGCTACGGTTATCAACGGTTCAACAATGAAGTGATGGTCGCCACCGTCGTGGTGTTGGTCATCCTCGTCCAGGGCGTGCAAAGCCTGGGCGATCGACTGGTGCGTTCGCTGGCTCATCGACGTTAAGGAATTTTATGGGTGCGCCTGTCGCCGTGGTCTCCGAACCACTGATTCGTGTACGTGAACTGAGCAAGACCTTTGGCTCGAACCGGGCGCTGGACCGGGTCAGCCTGGATATTTTTCCCGCCGAAGTGGTGGCGCTGCTCGGCGCCAACGGTGCGGGCAAATCGACGCTGGTGAAGATCCTCGCCGGCAGCCAGACCCATGATGGCGGCGAGATCTGGATCGATGGCCAGCCCCGGCATTTCAGTTCGCCGCTGTCGGCGCGCCGCTTCGGCATCGTTGCGGTTCATCAGCAGATCAACGAAGGCATCGCGCCCGGATTGAGCGTGGCGGAAAACCTGCTGCTCGATGAACTGTGCCGCCCCGACGCGGACTTCTGGCTCAATCGCAAACGCCTGCTGGAGCGCGCCGCGAGCATCGCCGCCGGCCTCGGTCTGGTGCTGCCGCTGGAGCAACCGATCGAACACCTCGGCCAGGCCGAACGGCAACTGGTGGTGCTGGCTCGCGCCTTCGCGCTGCAACCGCGACTGCTGATTCTCGACGAGCCCACGGCGGCCCTGTCGGATGCCGAAGCGCAGCGCCTGTTCGGGCTGATCGACACCTTGCGCAGTCGTGGTGTGGCGATTTTGTACATCTCCCATCGGCTGTCCGATCTGCAACGGGTGGCCGACCGCGCCGTGGTGTTGCGTGACGGGCAACTGGCCGGTGAGTTCAGTGCCCGGCAATTGCCAGAGGCGTTGGAAGCGATGCTTGGTCAGGCGCTGGAAGCCCACGTCTACACACCGCGAGCGGCGGGGCGCGAAGTACTGAAATTGCGCGACGTGAAAATCCTGCCGCGCACTCAGGCTTTTGATCTGACCCTGCACGAAAACGAAGTGGTGGTGCTGACCGGGTTGCTCGGCGCCGGCAAAAGTGAAATCGCCGAAGTGCTGTTCGGGCTGCGCAAACCGGTGTCCGGCTCTCTGCGACTGGACGGCATCGACTGGCAACCGGGCTCGCCCCGGCAGGCGATCCAGAGCGGTGTGTTCTTCGCCGCCGAAGACCGGGCCAGCCAATCGTTGGTGCCGGATTTTTCATTGCGCCGAACCCTGACCTTGCCGTTTCTCGAACGCTTCACCCGGGGCGGTTTCATCCGTAACCGTGCCGAAGCGGCGGCGGTCGAGGCGCAAGTCTCGGCGTTGGGAATCAAGACCGCCGGCATCGATGTGCCGATGAGTGCCTTGTCTGGCGGCAATCAGCAAAAAGTCGTGCTCGGTCGCTGGCTGCTCGGCGAGGGCCGGGTGCTGATCCTCGACGAGCCGTTTCAGGGCGTTGATGTGCGTGCCCGGCGCGAGATCGGCCAGTTGTTGCGCGACAGCGCCGCTGGCCGCGCCACGCTGGTGATCTGCTCGGACGTCGATGAGGCGCTGGAGATCGCCGACCGGATTCTGCTGGTGCGCGATCACGCGGTGGTGGCCGAGTACCCGCGTGCCGGGCTGGATCGCGCCACCCTGGTCGCGGCGCTGGCCGGCAGCGATCCGCAAATTTCTATTGTTCATGCCGCGCCAAGGAGTAGAGCGAGTGCCTGATTCGAGTTCCCTGTTGTCATCCGCCCCGGCGCCGTCCGAGCGCTTCGTGCAAGCGCTGATCCGGTACGGCCTGCTGTGGGTGCTGGCGTTGATCGTGGTGTTTTTCAGTGTGGCGGAACCGGCGTTCCTGCGGGTCGGCAACCTGTTCAGCATTCTGCAGTCGGTGTCGATTGTCGCGCTGCTGGCGCTGGGCGTGACGCTGACCATGGCTGTCGGCGGGCTGGATCTGTCGATCGGTGCGGTGGCGGCGATGAGCCTGATGATCGCCAGTTACGTGATGGTGGTGCTCGGCTGGGGCGCGGTGCCGGCGGTGCTGATCAGCCTGGCCGGTGGCGCACTGGTCGGGCTGCTCAACGGCTGGCTGATCGTGAAGATGCGCGTGCCGGACATTCTCGCGACGCTCGGCAGCATGTTCCTGGTGATCGGCGTGCAACTGATTCCCACGGGCGGTCGTTCGATTGCGGTGGGCATGACCCTGCCCAATGGCGACGAAGCCGAGGGTTCGTTCAGTGCGGTGTTTCTGGCGCTGGGTCGCGGACGGCTGTGGGACATCGTGCCGATTCCGGTGTTGATCACGGCGGTGGTTGCGGTGGCGGTGTGGCTGTTTCTCGAACGCACGCGCATCGGCCGGCTGTTCTATGCGATTGGCGGCAACGAGCAGGCGGCGCGTCTGGCCGGTGCGCCGGTGCAGCGCTTCAAGTTGCTGGCTTATGTGCTCTCGGCGCTGCTGGCCTCGCTGGGCGGTTTGTTACTGGCGGCGCGATTGGGGCGCGGTGATGTCAGCTCTGGCAATGGTCTGGTGCTCGATGCACTGGGCGCTGCGCTGATCGGTTTTGCCGTGCTCGGGGCGAAGAAGCCCAATGCGTTCGGCACGCTGGTCGGCGCGTTGCTGGTGGCTTCGTTGCTCAACGGCCTGACCATGCTCAACGCGCCGTATTACGCGCAGGATTTCGTCAAGGGACTGGTGCTGGTGCTGGCCCTGATGTTCACCTTCGGCCTCGCGCATCGGGCGCGCTGAGCCGTTTCATTGATGCTTCAAGGAACGATCCATGCACGGTTCAATCAAGCAGTTCGCACGTCATTGCCTCGCGGGGGCGCTGCTCTCGGCACTGGCCTTCAATGCGCAGGCCAAGGCCTTGCCCGGCGCACCGGCGCCGTTCGATAAAGGTCAGGTACAGATCGCGCTGGTGGGTTATCTGTTTTCCGGGGATTTCCCTGAAGCCTATCTGCGCGGCGTCGAGAAACAGACCGAAGCGCTGGGCGCCAACCTGCGGGTGTTCGACGCGCGGCAACAGGCGGCGAGCCAGGGCGAGATGATCGATCAGGCCGCCGACCTCGGCGTCGACGGCATCATCGTCCAGTTGGGTCTGGCGGAAACCCTCAAAGGCCCGATCGACCGGGCGCTCGCCAAAGGCATCAAGGTCGTCGCGTTCGACGTCGACCTGAACACGCCGCAAGTGACTCAGGTCGAGCAGGATCACCACGCACTGGCGCGTCTGGCACTCGATCAAGCGGTCAAGGACAACGGCACCCGCTTCGACGCCGGGTACGTTTACATCAGCGGCTTTACGCCGATGGAGCGCCGCGACGAGATCTGGAGCCAGGTCAAGGCGAGCAATCCGGGGATCATCGAAAAGGCGCGCTTCGGCACGCTCAATCCGCCGATTGCCAACTCGGTGGCCGATCAGGCCAGCGCCGTGCTGCGGGCCAATCCGGGGATCAGCGTGATCTTCGCACCGTTCGACGAGTTCGCCAAAGGCGCGAAGATCGCCGTGGACGAGGCCGGTCTGAGCCGCAAGGTGAAGATCTACAGCGCCGACATTTCCACCGCCGACATCCAGATCATGAAAGAGCCGGACAGCGCCTGGGCCGCCACCGCTGCGGTCAATCCGCAAGTGGCCGGCGCGATCAGCGTGCGCAGCCTGGCGATGCTGATCGCCGGGGAAAATCCGGGGCATAAGGTGCTGGTGCCACCGACCCTGATCACCCGTCAGCAACTGCTGGATCTGGACGTGAAAAACGTACGGGACCTGGGGCAGAAACTGCCGGCCTTCGGTGACACCGCCAATGTCGCGCGGGCACCGTGGATTCCCGTGGCGAACTGAGGAACCGACATGCACGACAAGGCTGCGCGCCTGCGCAAGAGCCGTTCGCCGAAAGCCGATGTGGCGCTGGGCGAACGGCTGCCGCCGGGGCAGGTGCTGACGGAGCGTTTCCCGATCCTGCACGAAGGCGAGGTGCCGGCGTATGACCTGGCGACGTGGTCGCTGCGCCTGTTCGGCACCTTGGCCAACCCGGTCGAACTGACCTACGCCGATCTGCAAGCGCTGCCGCAACGCTCGTTGCAATGCGACATTCATTGCGTGACACGCTGGTCGAAGTTCGACACCCGCTGGAGCGGCGTGCACCTGCAAGACTTGTTGCAGGCCCTGGACATCCGGCCGACGTCGTCCTTCGTCATGGCCCACGCCGATCACGATTACCAGACCAACCTGCGTCTCGATGACCTGCTGCACCCGGACAGCCTGCTGGCCACCCATTACGACGGTCAGCCGCTGACCGCGCAACATGGCTGGCCGCTGCGTCTGGTGGTGGCGGGGCGGTACTTCTGGAAGAGCGCGAAATGGCTGCGCGGGCTCGAATTCACCGATCAGGAGCAACCGGGCTTTTGGGAGCGCAACGGCTTTCATTTGCACGCCGATCCGTTCATTGAACAGCGCTTCAGCGGCGATGCGCTGGACATTGCCGAAGATGCCTGGCGGGAAAAGGACTTCGACTGACGGCATCTAACTTCGCACCGAAAAAAACACAGATTAATAACGCTCTCTACAACAACTTGGAGTGCGTTTTTGTGCGTGATTAGTTGTTGGTTAGTTGGGTGTTCATGTTGTTGCGCAAACACAAGTGTTGCTCAGGAAACACTCCATTCGTCGGGCATAACCTAAGCGTTATTGGTTCTTTTGCGGCAGGCGAGCGCTCGTCTAGCATCGGTAATCAGGGGGTTCTACTAACTTTGGGGTTCTTGCGCTCTAACAGCCGATAGTTGTCCAACACACTTGGCTGCCTTTCTGAATATCAAAACTACAGCAGAAATTGCCGTGCACCGATTGCCGACACTTCATGATTCGGCAGCGGCTGGTTATTAACTGCGATTCAAGGAGCTGTCGCATGATTCACCGTTCGCGTTCATTACTCGCCATCGCTGTTGTCAGTGCAATCTGGCAACTTCCTGCGCATGCCGAAGAGACTTCCGCGCGCGTCGACGATGATACACGGCTGGGTACCGTGCTAGTCACCGGCACCCGGGGCACCGCTCGTACGGTGCTGGATTCGCCGGTGCCGGTGGATGTACTGACCGCCGAGGACCTGAAGACCGCCGGCGCCAGTGGCGGCGAGCTGGGCCAGGCGTTGCAGACGCTGTTGCCGTCGTTCAGTTTTCCGCGCCAGTCCAACTCCGGCGGCGCCGACCATGTGCGCGCCGCACAGCTGCGCGGCATGAGCCCGGATCAGGTGCTGGTGCTGGTCAACGGCAAGCGCCGCCACACCTCGGCAGTGGTCAACGACTCGTCGAAAATCGGTCGCGGCACGGCGCCGGTGGACTTCAACTCGATCCCGATCAGCGCGATCAAACGCATCGAAGTACTTCGCGACGGCGCCGGCGCGCAGTACGGCTCCGACGCGATTGCCGGGGTGATCAACATCATCCTCGACGACGCCCCCGAAGGCGGCGAAGTGTCCACCAGCTACGGCGCCTACCACACCCATCAGGATGCCATCGGCAAAACCACCACCGACGGCCAGAACAGCGTGACCACCGCCAAGATCGGCACGCGGCTGGGTGAGGAGGGCGGCTTCATTCGCGGCGGTACCGAGTACAAGGATCGCAACCCGACCAACCGCGCCGGCTACGACGGTTTCGCCGACACCCCGGGCCAGCGCAACTACGTGATGGGCGACGGCGTGGCGCGGGACGTCAACGCCTGGTTCAACGGCGAATTGCCGTTGGCCGGCGGCAAGGCCTACAGCTTCGGCACCTACAACGAACGCCACACCACCGGCGCCGAGTTCTACCGCTACCCGTCCGAGCAGCCGCAGTTCTACCCCAACGGCTATCTGCCGCAATCGCTGGGCGACAACACCGACATCTCCGCCACCGCCGGTTACAAAGGTCTGATCGGCGACGACTGGGATTTCGACAGCAGCGTCACCCACGGTCGCAACCGCTTCGAATCGGCAACCCGTCGCACCCTCAACGTCAGCCTCGGCGCAGACTCGCCGACCCGCTTCGACACTGGCGACTACGAGTTGCGCCAGACCACCACCAACCTCGATTTCAGCCGCGAATTGCGCCTTGGCGGCCGCTCGTTCGTGCTGGCGGTGGGCGGTGAATATCGCTACGAAAACTACCTGACGTTTGCCGGGGACGAAGCCTCTTACATCGGCTCCGGGGCCGATGGCGCCAACGGCCTGCGCCCGAGTGAAGAGTCGGATCTGGATCGCAACGTGTTCGGCACCTACGCCGAATTGTCCGGTGATCTCAACGATCGCTTCTTCGTCGATGCCGCCACGCGCTGGGAACATTACGATGACGCCGGCAGCAAACTCACCGGCAAGCTCAGCGGTCGCTACAAGCTGACCGATCAATGGGCGTTGCGCGGTGCGGTGTCGAACAACTTCCGCGCGCCGTCGCTGGCCCAGAGTGGCTTCCAGAACACCACCAGCAACTTCGGCGACGGCGGCACGCTCACCGATATCCGCGTGCTGTCAGTCAACGATCCGATTGCCCGTGCCCTGGGCGCAGAAAAACTCGATCCGGAAACCTCGAAGAACTTCAGCCTCGGCCTGACGTTCCAGTTGAACGAGCGCTTCGATGCGTCGCTCGATGTGTTCCGCATCGACGTCAAGGACCGCATCACCCTGTCGCAGCGAATCGGCAGCGACGCGCTGGAAAGCTACATCAACGACAACTTCGGCGTGGCGGGCGTCCACGATGTCAATTTCTTCACCAACGCCGCCGACACCAGCACCGACGGCGCCGAACTGGTGCTCAACTACCATCAGCCGTTCTACGACGGGCAACTGGGGCTGACCACCGCGTACACCTACAACCACACCAAGGTCACCAGCACCAAGGGCACGCCGTCGCAGCTGACCGCCTTAGGGATCGGCAATGACGCGCTGGTCGGCGTCGAGGAACGCAACACCCTGACCGATGCTGCGCCCAAGGATCGCTTCGTGTTTTCCGCCAACTGGACCAGCGAACACTGGGGCCTGCTCGGGCGTCTGACCCGTCAGGGCGAGACCACTCGGGTGTTCGATTTCGGCGACTCGCAGCCGGAGCAAACCTACGGTGCGGTGTGGCAGCTGGACGCCGAGGTGACCTACAAATTCACCCCGAAATTCAGTATCGCCCTGGGCGGCAACAACCTGACCGACAACTACCCGGAACGCTCCGGCTCGGCCATCAACTACGGCGGTAACCTGCCGTACGACGTGCTGTCGCCGATCGGCACCAACGGCGCTTATTACTACGCTACCGCCACTTACGGCTTCTGAGTCTTTTCCGCCATGGATGGCGGATCATCAGCGGGAACCTTCATGACTCAAACCAATGGCCCCAAGCGGCACCTGCCGGTGTTCCAGGCATTGCTGATCACGCTGGGCATGGTCATCACCACCGACATTCTCAAAACCGCGCCGACCGTTGCCTTGAACGTCGGGCCGGAACATTTCTATTGGGTCTGGGTGCTCGGCGGACTGGCGTCGATGGCCGGGGCCTTGTGCTTTGCCGAGATGGCCACCGCGTTCCCGCATCCGGGCGGTGACTATCATTTCCTGCGCACCGCTTACGGCGAGCGTATGGGTTTCCTGTTTGCCTGGTCGCGGTTCTCGGTGATGCACACCGGGTGGATCGCGTTGTCGGCGTTCATGTTTGCCGACTACTTCAATGCGGTCGTGCCGTTGGGACATTACGGATCGGGGGTGTTTGCCGGTGCGATCATCGCCGCGTTGGTGCTGTTGAATCTGACGGGCAAGCACATTGGTTTCATTACTCAGACTGTGTTGGTGGGGTTGCTTGCTATCGGGTTCCTGAGTATTGCCAGCGCCGGGGTCTGGCTGGCATGGCAAGGGATCGAACCCGCGCTGCCCAGCGATCCGGTCGTGCCCGAACACACCGGCGCGGCAGGATTTTCTGCGGCGATGATCTTCGTGTTTCTGGCCTTCGGCGGCTGGAGCGATGCGGCGACGTTATCGGCTGAAGTGCGCGACGGTCGACGCGGGATCTTCATCGCCATGCTCGGTGCGCTGACGGTGCTGATGGCGATCTATCTGGCGCTGAACTGGGCGTTCGTCCAAGGGCTGGGATTCGAAGGCCTGGCGGCGAGCAACGCGCCGGCGGTGGAGTTATTGAACCGCGCCTTCGGTGCCCCGGGCGTGCTGCTGATTCTGCTGATGGTTGGCATCGCGGCCATCGCCACTATCAACTCAACCTTGCTGGTCGGCGCCCGCACCACCTACGCCGCCGCCCGCGATGTGGCGCAATTGCGCCGCTTCGGCGAATGGGACGAGCGCGACGGCGTACCGCGAAAGGCGTTGCTGGCCGAGGGGGCGGTGGCGTTGTTGCTGGTGTTGTTTGGTAGTTTTACTCAGAGTGGCTTCAACACCATGGTTGAGTATCTGACGCCGGTGTATTGGTTGTTTCTGAGCTTGAGCAGCCTGGCGTTGATTATTCTGCGCAGGCGTTTCCCCGAGGTGCCCCGGCCGGTGAGGGTGCCGCTTTATCCGCTGTTGCCGCTGCTGTTTTTTGTGTTGTGCGTTTACATGCTGTATTCCAGCGTGACGGTGGTGGGG
>NZ_JAIHBA010000008.1:0-169634 GCF_019718735.1 Pseudomonas sp. RIT778 | reverse complement strand
CAATGATGATTTTCTTCTGGCCGTCACGTTCGACGAGGATCAGCGCATGGATGTGCAGCGTCGCACCCTGCTGCTTGAACTCTTCGATTTCCACGGTGATCTGGTACGGCAGCTCGGCGCCGAGCTGGCGCATGATCTTCTCGCGCACCAGTTCGGCGGCGAGGAAACGGCTGCTGCGGTCGGTGATCTGGTCTTCCGGGAAGAAGTGATCGTTCTCCGGCAGATGATCGGCGATGACTTTTTCCAGCGCGTCGAGGTTGTGCCCCTGTTGCGCCGAGATCGGAATGATCTGCGCGTTCGGCAGCTGTTCCTGCAACCACGACAGGTGCGGCATCAGCTCGGCCTTGTCTTCGATGCGGTCGGTCTTGTTCAGCGCAACGATCAGCGGGCCCGTCACGTACTGCACGCGCTCCAGCACCATCTGGTCTTCTTCGGTCCACTTGGTGCGGTCGACCACGAAGATCACCACGTCGACGTCTTTCAACGCGGCCGAAGCAGTCTTGTTCATGTAGCGGTTCAGGGCTTTTTCGCCACCCTTGTGCATCCCGGGGGTGTCGACGTAGATCGCCTGCACGTCGCCCTCGGTCTTGATTCCGAGCATGTTGTGGCGAGTGGTCTGCGGCTTGCGCGAGGTGATTGCGAGCTTCTGGCCGAGGATGTGGTTCAGCAGCGTGGACTTGCCCACGTTGGGACGGCCGACGATGGCAACATAGCCACAGCGCGTTGCGTTTGTATCAGTCATTGCCATTCTCCACACCCAGGGCAATCAGTGCTGCGGCGGCCGCTACCTGTTCGGCAATACGACGGCTCACACCCTGACCCCGGCTTTTTTCATTCAATAGGACAACTTCGCACTCGACGAAGAAGGTACGGCAGTGCGGCTCACCCTGGATATCCACCACTTCATAACGCGGCAGTTCGCAGCCGCGCGATTGCAGGAATTCCTGCAGGCGGGTCTTCGGATCCTTGTTGGTGTCGACCAGCGTCAGGCCTTCGAACTCGCCGGCCAGCCAGGCCAGTACGCGCTCGCGGGCGACTTCCATGCCGGCGTCGAGGTAGATCGCACCGATCAGCGCTTCAAGGGCGTCGGCCAGAATCGACTCGCGACGGAAACCGCCGCTCTTCAACTCGCCGGAACCCAGGCGCAGGTAATCGCCCAGATCGAAACCGCGGGCCAGCACCGCCAGCGTCTCACCTTTTACCAGCCGTGCGCGCAAACGCGACAACTGGCCTTCGCGAGCCAGCGGGAAACGGTCGAACAAGGCTTCGCCGGCAACAAAGTTGAGGATCGCATCGCCGAGGAATTCCAGACGCTCGTTGTTGCGTCCGGCAAAGCTGCGGTGCGTAAGGGCCAGGACCATCAGTTCCTGGTCCTTGAAGGTGTAACCGAGCTGACGCTCGAGACGGCTTAGAGAAACGCTCACGGTTTACCCACGCTGAGTTCGTGGCTGGATTCCACTGCCATCGCCGGGATACGGCGCAGGCCTGGGACAATTAACGCTGTGTTCAAAAATGACGTCCTGAATATCGTGGCTTCATGCCCCGGAGCCGGTTGTGCCGACGCCAGAAATGCATTCGGCGCTGTGGTCAACAGCGCCGTGTTTGTTTACTTGATCAGGCCGACCCGCGAGAAGTTCGGCAGGTGGCTGAGTTTCGGTTCCGGCCAGCTCATCCAGACCGCGAAGGCCTTGCCGACGATGTTCTGGTCGGGAACCATGCCCAGCAGATCCTTGGGAATGTTCGGATCATCCCAGTAGCGACTGTCGTTCGAGTTGTCGCGGTTGTCGCCCATCATGAAGTAGTGCCCGGCCGGCACGGTCCAGGTATGGTCCGGCGTTGCGCGGTAGCGGCTCATTTCCTTGCGGATCAGGTGCTCGGCGACGCCGAGTTTTTCCTTGTAGAGTTCCGCGCTGCCCAGCGTGCCCGGCTCGGAGCCGACCAGTTGCTCGGCAATCGACTCGCCGTTGACGAACAGGCGCTTGTCGGCGGTGTACCGCACGGTGTCGCCCGGCAGGCCGACCACACGCTTGATGTAGTTGACGTTCGGGTCGCTCGGGTAGCGGAACACCATCACATCACCGCGCTGCGGGTCACCGACTTCGATGATCTTCTTGTCGATCACCGGCAAACGGATCCCGTAGGAAAACTTGTTCACCAGAATGAAGTCGCCAACGTCCAGAGTCGGTTTCATCGAGCCGGACGGAATCTGGAACGGTTCCACCAGGAACGAACGCAGCACCAGCACGATGAACAGCACCGGGAAGAACGACTTGCCGTACTCGACCAGCAGCGGTTCCTTGTTCAGCTTCTCGACCACCACCCCATCAGGCTGGCTGACGCTGCCCTGATAGGAGGCGATGGCGGCACGCCGACGCGGTGCCAGGATCAACAGATCGAGCAACGCCAACAGACCGCAGACGAACACGGCAATGACCAGCAACAGCGGGAAATTTAGTGACATAGGACCTGACTATTCCAACCTGAGCACGGCGAGGAAGGCTTCTTGTGGAATTTCCACGTTGCCGACCTGTTTCATGCGTTTCTTACCGGCCTTCTGCTTCTCAAGCAGTTTTTTCTTACGGCTGACGTCGCCGCCGTAGCACTTGGCCAATACGTTCTTTCTGAGTGCCTTGACGGTTGTCCGGGCGACGATCTGACCGCCGATGGCAGCCTGGATGGCCACGTCGAACATCTGACGAGGAATCAGTTCTTTCATCTTCTCGGTCAACTGGCGACCTTTGAAGTGCGAATTGTCACGGTGCACGATCAGCGCCAGAGCGTCGACCTTGTCGCCGTTGATCAGCACGTCCAGTTTCACCAGATTAGCCGATTGGTAACGATCGAAATGGTAGTCCAGCGAAGCATAGCCGCGGCTGGTGGATTTCAGACGATCGAAGAAGTCCAGGACCACTTCGTTCATCGGCAGGTCGTAGGTCACTTGCACCTGATTGCCGAGGAACAGCATGTCGACCTGCACACCGCGTTTCTCGATGCACAGGGTGATGACGTTGCCCAGGTGTTCCTGCGGTACCAGGATGTTGGCGCGCACGATCGGCTCGCGCATGTCTTCGATTGCAGACACGTCCGGTAGCTTCGACGGGTTGTCGACGTAAATCGTTTCACCGGTTTTCAGCACCAGCTCGAAGATTACCGTCGGCGCAGTGGTGATCAGGTCCAGGTCGTATTCGCGCTCCAGGCGCTCCTGGATGATCTCCATGTGCAGCATGCCGAGGAAGCCGCAACGGAAGCCGAAGCCCAGTGCGTCGGAGCTTTCCGGGGTGTATTGCAGCGACGAGTCGTTCAGGGTCAGCTTCTGCAGCGCTTCGCGGAAGTCCTCGAAGTCGTCGGAGCTGACCGGGAACAGACCGGCGTAAACCTGTGGCTGGATGCGTTTGAAACCTGGCAGCACCGGAACGTCCGGAGTGGAGCTCAGGGTCAGGGTGTCACCGACCGGCGCACCGTGAATGTCCTTGATGCTGGCAATGATGAAGCCCACTTCGCCGGCTTTCAGGTCAGCGGTGGCGGTGTGTTTCGGGTTGAACACACCAACGCTGTCGACCAGATGCACCTTGCCGGTGGACTTGACGAGGATCTTGTCGCCCTTCTTCACGCGGCCGTGACGCACGCGCACCAGGGAAACAACGCCCAGGTAGTTGTCGAACCAGGAGTCGATGATCAACGCTTGCAGCGGATCTTCGATGTTGCCGGTCGGCGCAGGAATGGTCGCGACCAGACGCTCGAGCACTTCGTCGACACCCAGGCCGGTCTTGGCGCTGCAGGTGACGGCGTCGGTAGCGTCGATGCCGATGATCTTCTCGATCTCGTCCTTGACGCGGTCAGGCTCGGCCTGTGGCAGGTCGATCTTGTTCAGGACCGGCATGACCTCGAGGCCCTGCTCGATGGCGGTGTAGCAGTTGGCCACGGACTGGGCTTCAACGCCCTGCCCCGCATCGACCACCAGCAACGCACCTTCACAGGCCGCCAGGGAACGGCTGACTTCGTAGGTGAAGTCGACGTGGCCCGGGGTGTCAATGAAGTTCAGCTGGTAGGTGACGCCGTCTTTGGCCTTGTAATAGAGGGTAACGCTGTGGGCCTTGATGGTGATCCCGCGTTCGCGCTCCAGATCCATGGAATCCAGTACCTGGGCTTCCATTTCACGCTCGGCCAGGCCACCGCACATCTGGATGAAACGGTCAGCCAGCGTCGACTTGCCATGGTCAATGTGGGCGATGATGGAGAAATTGCGGATATGACTCAAATCACTCACGGATCAACACTCAAAAAGGCTGCAGGCTTGGCCCGCCGAAAAATAGCCGGGAATTGTACCTGATACACGGCGCAAGCGTCACGTTCGCCTGTCACCCGGATTGCATGCAAAAACGCCCCGGTCTGGTGACCGAGGCGTTTTCAAGGCTAAAGCGTGGGTGAAACCTTGTTCATCAACCGGCTCGACGCAACAGCCAGACACCCGCCAGCGCACACACGCCAGCCGGCACCAGCACCGCGAACAGCGGCGAGAAGCCGAATACCAGACTGGATGGACCCAGCAGATCCTGAACGATGCGGAAGGTGAAGCCCACCAGCACACCGGTGAACACCCGCTGACCGAGGGTCACCGAACGCAGCGGACCGAAGATAAAGGAGATCGCCATCAGCACCAGCGCGGCGGTCACCAGCGGCTGCAACACCTTGACCCAAAATGCCAGCCAGTAACGGCCGTTGCTCAGGCCCTGGTCGGCCAGATAGTGGATGTAACCCCACAGACCGGTGATCGACAGCGATTCCGGCGCCATCACCACGGTGCTCAGCAATTGCGGGCTCAGGGAGACATCCCAGCGCTCGACCGGCGTATTGACCACTTCGGTGCTGCGCTCGTGGAATTTGGTGGTGGTCACGTCGGTCAGCTGCCAGTGATCGGTGTCGAACTCGGCGCGTTTGGCGAAGCTCGAGCTCAGCAGATGACGCTCTTTGTCAAAGTGATAGCGGGTCACGCCGTACAGACGACCATTGGGCTGCACGGAGTTGATGTGAATGAACTCCTCGCCCTGACGGTGCCACATGCCGTGCTTGGCGCTCTGCGCGTCACCGCTGCCTTGCGCCAGCGAACGATTGGCCTGGGCCATGCTTTCGGTGGCCGGTGCCACGTACTCGCCGATCAGCACGCCGGCCAGCATCAGCACCAGCATTGGCTTCATCACCGCCCAGACGATGCGCCCGATGGACACACCGGCAGCGCGCATGACGGTCAGCTCACTGCTGCTCGCCAGACTGCCGAGGCCGATCAGGCAGCCGATCAGCGCCGCCATCGGCAGCATGTCGTACATGCGGCGTGGCGCGGTCAGGAGCACGAAACTCAGGACATCGACCAGGGTGTAGGTGTCACTGACGTCACCCATCTCGTCGATGAAGGCAAACAAAGTGGCCAGGCCGAGAATGATCGCCAGCACCGCGATGATCGCCATGAAAACGCTGCTGCCGATGTAGCGGTCGAGTTTAACCACGGGCCACCTCCAGCGCAGCGCTGCGACGGCTGGCCAGTTTCAGGCGCAGAGGCTCCCAGTACAGCAGGCCGAGACCGATGACCAGGAAAATTGCGTGCACCCACCACAAGCCGAGCGCC
This sequence comes from Pseudomonas sp. RIT778, assembly GCF_019718735.1. Lineage (NCBI taxonomy): Bacteria > Pseudomonadati > Pseudomonadota > Gammaproteobacteria > Pseudomonadales > Pseudomonadaceae > Pseudomonas > Pseudomonas sp. RIT778. Next base: position 164,014 of record NZ_JAIHBA010000008.1, on the reverse strand, counting down.
GGTGGAATCTTGCCTTTCTCGAGGGCGCCGCGGGCGGCAATCAGGATGGTCAGATAAGCCATATAAAGAAGAATCGCCGGCAGCAGCTTGAGGAAACGCCCCTGACGCGGGTTGACCCGCGACAGCGGCACCGCCATCAGGGTCACGATGAACACCAGCAACGGCAGCGACAGACGCCATTGCAGTTCGGTTTTCGAGCGGATGTCGTCGCTGCCCAGCAAGGACGAGGTCGGCATGGCGTCACGGTCGGTGACTTCTTCGCTGACATCCGGCTTGGGCAGCAGCACGCCGTAGGTTTCGTAGTGGATGGCGCGATAGTTGGCCTGACCCGGGCTGCCGTCGTAGCGGTAGCCGTTGTCGAGAATCAGGTAGCGATTGCCGTCAGGACGCACTTCCTGGCGACCCTTTTCCGCCACCAGCACGGAAATCCCGCGATCTTTCTGGTTGGCGCCGAGGTTCTTCTGCGAGATGAACACGCTGCCAAGGTTGACCCGATCGTCGCTCAGGGTTTCGGTGTAGGTCACCCGCGTACCGTCGCGCAGGGCCTGGAAGCGGCCGGGCTCGAGGGTGTCGAATTCGGTCAGGGCGTCCTGCTTGTTCAGCAGCAGCTGGAACTGGTTGGCGCCTTGCGGGGCCAGGCTCAGGCTCAGCCACGCCACCACCAGTGCCACCAGGGTGGCCGGAAACAGAGTCATGCGAAACAGACGCTGCTGGCTCATGCCGGTGGCCGAGAGCACGGTCATCTCGCTTTCCAGGTACAACCGGCCGTACGCCAGCAGGATCCCGAGAAACAGGCCCAGCGGCAGGATCAGTTGCAGGAAGCCCGGCAGACGGAAGCCCATGATCAGGAAAAGGGATCCCGGATCGAGCTGGCCCGCGGCGGCCTGGGCAAGGTATTTGATGAAGCGACCGCTCATGATGATGACCAGCAGCACGGCGCTTACCGCACTCAGGGTCAACAGGACTTCGCGGGACAGATAACGGAAGACGATCAAACCAGACACTCCAGGGTTGTCAGGCTAAGGCGGCCAAACAAGCAAACGTATCGACGGGCCCGCAAGGCAGAGCCGTCGAAAAAAGATGCGGCATTATCCTGTGATTGAGGGCGCCTGTCACTGCGCACACTCACGCAAGCGTGCAATCCGTTGAAGATCGTACAACCGAGGGTTGTCAGGCGCGGTGAGCGAGGTTCAAACTGCCGCCTCTGTCGCAGGCACTGGCCTGCGCCTCTTCTCTCTATAAGCAGGCGACGGCGGACACGTCGAACGCCTGCGTGTTGACCATTCATTCAGGGATCCGGACATGGAACTGGTTGTAAAAAGCGTTAGCCCAGAAACGTTGAAAACCGCCACCCTGGTGGTTGCCGTCGGCGAAGGCCGCAAACTCGGTGTTGCCGCCAAGCAGGTCGACGAACTGAGCGGTGGCGCCATCAGCGCCGTGCTCAAGCGTGGCGATCTGGCCGGCAAGGTCGGCCAGAGCCTGTTGCTGCACAGCCTGCCGAACCTGAAAGCCGAACGCGTGCTGCTGGTTGGCGTGGGCAAGGATGAAGAACTGGGCGACCGTCCTTTCCGCAAGATCGTCGCCGGCATCCTCAACACCCTCAAAGGCCTGGGCGGCAGCGACGCCGTGCTGGCGCTCGATGAAATCATCGTCAAGAACCGCGACAGCTACGGCAAGACCCGTCTGCTGGCCGAAACCCTGGTCGACGGCGAATACACCTTCGACCAGTTCAAGAGCCAGAAAGCCGAACCGCGCGCGTTGAAGAAAATCACCCTGCTGACCATCAAGGCCGCTCAGGCCGAAGTGCAACGCGCCGTGAACCACGCCACCGCGATCGCCAACGGCATGGCGTTCACCCGTAACCTGGGCAACCTGCCGCCGAACATCTGCCACCCGACTTTCCTCGGCGAGCAAGCCAAGAACCTCGGCAAAGAGTTCAAGGATCTGAAAGTCGAAGTCCTCGACGAGAAGAAGATCAAGTCGCTGGGCATGGGTTCGTTCTACGCCGTCGGCCAGGGCAGCGCCCAACCGCCGCGCCTGATTGTCATGCAATACAACGGCGGCAAGAAATCCGAAAAGCCGTACGCACTGGTTGGTAAAGGCATCACTTTCGACACCGGCGGCATCAGCCTGAAGCCGGGCGCCGGCATGGACGAGATGAAGTACGACATGGGTGGCGCCGCCAGCGTGTTCGGCACCTTGCGCGCCGTGCTGGAACTGAAACTGCCGATCAACCTGGTGTGCATCCTGGCTTGCGCCGAGAACATGCCTAGCGGCAACGCTTCGCGTCCGGGCGACATCGTCACCACCATGAGTGGCCAGACCGTGGAAATCCTCAACACCGACGCCGAAGGCCGTCTGGTGCTGTGCGATGCCCTGACCTACTCCGAGCGCTTCAAGCCGCAAGCGGTAATCGACATCGCCACCCTGACCGGCGCCTGCGTCGTTGCTCTCGGCGCCCACACTTCGGGCCTGCTGGGCAACAACGACGAGTTGATAGAGCAACTGCTGAGCGCTGGCAAGGCTGCCGACGACCGCGCCTGGCAACTGCCGCTGTTCGATGAATACCAGGAGCAACTGGACAGCCCGTTCGCCGACATCGCCAACATCGGCGGTCCGAAGGCCGGCACCATCACCGCTGCCTGCTTCCTGTCGCGCTTCACCAAAAACCTGAACTGGGCGCACCTGGACATCGCAGGCACCGCCTGGACCAGCGGCGGCAAGGACAAGGGCGCAACCGGCCGTCCGGTTCCGCTGCTGACCCAGTACCTGCTGGACCGCGCCAAAGCCTGAAACCGATGACTGCGAGCGGCGCCTCTCTTGAGGGGCGCCGCTCGCAGCTCAGGAACCGCAATGACCAAAGTCGACTTTTATATCCTGCCCAGCGCCGATCCTTCGGCTCGCCTGGATTTTGCCTGCAAGCTCACCGATAAAGCCTGGCGCATGGGCCACCGCATCTACCTGCATTGCAGTGATGCTGCCCAGCGTGATGATCTCGATGCGCGGCTGTGGGCGTTCAAGGGCGAAACCTTCGTGCCTCACGGCCCGGCTGAAAGCGAACCGGAAGGACTGATCGTGTTGGGACTGGGCGAGGACTGTGGCCAGCACACAGACTTGCTGGTCAATCTCGACCTGAAAGTCCCGGCTTTCGCCAACCAATTCGCCCGGGTGGCGGAGGTGGTGGTGGAAGATCCGGCGATCCGCACTGCGGCGCGGGAGAGTTTCCGTTTCTACCGCGAACAGGGCTATCCTCTGCAAGACCACCGTTTACAGCGACTCTGAGTACGCCGATGGACACTCCAAAACCGCTGCAAAAACCCGCGCACCTGCTAGATGACCTCGAGTCGATCCGCCAGTTGCTCGGCGATGACAACCTGCAACCGCCACTGCTGACCGACACGGTCGATGATGGCGAACAGGAACAGATTCCGATGTTGTTCGATTCGGTCGACAACGCACCGCAAGCCGTCGAAGCTGCACCCGCGCCGACGCCAGCCCCGCAGCCTGCCGCTGTGCCTGTGGATAAAGGCCCCGACGCCCTGCTGCACCTGGACAGCGAACTGCGTGCCGCCGCGCAACTGATCATGCAAGACGTGATCGACGATTTCGCGCCGCACATCGAAACCGAAATCAAACGTCGCCTCGAGGCGCGGATGGAACGGCTTCTCGGCCAGTACGAATAATCCCCCGATCTCCTGTGGGAGCTGGCCTGCCAGCGATAGCATCACCGCGCCTTTCCTGAAAAACCGCGGCGCCTGCATCGCTGGCAGGCCAGCTCCCACATTTAAGTCTCCACCCGGCCCGCCCCGCTCGCCCTGCGCCCCATGCCCCGCTATACTTCCCGGCTTTTCCTGAATAAATGCCAATAGGGTCCCGCCGCGCATGGATAAGACCTACCAGCCGCACGCCATTGAAACTTCCTGGTACAACACCTGGGAGTCCGAGAACTACTTCGCCCCGCAAGGCGCGGGCGACTCCTACACCATCATGATCCCGCCGCCGAACGTCACCGGCAGCCTGCACATGGGTCACGGTTTCAACAACGCGATCATGGACGCCCTGATCCGTTTCCGCCGCATGCAGGGTCGCAACACCCTGTGGCAGCCGGGCACCGACCACGCCGGTATCGCCACGCAGATGCTGGTGGAGCGTCAACTCGAAGCCCAGGGCCAGAACCGCCATGATCTGGGCCGGGAAAAATTCCTCGAGAAAGTCTGGGAGTGGAAGGATCAGTCCGGCGGCAACATCAGCCGTCAGATCCGTCGCCTCGGCTCGTCCGTGGACTGGAGCCGCGAGCGCTTCACCATGGATGACGGCCTCTCGGAAGCCGTTAAAGAAGCCTTCGTGCGCCTGCACGAAGACGGTCTGATCTATCGCGGCAAGCGTCTGGTCAACTGGGACACCAAGCTGCACACGGCGATTTCCGACCTCGAAGTGGAAAACCACGACGAGAAAGGTTTCCTGTGGAACCTGAAGTACCCGCTGGCCGACGGCGCGAAAACCGCTGAAGGCAACGATTTCCTGATCGTCGCGACCACCCGTCCGGAAACCATGCTCGGCGACTCCGCCGTCGCGGTGAACCCGAACGACGAGCGCTACAAAGCCCTGATCGGCAAATTTGTCGAGCTGCCGCTGGTCGGCCGCCGCATCCCGATCATCGCCGACGATTACTGCGATCCCGAATTCGGCACCGGCTGCGTGAAAATCACCCCGGCCCACGATTTCAACGACTATGAAGTCGGCAAGCGCCACAACCTGCCGCTGCTGAACATCTTCGACAAGAACGCCAACGTGCTGCCTGCGGCCCAGGTGTTCAACCTCGACGGCACGCTGAACGACAGCATCGACGGCAAGATTCCGGCCGAGTACGCCGGTCTCGAGCGTTTCGAAGCGCGCAAGCAGATCGTGGCCGCGTTCGACGCCGCCGGCCTGCTGGTCAGCGTCGACGATCACAACCTGAAAGTGCCGAAAGGCGACCGCTCCGGCACCGTCATCGAGCCGTGGCTGACCGACCAGTGGTACGTGTCCACCAAGCCGCTGGCCGAGCCTGCGATTGCTGCCGTTGAAGACGGCCGCATCCAGTTCGTGCCGAAGCAGTACGAAAACATGTACTTCTCGTGGATGCGCGACATCCAGGACTGGTGCATCAGCCGTCAGCTGTGGTGGGGCCACCGGATTCCGGCCTGGTACGACGAGTCGGGCAAAGTCTACGTCGGCCGCGACGAAGCGGAAGTGCGCGCCAAGCACAACCTCGGCCCGGACTTTGCGCTGCAACAGGACAACGACGTTCTCGACACCTGGTTCAGTTCGGGTCTGTGGACCTTCTCCACCCTGGGCTGGCCGGAAAAGACCGAATTCCTGAAGAAATTCCACTCCACCGACGTGCTGGTGACGGGCTTCGACATCATTTTCTTCTGGGTTGCCCGGATGATCATGCTGACGATGCATTTGATCAAGAACGAGGACGGCACGCCGCAGGTTCCGTTCAAGACCGTTTATGTGCACGGTCTGGTGCGTGATGGCCAGGGCCAGAAGATGTCCAAGTCCAAGGGCAATGTCCTGGACCCGCTGGACATCATCGACGGTATCGAGCTCGAAACCCTGGTGCAGAAACGCACTTCCGGTCTGATGCAGCCGAAACTGGCGAAGAAGATCGAGAAGCAGACCCGCGACGAGTTCGCCGACGGCATCGCCAGCTACGGCACCGACGCCCTGCGCTTCACTTTCTGCTCGCTGGCGTCTACCGGTCGCGACATCAAGTTCGACATGGGCCGCGTCGAAGGCTATCGCAACTTCTGCAACAAGATCTGGAACGCCGCGCGTTATGTTCTGGACAAGGGCGAAGACTGCGGCCAGAACGGCGAAGCCTACGAGCTGTCGCTGGCGGATCGCTGGATCATCTCGCAACTGCAACGCACCGAAGCCGAAGTGACCCGTCAACTGGATCAGTTCCGTTTCGACCTGGCGGCGCAAGCGCTGTACGAGTTCATCTGGAACCAGTACTGCGACTGGTACCTGGAACTGTCCAAGCCTGTGCTGTGGGACGAAAACGCGCCGGTCGAGCGCCAGCGCGGCACTCGCCGTACGCTGGTTCGCGTACTGGAAGTGGCGCTGCGTCTGGCGCATCCGTTCATGCCATTCATCACTGAAGAAATCTGGCAGCGCATCGCGCCGCTGGCCGGCATTCAGGGCAAGACGATCATGCTGCAAGCGTGGCCGGTGGCCAACGAAGAGCGCATCGATCCGGCGGCCGAAGACGATATCGAATGGCTCAAGGGCCTGATGCTCGGCACACGCAACATCCGTGGCGAAATGAACATCGGCCCGGGCAAACCGCTGCCGATCTACCTGAAGAACGTCACCGCTGAAGACCAGCGCCGCCTGACCGAGAACGAAGCGCTGCTGAAGAAGCTGGCGCGTCTGGAATCGATCACCGTACTGACCGCCGGCGAAGAAGCGCCGTTGTCCGCTACTGCGCTGGTTGGCGAGATGGAAGTGCTGGTGCCGATGGCCGGTCTGATCGACAAGAACGCCGAGCTGGCGCGTCTGGACAAGGAAATCCTGCGTCTGCAGGGCGAAGTCCAGCGCGTTGGCGGCAAGCTGTCCAACGCCGGTTTCGTTGACAAGGCCCCGGCCGAAGTCATCGAGAAGGAACGCGCCAAACTGGCCGAAGCCGAACAGGCTCTGGCCAAGCTGGCCGAGCAGCACGCGCGGATTGCCAGCCTGTAACGGCAAATCGCATTGAAAAAGGGAGGCCCGCAACGGCCTCCCTTTTTTGTGCCCGGCACTTTTCCGGCCAACAACTCGGCTCCCTGTGGGACAATGGCCGCCACTTTCAGCCCTACCCGAATCGACCACGCCCATGAACGCCCCACGTACACCGAAACCTGCGCGCAAGAAGCCTGACTCCGCCACCCCGGCCAAGCCCGTGGAACCGCGTAAAGAAGCCAGCCTGCACCCGCGCAATCGCCATCAGGGTCGTTACGACTTCCCGGCGCTGATCAAGACCACGCCGGAACTGGCGAAGTTCGTGATCACCAACCCGTACGGCAAGGAAAGCATCGACTTCGCCAGTCCCGATGCGGTGCGTGTGTTCAACCGGGCACTGCTCAAGTCGTTCTACGGCATCCAGCATTGGGACATCCCGGCCGATTATCTGTGCCCGCCGGTGCCGGGCCGTGCCGACTACATCCACTTCCTGGCTGACCTGCTGGCCAGCAACAACGACGGTGTGGTTCCGCGCGGCGCCATCGTCAATGTGCTGGATATCGGCATGGGCGCCAACTGCGTGTATCCGCTGATCGGCAACAGCGAATATCGCTGGCACTTCCTCGGCTCGGAGATCGATCCGACCGCCGTGGCCGCCGCCAGGGCCATCGTCAAGTCCAACGACCTGAACAAGGTCATCCAGCTGCGCCAGCAGGAGAACCGCAAGCACATCCTGATCGGCCTGCTGGAGCCTGGCGAGCGCTTTGACCTGACCATGTGCAACCCGCCGTTCCACGCGTCGATGGAAGAAGCCACCAAGGGCAGCGAGCGTAAGTGGCGAGCCCTCGGCAAGGCCGATCCGAAACGCAAACTTCCGGTGCTGAATTTCGGCGGGCAATCGGCCGAACTGTGGTGTGAAGGCGGCGAAGCGCGTTTCGTGACGCAACTGATCGCCGAAAGTGCGAACTTTGCGCACAAGGTGTTGTGGTTCAGCACCCTGGTCTCGAAAGCTTCGAACCTGCCTGCCATCGAAACCGCGCTGAAAAAGGTCGGCGCGCTGGAAAGCCAGGTGGTGGAAATGTCCCAGGGGCAGAAGCAGAGCCGCTTCGTCGCCTGGACCTTCCAGACCAAGTCCGAGCAGCAGATCTGGCGGCGCGAACGCTGGGTTCGCAAGTAATACGTTTCAACCGGGGCGGCGCTTGATCGCAAGCAGCCGCCGCTACTGCTGAAACACAAACAGCAGGCGCAAAAAAACCGTGCCCGGATCGCTCCGGTGCACGGTTTTTTTTTATCGCTGCGTCTTACTTGTTCACAGCGTCGGTCAGGCCTTTGGCCACAACCAGCTTGATCACTTTCTTGGCAGGGATTTCGATGGCAGCGCCAGTCGATGGGTTACGGCCAGTGCGGGCAGGACGCTCGGTCACTTTCAGCTTGCCGATACCTGGCAAAGTGATTTCGGCACCGTTTTCCAGCTGATCGGCAACGATTTGGCCCAGTTGGTCCAGAGCGGCACGCGCGGTGGTTTTCGGCGCGTCGATAGCTTCAGCGATGTCGGCGATCAGTTGGTCTTTAGTAAGAGCCATGTAGTGTTCCTTCCCTATCAAATTCATATGGATTGCAGAGTGCAGTGTCAGCCATCGAGCCCGATCTTCTGGATCTGGCACCCTCGGCGATAACCACGACGAGTCGGGGTTATAGATGCCGAAATCAAGGTTTGGTTCGACCTGACAAAAGCTGAATGCATGCTTGTCGCGGTGACTTCGCACAAGACCGGGCAAAACTAGCACAGAGACAAGGAAATATCCGCCTCTAGCTAGCCAAATGGTCAGGTTTATTGCGCTAAATCGGTAAATAAATGCATAAGGGCCGTCGGGTGACGCGGATTTGCCCTTCACCCCGCGCCAAATCCAGTGGTTGCGGTACACTTAGCGCTTTTTCGGGGGAGCCCGCCCTCCCCCCTTCCACCAGCCGAGAAGCCTATGCCGATCCGTCATTGCATCGTCCATTTGATCGACAAAAAACCCGACGGCACACCCGCAGTCCTGCACGCCCGTGACTCCGAACTGGCTGAGTCCGCAGCCATCGAGAACATGCTCGCCGATCTGAACGAGAGCTATAACGCCAAACAGGGCAAAGCCTGGGGGTTGTTCCATCCGGAGTCCGGCGCGTTCCCGTTCAGCGGCTGGCTGAAGGAATACATGGAAGGCGGCAAGGATTTCACCGCGTTCAGCAAGGTCGCGGTCGAGCACCTGCAGAAACTGATGGAAGAATCGAACCTGTCGGTCGGCGGCCACGTATTGTTCGCCCACTATCAGCAAGGCATGACCGATTACCTGGCCATCGCCCTGCTGCACCACAGCGAAGGCGTGGCGGTGACCGATCAACTGGACGTGACCCCGTCGCGCCACCTCGACCTCGGTCAACTGCACTTGGCGGCGCGGATCAACGTTTCCGAGTGGCAGAACAACAAGCAGTCCAAGCAGTACATCTCGTTCATCAAGGGCAAGAACGGCAAGAAGGTCTCGGAGTACTTCCGCGACTTCATCGGCTGCCAGGAAGGGGTCGACGGCCCGGGCGAAACCCGCACCCTGCTCAAGGCTTTCAGTGACTTCGTCGAGAGCGAAGACCTGCCGGAAGATTCCGCCCGCGAAAAGACCAAGACCCTGGTCGACTACGCCAGCAGCCAGGCCAAGCTCGGCGAGCCAATGGGCCTGGAAGAACTGTCTGAGCTGATCGACGAAGAACGCCCGAAGGCCTTCTACGATCACATCCGCAACAAGGATTACGGCTTGTCGCCGGAGATCCCGGCGGATAAGCGCACGCTCAACCAGTTCCGCCGCTTCACCGGTCGCGCCGAAGGCCTGTCGATCAGCTTCGAAGCGCACCTGCTGGGCTCGAAGATCGAATACGACGAAGAAGCCGGGACGCTGGTCATCAAAGGCCTGCCGACCTCGCTCACCGATCAGTTGAAGCGTCGCAACTGATGCTCGGCAATGTGCTGAAAAAGGTTCTGCTGGTTCTGCTGGTGGTCGTGGTCTATCAGAACTGGGGCAAGATCGAGCGGGTGTTCAACCCGTCGCAGATGGCGTCCGAGCAGGTCCGCGCCAACGCCAGGGTCGTGCTGTACGCCACGGACTGGTGCGGCTACTGCAAGCAGACCAAGCGCTTTCTCGATCAGAAAGGCATTCCGTTCAAGGAATTCGATATCGAGAAGGACACCGAGGCACGCAAGGCGTATGAAGCGCTGGGCGGACGCGGGATTCCGCTGATCGACGTCAATGGCACGTTGATTCGCGGGTTTGATCCGGACGAGATTCTCGCTGCACTGAAATGAACGAGGGAGCCATTCGGCTCCCTCAGTTGTTTCAGCGTTTCTCGATTCGGAAACCGAAACGCGGGAAGTGCACATGCACCAACCCGCCACGTTCGTCTTCACGACGCAGGATCATCTCCTCTCGACCGGCAAACACCAGCTCACCGGCCACCGGATCAACGCCGTAGTCTGTCGCGGCGATCAGCACCTGCTGACCTGCCACGAACCCGTTCGGATCAGTGAATTCCTCGTCCGGCAACGCCGCAGGCGTCGAGCTGCGCGCGATCTCCAGTGCTTCCTCCGAACTCATCTCGCTGGCCGCGCCATGGCCAAAACCGAGCACACGCCCCAGCCACGCCGACACCGCCGGATAAGCATCCACCAAAGGCGCCGTCACGTGAGTGGCCTTGAGGAACCACAGCGGATGAGCCATGGCGAAGTCGGCAATCGACGGTTCACCGAACAGGAAGTCACCGTCTTCACGCTGCAACTGTTGCTCCAGACGCGCCATGAGGGTCGGCCAATTGTGCTTGGCCTGCTCGGCTGACAGCCTGGTCGCGCTGCCACCGCTGAACAGTCCGGCCCGATCTGCGAGGAACGCCTTGATCGCTTCCGGCGGCAACTTGCCGAAACGCACTGCCACCGATTCCGGCTGGAACACCAGGCTCACCGCGTGCTGGAACACCACCGAATCGGCCCAGGCGGCGAAACTGGCGGCGATCATTTCCTGACCTTCCGGGAAGAATGAAGGCTGGGCCTTTTCCTGCTCGAGGCGGCGGGCGATCAGCGCGGTGTCGCAATAGATATCGGCGCCGATCTGCAACACCGGGGTCTTGCGGTAGCCACCGGTCAGGGCGGTCAGATCCGGTTTCGGCATCACCGGCGAGATGTGCACCGAACGCCAGGACAAACCCTTGAAACCCAACAGCAGCCGGGCCTTTTCGGCGAATGGAGAGGTCGGGTAATGATGCAGAATCAACTCGGACATGCTCGGCTCCGCCGCACAGAAAGTGAGCCAGCAGCTTAGCGCGCAATTCGTTCGCAGCCTACGGATCCGGCTGATGGGAACTGATCAGTCAGGTTGATAAGGCACTAAAAAACCGCCTCAGCCAAGGCTGAGACGGCTTCCCACATCAATGACCCTACATCAGGTCATCGAAGTGATCTCGCAGGAACTCGTAAAAGCGAAACGCTTTGAACGACCTCCATACGAGGCTCAGAGTACGCAGCAAAAGCTTCATACGTTTTGACCTCCGGTGGGGGGCCAAACCTCCAGCGTGCTTACCGGACCACGTACGCCTTCGGAATACACGCCAATGTATCCAATGAGGCGGCCGGTTGTGATCCCCCTGAAAAATCATTCCGGCACGGGAGCAACCCCATGTCAGAGGGCATGAAACCGTTACGTCGATCAGCCAGACCTCAAAGCTGCATTGGCATGCGAGCGGACGAATAGTAATCGGATTGCTATACCGTCATTTAAACAAATGAGCTCAAAATCGCATTCTCTGGAATGGGTGTTTCAAGGCTTGCCTGGGGACGTAAAGACGAATACTCTTGGCCTGCGCCAGTGTATCCAGTGAGATGCAATAAACCCCGGCCGCAAACCGAGGTTTACAGAAAAAACCGCCTACAAGGGCGGTTTTTTCTTGCCTGTCGTTTATGCAACGTGCCTCCTCCACGGAAGGGATATCTATAAGGTTTGAGGGCTTATTCAGTCCGGGCGATAAGACGCCACCAGACATTCCTTCGCACTCTTCCTGAGCTTCTTGATCAACCGCTCCTGACGCAACGCATCACCCTTGTCGCGACAACGCTCGGTGTAGACCAGCGCCATCGCCGGGCTTGAGAGAAAGAATCGCGCCCCTTTGCCACTCTGATGCTTGGCGAAGCGGCGCACGGGATCATCGCTGATCCCGCAGTACAGCGAACCGTTGGCGGCGCGTACGAGGTAGACGAACCAGGACTTGCTCACTGGAACGTCGGCATCGAGAGGATTTTCGCTGAGGCTGGTCACGGGACAATTCAGGCGTAAGGAAAACAGGCCGCGATCTTATCAGCGACTCGCCTGAAATGCCTTCAGCCCTTTCAGCGCCTGGGCGCGGACGGCGTTGCGCACCAGCGGCGTCCAGCCAAGGAGCAGGCCCTTGAAGCCCAGCGCCTGCCGCGACCAGCGCCACAAGTCGAAGTGGTCGTGGTGTTCGCAGATCTTGCCGTCACGGAAGACGAAACGTGCCTGGATGTCGTTGATCACGATGTTGCCGGTCTGGCTGAACAGGTAGGTCGCCACCCAGTGGGCGCCGCCGCTGCGCTCGTCGGCGCGGACGTTGTCGAAAGTCAGGGAGAAGTCCTTGGCCCGGGTGGTGAGCATGCGCCACATGTCGCCGGCATCGCGGCCGCGCAGCTCGCCGAAGGCCGGATCGCTGAACACCACGTCGTCGGTGTAGCAGGCGGCCATGGCCTCGGCGTCGAGGCGCTGGAAAGCCTGGTAGAAACGGGTGATCAGGGCGCTGTGGGCTTCTTCACTCATGGGCAATCTCCAGGAAAGGTACAGATTGCCAGCACGATAATCCGCAAACGCCCGAAACACTATCGGCATTCGCATTCCGAATACCGACAGTGTGTGCGTATCAGACCTTTTCGCTTGCCACCTGCACGTACAGCGCACGTCCGGCACCGAGGCCGGCGAGGATTGCCCCGGCACCGATAATGCCGAAGATCCAGCCCACGGCGTTCCAGCCACCGGTCCAGTCATGCACGACGCCGACCGCGAACGGCCCCATGGACGCGAGGGTGTAGCCGAAGCCCTGGGACATGCTCGACAGGTTCGCCGCGACATGGGAATCCCGCGAGCGAAGCACGATCAGGGTCAGCGCCAGGCTGAACGTACCACCCTGCCCCAGGCCCAGCAGGATCGCCCAGCCCCACAGGCCTTCGATCGGCGCGTAGAGGCAACCGAACAGGCCGCCGAGGGTCAGCGCCATCACCACCACGATCGCCAGCCGCTGATCCTTGCCGCGCGTGGCCAGCCACGGTGCCGCCAGGGAGCTGGCGAGCTGGATGATCACCGAACCGGACAGCACCAGGCCGGCCTGGGTCGGCGTCAGCCCGCGACCTATAAGGATCGACGGCAACCAGCCGAACACGATGTAGGCCAGCGACGATTGCAGGCCCATGTACAAGGTCACCTGCCAGGCCAGCGGATCACGCAGCAGACCGCGCACTCGATACGCGACATTGTGCGCGCCGTGCTTCTGGCCGATTTGCGGCAGCCAGAACACTGCCGCCACCAGCGCCGGAATCACCCAGAAACCCAGGCCCATGGCCCAGCTGTGATCGAAGTGTTCGCTCAGCGGCACACTGGAACCCGCCGCCATCGCCGCGCCCAGGCACAGGGCCATGGTGTAGACGCCGGTCATGGTGCCGGCATGCTTGGCGAAGTCACGCTTGACGATGCCCGGCAGCAAGACGCCGATGATGCCGATGCTCGCGCCGCCCAGCACGCTGCCGGCGAACAGACCGATTTCACCGAAGTTGCTGCGCAGGATGATGCCGCCGGCCAGTGTCAGAAGAATCCCCAAGACCACCCGCTCGGCACCGAAACGCCGCGCGAGTATCGGGGCCAGCGGGGCGAACAGACCGAGGCAAAGCACCGGCAACGTCGTCAGCAATCCCGCCTGAGCAGCAGACAAGCCAAGGCTTTTCGACACTTCACTGAGCAGCGGCGCCATGCTCGACAGCGCCGGTCGCAGGTTCAGCGCCACCAGAATCAACCCCAGCAGCAACAGCCACGGACGCCGTACCAGCGGGTGGCTTTGCTGCACCTGTTCGTCATCGGCTTCGGCATCGATCAACAACTCTTCGAGCTCGGCCTTGCGAACGGGTGCTGTGGAGACTTCTGGGCGGGACATGGTTTTCTCGGTTTCAAGGTTCATTGATCAACTGCCTCGACAGGGCTTTGGCCCGCTCCGGATCGCGCTGCTCGACAGCCTCAAGCAAGGCGACGTGCAAATCGAAGACTTCCTGTCGACGGGGAACGATGTTCAGGGTCTGGCGCAATTGCGCACCGACGATGCTGGAAAAATAGCGATACAGCTCGCTGAGGGTCGGGTTGTGCGCGGCGTCCACCAGACGGCGGTGAAACACCAGATCGCAGCGGATGTAACTGTCGAGGTCGCCGTGGTAGTGGCGGCCGGCGACACCCAGCGCCTCACGCAGTGCGACGAGGTCTTCATCGGTCCGGCGCAAGGCCGCCAGGCCGATGGCCTCGACTTCAAGGATGTGCCGGGTTTCCCGGGCCTGATCAAGCGAGCATTTGGACAGCGCCTTGAGCGTGTCCATCGGATCGACCACCGCCCGCAGGTAACTGCCGTCACCCTGACGAATTTCGATCAACCCGGAAAACGCCAGCACCCGCATCGCCTCGCGCACGGTGTTGCGGCTGATGCCGAGCTCGGCACACAGCTCGGGCTCGGTCGGCAAACGCTGACCGACCTGCCACGTGCCGTCGGTGATGCGCTGGCGCAACTGATCCAGGGCCTGATCGACCAGGGATCGCTTAATGAGTGGAGAAATGTCTGACATAGGATTCGCCCTTTCATCCAATCATGGGATGAATTTTCTGACATGTTAGTCAGCTCCGTGTAGGACGGCAACCACCTAGGGTCAGAGAGGGGCAAATGGAGCGGGATTTTCGATTAGTCAAAATTACCCTTTAAGGGTAATTTCAGGGACAGGGTTTTGGTTTCTTATGGAAAAGAACACACCCCATTACGACTTGGTGGTGATCAAGGCGGATGTTAGGCGACTCGGTTGGAAAGCATTCACGCACACGGCGAGAAAGACTGGGACAGCACTTGAACTGAGTCTCGCAGAAATGCAGGAAATCGTTCTCAGACTGCAGCGCGGCATGTTGTACAAATCGATGACGACTTATGACGACCATCGTATCTGGCAAGACGTCTATCACATCCAATCACATGGTTTGGAGATTTACATCAAGGTGTCCTATCACTACGACAGGCGCCCACCCGTGATCTCCTTCAAGGAGAACAATTCATGAACACGCAGCAGTGTTTCAGTTGCGGCGCCCCGGAAGGCATGGTGCATTTCAAAGGTCGAGGCGAAACCTTGAGCGCCAAGGGAATGGAGCGTCGCATCGACGACTTGTCGGGCTGGGAGTGCCAGAAGTGCGGCGAGGTCGAATTGGATGACGAGTGCGGGCAGCGCTATTCGGATGCATGCGATGAACTCGTTCTCGCCTGTAGAAAAATGATAGGTAACGAAATGAAAAGGATCCGCCGCAAACTGCATCTGACGCAAAAGGAAACGGTGCAATTGCTTTCTGGAGGCGGTCACAACGCATTTTCACGATACGAACGCGGCGAGGTACTTCCGCCGAAAGCATTGATGCTGCTCATGCGTTTGCTGGATCGCTATCCACACTTGCTTGCCGACGCGAGAAACCTGGCCGAAGGGGCTGATTTGAGAGGGGCTTTCAAGTTCACCGAGCACAAAGAACAAGAAGCCCTCACCGCCTCCTGACCCACAAAAAACAAACCCGGCACAAGGCCGGGTTTATTTTATTCATCAGATCTCAATGCAGGATCTGACTCAGGAACAGCTTCGTACGATCATTCTGTGGATTGTCGAAGAAGTCGTTCGGCGCCGCCTGCTCAACGATTTCGCCCTTGTCCATGAAGATCACGCGGTTGGCCACGGTGCGGGCGAAGCCCATTTCGTGGGTCACGCAGAGCATGGTCATGCCGTCTTCGGCCAGGCCGATCATGGTGTCGAGCACCTCTTTCACCATCTCCGGGTCGAGTGCCGAGGTCGGTTCGTCGAACAGCATGATTTTCGGTTTCATGCACAACGCGCGGGCGATCGCCACACGCTGCTGCTGACCGCCGGACAATTGCCCCGGGTACTTGTGCGCCTGCTCCGGAATGCGTACGCGTTCCAGGTAATGCATGGCGATTTCCTCGGCCTTGCGCTTGGGCATCTTGCGTACCCACATCGGCGCCAGGGTGCAGTTCTGCAGGATGGTCAGGTGCGGGAACAGGTTGAAGTGCTGGAACACCATGCCGACTTCACGGCGGATCGCTTCGATCTGCTTGAGGTCGTTGGTCAGCTCCACGCCATCGACCACGATGCGGCCCTGCTGGTGCTCTTCCAGACGGTTGAGGCAGCGGATGGTGGTGGACTTGCCGGAACCCGACGGGCCGCACAGCACGATACGCTCGCCCTGACGCACGTTGAGGTTGATGTCTTTCAGCACGTGGAACTGGCCGTACCACTTGTTCACGCCCTGCATCTGAATGATGCCTTCAGGGCCCACTGGCTTTTTGATTGCTTCGCTCATCGAAAAAACTCCTAACGCTTGTGGCCAGTGTCGAGCTTGCGTTCCAGGTGCATGGAATAGCGCGACATACCAAAACAGAAAATCCAGAACACCAGGGCGGCGAACACGTAGCCTTCGGTGGCCATGCCCAGCCATTTCGGATCGGCAGCGGCTTGCTTGACGCTGTTGAGCAGGTCAAAAAGGCCGATGATGATCACCAGGCTGGTGTCCTTGAACAGCGCGATGAAGGTGTTGACGATGCCGGGAATCACCAGCTTCAGGGCTTGCGGCAGAATCACCAGGCCCATGGCGCGCCAGTAACCGAGACCCATCGCGGCCGCGGCTTCGTACTGGCCCTTGGGGATCGCTTGCAGACCGCCGCGCACCACCTCGGCGACGTACGCCGACTGGAACAGGATCACGCCGATCAGCGCCCGCAGCAGCTTGTCGAAGTTCATGCCTTCAGGCAGGAACAGCGGCAGCATCACCGAGGACATGAACAGCACCGTGATCAACGGCACGCCGCGCCAGAACTCGATGAAGGTCACGCAGACCACTCGGATCGCCGGCATGTTCGAGCGTCGGCCCAGCGCCAGGACAATCCCCAGCGGCAACGCACCGGCGATGCCGACAGTCGCGATCACCAGGGTCAGCATGAGACCGCCCCACTGGCTGGTCGCCACGGTGTCGAGGCCGAAGACGCCGCCATGCAGCAGGCACCAGGCAACGATCGGGTAGACCACCAGGAAGCTCAGGCCGTACACCGCCTTGTGCGCCACGCGCTTGATGAACAAGGGCGCCACGCCGATGACCGCCAGCCACACGGTCAGGTCCACGCGCCAGCGCAGTTCCGGCGGGTAGTAGCCGTACATGAACTGACCGAAACGCTGCTGGATGAAGACCCAGCAGGCGCCGTCCTTGGTGCAGTCGGCGCGGGTGGTGCCGACCCAGTTGGCATCGATGATCGCCCAGCTGAGGATCGGCGGAATCACCAGGTAGATCAGATAGAACGCGAACAGGGTCAGCAGGGTGTTGAGCCAGCTGGAGAACATGTTCGCGCGGATCCACGCCATCGGGCCGAAGACCTTGGCCGGCGGTGGCATGTCGGGTTTGAAAGTATGAGTACTCATGCGCTATTCCTTACCGCTCGATCAGCGCGATGCGCTTGTTGTACCAGTTCATCAGCAGGGAAATGCTGATGCTGATCGCCAGGTACACGCTCATGGTGATGGCAATGACTTCGATCGCCTGACCGGTCTGGTTCAGCACGGTGCCGGCGAACAGCGAAACCATTTCCGGATAACCGATACCGGCCGCCAGCGAAGAGTTCTTCGCCAGGTTCAGGTATTGGCTGGTCAGCGGCGGGATGATGACCCGCAGCGCTTGCGGAATGATCACCTTGCGCAGGGTCGGGCCGTTGCGCAGGCCGAGCGAATGCGCCGCCTCGGTCTGGCCGTGGCTGACCGACTTGATGCCCGAACGCACGATCTCGGCGATGAACGCCGCGGTGTACACCGTCAGCGCCAGGGTCAAGGCCAGCAGTTCCGGAATCAGCACCCAGCCACCGACGAAGTTGAAGCCTTGCAGCTTCGGCATTTCCCAGTGCACGGGGGCACCGAAGATCAGCGCGCACACCGCCGGGATCACCAGGAACAAGGCCAGACCGGCCCAGAACTTGTGGAACGGCTCGCCAGTGGCTTCAAATCGCTTGTTGGCCCAACGGCTCATCAGCACGATGGCGACGATGGCCACCACGATGCTGACCACAAACGCCCAGAAACCGTCGGCCATTTGCGCGGCCGGCATGTTCAGGCCACGGCTGCTGACGAAGAAGGTATCGCCGAAGTTGTGGCTGTTGCGCGGCCCCGGCATGGTCAGGAACACCGCGAAGTACCAGAACAGGATCTGCAGCAGTGGCGGGATGTTACGGAAAACCTCCACGTACACCGTTGCCAGTTTGGCGATGATCCAGTTCTTCGACAGGCGCGCCACGCCGACGATGAAGCCGAGGATCGTGGCCAGGATCACACCGATGAAGGTCACCAGCAGCGTGTTGAGCAGGCCGATGACAAACACCCGGGCATAACTGTCCGCTTCGGTGTAGGAGATCAGGTGTTGAGCGATGCCGAACCCGGCACTGCGCTCGAGAAAGTCGAACCCCGAAGTGATACCCCGGTGTTGCAGGTTGGTCTGGGTGTTATCGAACAGATACCAGCCCAGGGAGACCACCGCCACGATGGTGATGATCTGAAATACCCACGCACGCACTCGTGGATCGCTGAGGCTGAGCCTCTGCTTTGGTGCGCCGATTGAATTTTGCATGAAGTGCCCCGGAAATAATGGAACAGAACGTCACCCGGCAGTTGGCCTGCCGGGTGACAGAACCATCAGCGCACTGGTGGTGCGTATTGAATGCCGCCGTTGTTCCACAGCGCGTTCAGGCCGCGGTCGATTTCCAGCGGAGTGCTCTTGCCGAGGTTTTTCTCGAAGATTTCGCCGTAGTTGCCGACTTGCTTGACGATCTGTACGACCCAGTCCTTCGGCAGTTTCAGGTCTTTGCCGTATTCGCCGTCTGCACCGAGCATACGAGCGACATCCGGGTTCTTGGTCGCTTTGGCTTCAGCTTCGACGTTCTTCGAAGAGATGCCGGCTTCTTCGGTGTTCAGCAGCGCGTAGCCAACCCAACGCACGATGGCCAGCCACTCGTCGTCGCCGTTACGCACGACCGGGCCCAGAGGCTCCTTGGAAATGGTTTCCGGCAGAACTACATAATCCTTCGGCGAAGCCAGCTTGCTGCGCTGGGCGAACAGCTGGGATTTGTCGGAGGTCAGCACGTCGCAACGACCGGACTCCAGCGACTTGGCGCTTTCATCGGAGGTGTCGAAAGTGATCGGGGTGTATTTCAGACCGTTGCCGCGGAAGTAGTCGGAAACGTTCAGCTCGGTGGTGGTACCGGCCTGGATGCAGATGGTTGCACCGTCCAGCTCTTTGGCACTCTTCACGCCCAGCTTGTTGTTTACCAGGAAGCCGATGCCGTCGTAGTAGGTAATGAAGCCCGGGAATTTCAGGCCCATGCCCGCGTCACGGGAGCTGGTCATGGTGGTGTTGCGCGACAGAATGTCGATCTCGCCGGACTGCAGAGCGGTGAAACGCTCCTTGGCGTTCAACTGACTGAACTTGACCTTGGTCGCGTCGCCGAACACGGCAGCGGCCACGGCGCGGCAGACGTCAGCATCGATACCCACGATCTTGCCGGTGGAATCCGGAACCGAGAAGCCTGGCAAGCCATCGCTGACGCCGCACTGCACGAATCCTTTCTTCTTCACTGCATCCAGGGTTGCACCCGCCTGAGCGAACCCGCTGACACCCAGTACTGCAGCAGCAGTCACGATCGCCAGAGTGGATTTCAACATCTTCATTCAAACCTCCAGTTTTGCTCTTGTTGTGTCGGAGCTTGAGTCCAGTCGCACCCTTTTGAGGCGTTGTTGACCCGTGTTGGCTTTTTTTGGGGTCAACCGACGCAGGACCTTCGCTATGAGTCTAGTAGGAGAAAATCCACATCATGGACAACTCACTTCTCACCAGTCGGCCGAACGGGCGGTAGCCCTTTCACGTTCGCTAAGCCCGTTGCGGCCATTGGCGAACATCCATCACCGGATTCTTTGCTATCCCGTCGCCAGGCGTTCACTGATAGTGTTACCGCCAGGCGCGAGATCGATTGCACGACTACCTCATAGCAAAGCCCGTACCACACCGGCAGCTGAAGCGATTGAGTGACAGGTCAATAGCAAAACTTGCAGCCTTGCGACATCTTCTTAACGGATCAACCGGGCGCGCACGCAAATCACGCACTCAATGAGAGCGCCCGCACACAATTGGAGCAGCCATGACCGAGCCCTTGATTCTTCAGCCTGTTAAGCCCGCAGACGCTTGCGTGATCTGGCTGCACGGCCTCGGCGCCGACCGCTACGACTTTCTGCCGGTGGCCGAAGCGCTTCAGGAAATCCTGCTGAGCACGCGTTTCGTCCTGCCCCAGGCGCCGACCCGTCCGGTGACGATAAATGGCGGATATGCCATGCCGAGCTGGTACGACATCAAAGCCATGAGCCCGGCCCGGGCGATCGACCGCGACGAGCTGGAAGCGTCCGCCGACCGCATCATCGAATTGATCGAAGAACAGCGAAGCAGCGGAATAGACGCCTCGCGAATTTTCCTCGCCGGTTTTTCCCAGGGCGGCGCCGTGGTCTATCACACCGCGTTTCTGAAATGGCAGGGACCGTTGGGCGGGGTGCTGGCATTATCGACATACGCGCCGACCTTCAGCGATGAACTGGAGTTGTCCGCCAGCCAGCAGCGGATTCCGGTGCTGTCGCTGCACGGCCAGTTCGACAACGTGGTGCAGAACTCGATGGGACGCACGGCTTATGAGTATCTCAAGGCCCATGGTGTCACCGTGACATGGCAGGAATACCCAATGGAGCACGAAGTGTTACCCGAAGAAATTCGCGACATCGGCACATGGTTGAGCGAACGCCTGCGCTGACAATTCCGACAAGGGTCGCCCTTTGATCATCCCACTACGCCGCGCCCGCTTCTTGCATTACACTGGCCGGCGTACATTCCTTAACCAATTGATGAGATGACCGTGCTCAAAGCACTCAAGAAAATGTTCGGTAAAAGCGAGGCTGAGCAGCTCGCGCCAGTCCCCACTGCGCCGTCGCACGCCCCCGGTCATCGCAGCGATGCCAGCCAGGCCGACCGCCAGACGCCCGCCACGACGTCGCAACGCGAACCAAAACCCGCTCCAGCTGCCGGGCCCGCCACCGAGCCGGCCCGCAGCGAAGCACCGAAACCGGCCAGACCACGTCGCGAACCCAAGCCCAAGGCGCCGGTGATTCCCTGGAAACTCGAAGACTTCGTCGTCGAGCCGCAGGAAGGCAAGACCCGTTTCCACGATTTCAAACTCTCCCCGGAACTGATGCACGCCATTCAGGACCTGGGTTTCCCGTATTGCACGCCGATCCAGGCCCAGGTGCTGGGTTTCACCCTCGCCGGCAAAGACGCCATCGGCCGCGCCCAGACCGGCACCGGCAAGACCGCCGCGTTCCTGATCTCGATCATCACCCAGCTGTTGCAGACCCCGCCGCCGAAAGAGCGCTACATGGGCGAGCCACGGGCGCTGATCATCGCGCCGACCCGCGAGCTGGTGGTGCAGATCGCCAAGGACGCCGCCGACCTGACCAAGTACACCGGCCTCAACGTCATGACGTTCGTCGGCGGGATGGACTTCGACAAGCAGCTCAAGCACCTCGAAGCGCGCCATTGCGACATCCTCGTCGCGACCCCGGGCCGCCTGCTCGACTTCAACCAGCGCGGTGACGTGCATCTGGACATGGTCGAAGTGATGGTGCTGGACGAAGCCGACCGCATGCTCGACATGGGTTTCATCCCGCAGGTCCGGCAGATCATTCGCCAGACCCCGCCGAAAAGCGAACGCCAGACCCTGCTGTTCTCCGCGACCTTCACCGATGACGTGATGAACCTCGCCAAGCAGTGGACCACTGATCCTGCGATCGTCGAAATCGAGGTCACCAACGTGGCCAACGAAAACGTCGAGCAGCACATCTACGCGGTGGCCGGTGCCGACAAATACAAACTGCTCTTCAACCTGGTCAACGACAACGGTTGGGAGCGTGTGATCGTGTTCGCCAACCGCAAGGACGAAGTGCGTCGTATCGAAGAACGCCTGGTGCGTGACGGCATCAACGCCGCGCAGCTGTCCGGCGACGTGCCGCAGCACAAGCGGATCAAGACGCTCGAAGGCTTCCGCGAAGGCAAGATCCGGGTGCTGGTCGCCACCGACGTGGCCGGTCGCGGTATCCACATCGACGGCATCAGCCACGTGATCAACTTCACCCTGCCGGAAGTCCCGGACGACTACGTGCACCGTATCGGCCGTACCGGTCGGGCTGGCGCCGACGGCGTGTCGATCAGCTTTGCCGGTGAAGACGACTCTTATCAGTTGCCGTCCATCGAAGAAAAACTTGGTCGCAAAATCAGCTGTGAAACGCCGCCGACCCATCTATTACGGGCGGTTGAGCGCAAGCGTCCACAGTAAGCGACGCCATAAAGAGAAGCGCAGCCGGCAACGGACTGCGCTTTTTTTTCGCCCGGATATTGTTCAAAAAAACTAAAAGTCCATAATAGACAAATTAGTTTAAATAACAGTCTCCGGAGTCCGACATGTCCAGTACGCCTTACGTGATCGACCAAACCCAGGCCCGCGAGCTGTTGGCCCGGATCGATGTGCCGCAGATCCTGCGCAAGCTGTTCCGTGATCTGGCGGCCGGGCATGCGGTGCAACCGGCGCAGCAACTGGTGGAATTCCCTCAGGGTGCCGGGGACTTCATCAACTATCTGGGCGTGCTGGCGGAAGACGGCGTGTACGGGGTCAAGACTTCGCCTTACATCGTTCGCGAACAAGGCCCGCTGGTGACGGCGTGGACATTGCTGATGTCGATGCAGACCGGCCAGCCGTTGCTGCTCTGCGATGCCGGCGAACTGACCACCGCCCGAACCGCTGCGACCACCGCCGTCGCAGTCGATGCCCTCGCCCCGTTGAAGGCCGCGCGTCTGGCAATCATCGGCAGCGGCAAGGTCGCCCAGGCGCACCTGCATTACGTCAAGACGTTGCGCGACTGGCAGAGCATCAGTGTGTACTCGCCGACCTTGAGCGAAGACCCGGCCACCGCCCGCCAACTGCAAGCCCTCGATCCACGGGTGAACATCGCCGACAGCCGAGAAACCGCCATCGCCGAGGCCGACGTGATCATGCTCTGCACCTCGTCCGCAGGCCCCGTGATCGACCCGGCAACCTTGAGCAAACCGGCGCTGATCACCTCGATCAGCACCAACGCACCGCGCGCCCACGAAGTGCCGCCGCAAAGCCTCAACGACATGCAGGTGTTCTGCGACTATCGTCTGACCACCCCGGGCTCGGCCGGCGAGATGCTGATCGCCAGCGAACGACATGGCTGGGACAACAACGCGATCATCGGTGACCTGGCGGATCTGCTCAGCGAAAAAGTGCAGCGCCCCGATTACAACCGTCACGTGTTTTTCCGCTCCATCGGTCTGGGCCTGGAAGACATCGCCCTGGCCAACGCCGTCTATCAATTGCAGCGCTGACACCGGAGATTTTCATGAGTCATGCAGATTTCATCATCATCGGCGGCGGGATTGCCGGCGCGTCCACCGGTTTCTGGCTATCGCAGCACGGGAAGGTCGTGGTGCTGGAGCGCGAGTCGCACCCGGCCTATCACTCCACCGGGCGTTCGGCTGCGCTGTTCACCGCCGCTTACGGCACTCCGCAGGTCCGGGCGCTGACCCAGGCCAGCCGCGAATTCTTCGACCATCCGCCCAGCGGCTTCTGCGAGCATCCGCTGCTGACTCCACGCGGCGAAATGACCGTGGACTTCACCGGCGACGCCGCCGAGCTGAACAATCAATACCTCAGCGCCAAGGCCACAGTGCCGGAGATGCAGTTGCTCAGCGCGGATGAAGCCTGCGCGCGTCTGCCGATCCTGCGCCGGGAGAAAGTCCATGGTGCGATCTACGACCCCACCGCCAGCGACATCGACACCGACGCCCTGCATCAGGGCTATCTGCGCGGTATCCGTCGCAACAACGGCCAGGTGCAGACCGACTGTGAAGTGCTCGGGCTGAGTCGCGATGCCGACGGCATCTGGCACGTGCAGACCAACGGCCAGACCTTCAGCGCGCCCATCGTGATCAACGCAGCAGGCGCCTGGGCCGACAGGATCGGCGCACTGGCCGGCGCCAAGCCGCTGGGCCTGCAACCGAAACGCCGCGCGGCGTTCATCTTCGCCGGCCCCGAAGGCGTGGACATTCATCACTGGCCGATGCTGGTCAGCCTCGACGAATCCTTCTACATGAAGCCCGACGCCGGGATGTTCCTCGGCTCACCGGCCAATGCCGACCCGGTCGAACCCCACGACGTGCAGCCGGAAGAACTGGACATCGCCATGGGCATTTACCAGATCGAGGAAGCGACGACCCTGACCATCCGCCGCCCGACCCGCACTTGGGCCGGCCTGCGCAGTTTCGTCGCCGACGGTGATTTGCTGTCCGGCTTCGATCCGCAGGTGCCGGGGTTGTTCTGGGTCGCGGCCCAGGGCGGTTACGGCATCCAGACTTCGCCGGCGATGGGCCAGGCCAGCGCGGCGCTGGTGCGTGGCGAATCGCTGCCTGACCACCTCAAGCAATTCGGCCTGACCGCCGTCATGCTTGCCCCTGCCCGCCTGGTCTGACCGTCCGCCCGGATGACGCGCCCGACGGATTGCGGCACACTCGCAACGCCCCCGGATCACGGGGGCGTTGACGTTGCCTGGAGCTCCACAGTTATGACCGCCCCCGAACACACGCCCGAGCTGAATGACGCCGCGCTGGACAACTACCACGCCATCGCCGACGCCATTGCCACGCTGTTCTTTCCCCACGCCGAAGTGGTGCTGCACGACCTGCGCACGCAGAAGGTCGACTACATCGCCAACAACCTGTCGAAACGGGTGATCGGCGATGAATCGTCGCTGGAAGACATGCTCAGCGACGACGTCAGCGAACGGAACATCGGCCCGTACGAAAAGCTCAACTGGGACGGCCAGAAGATTCGCAGCCTGAGCACCGTGCTGCGCGACAGCGAAGGTCATCCGCTGGCGGTGCTGTGCATCAACCTGAATATTTCGCTGTTCGAAAATGCCAAGGCTGCGCTGGACCTGTTCCTCTCGCCGAGCAAACTGATCCCGCAACCGGACTCGCTGTTTCGCGATGACTGGCAGGAGCGCATCAACACTTTCCTGCACGCCTGGCTACGGGAACGGCAACTGAGCCTGAACCTGCTGACCCGCGATCACAAACGCGAACTGGTGCTGGCGCTGCACGCCGAAGGGGCGTTCAAGGGCAAGAGCGCCTCGAACTATGTGGCCAATGTGCTGAACATGGGGCGGGCGACGGTTTACAAGCATTTGAAGGAATTGAAGGGCTGAAACCGTGCAGCCTGCGAAGGCTGCACGGTCTTCAGATTTAGTCGCCGTAGATGTCCGACTTGAAATACTTCTCGGAAATCTTCTGATATTCGCCACTGGCGCGAATACCGTCGATGGCAGTGTTCAACTGGCTGACCAGTTCGGTGTTGCCCTTGCGCACCGCAATCCCCGCGCCCTCGCCCACGTATTTCGGATCCTTCAGCTCAGGCCCGACGAAGGCGTAGCCCTTGCCGCGCGGCATCGACAGGAAGTCGGTCAGCGGGATGGTGTCGGCGAAGATCGCGTCGAGACGCCCGGCCGCCAGGTCCATGTAGATTTCTTCGTTGTTGCCGTAACGCTTGACGTTGATGCCCTTGGGCTCGAACACCTCGGTCGCGTAACGGTCGGTGGTGGTCGCACGCTGCACGCCAACGGTCTTGCCCTTGAGGCTGGCGTACTGGTCATCGACGCTCGCGCCGTCCTTCATCACCAGCCGCGACGAGGTGAAATAGTACTTGTGGGTGAAGTCCACCGACTTCTTGCGGTCTTCGTTGATAGTCATGGACGACAGCGCCATGTCGATTTTCTTCACTTTCAGGGAAGGAATCAGACCATCGAACTCGCCCTCGACCCACACGCACTTGACCTGCATCTGCGCGCACAGGGCATTGCCGATGTCGTAGTCGAAACCGACGATTTCACCCTTGTCGGTCTTCGAGGCGAAAGGCGGATAGGCTGCTTCGATACCGATGCGCAGGGTTTTCTCGGCGGCGAACGCACTGCTGCACGCCAACAGGCTCAATGCCAGACCGGTGATGAGGGGGAATTTCTTCATGTTCGTTCTCTCGCGGGTTGTTGTTGGTTTGGCAAGACAGAAGAAAAAGCTGAAACGGGGAAAGACCTTTTTTGTACTTGTAAATCCATACTGGACTTTTACGTACAAGCCGTCAATTGGGCGAGACCGATCATTTCTGGCCGATGGTCGGGGAGGTGAACTTGAGGGAATTGGTGATTCGGATGGCCACTTCGCGAGCAAGCTCGCTCCCACAAGGATCATCGAAAACCTGTGGGAGCGAGCTTGCTCGCGAAGACTGACTTTAAGTCGACAGAGGAATTACTGCTTCCAGCGATCCGCCGCCGCATGATCGCTGTCACGACCTTCAACCCAGCGCGGGCCGTCGCTGGTGTTCTCTTTCTTCCAGAACGGCGCGCGGGTTTTCAGGTAGTCCATGACGAAGGCGCAGGCGTCGAACGCCGCCTGGCGATGGGCACTGGCGGCGGCAACAAACACGATCGGCTCACCCGGTTCCAGCGCGCCGATGCGGTGCAGGACTTCCAGCTTCAACAGCGGCCAACGCTGTTCGGCTTCAACGGCGATCTTGCCGAGGGCCTTTTCGGTCATGCCCGGATAGTGTTCGAGGAACATCCCGGCGACATCGAGGCCATCGTTGAAGTCGCGCACGTAGCCGACAAAGCTCACCACCGCGCCGACGCCGACATTGGCCGCGTGCATCGCGTTGACTTCAGCGCCCGGATCGAACGGTTCGCACTGCACCCGAATGCGCATGTCTCAGCCTCCGGTCACGGTAGGAAAAAACGCCACTTCGTCGCCATCGACCACCGGTTCGTCGAGCTGGCAGAGGTCTTCGTTGCGCGCGCACATCAGGTTTTGCTCGCTGAGCACATCGGCGCCCTCACGCTGCGCCAGCAACGCACGAACGTCATCGACGGTGGCGAAATCACCCTCGACCTTCACCGAGTCCACGCCCAGTGCCTCGCGGTAGCGGGCAAAAAACTTCACGGTCAGGTTCATGGCTGCTCCGCCTGGAAATGCCCGCTCTTGCCGCCAACCTTTTCCAGCAGACGCACGCTTTCGATGGTCATGCCACGGTCCACGGCCTTGCACATGTCGTAGATGGTCAGGGCGGCGACGCTGGCGGCGGTCAGCGCTTCCATCTCGACGCCGGTCTGCCCGGACAATTTGCAGCGAGCCACGATGCGCACCGCGTCATCGCCTTCGGCACTGAGTTCGACCTTGACGCCGGTCAGCATCAGCGGATGGCACAGGGGAATCAGGTCACTGGTTTTCTTCGCCGCCTGAATGCCGGCAATGCGCGCCACGGCGAACACGTCGCCCTTGGGATGGCCGCCGCTGACAATCATCTGCAGAGTGTCGGGCAGCATGCGCACCAGCGCTTGGGCTGTCGCTTCACGGAACGTCACGGCTTTTTCGGTGACGTCGACCATGTTGGCGCGACCTTGGGAATCGAGATGAGTCAGCACGGGATTACTCCTGATCAGGAGCGTCGATTGTAAACCTGGGGGTCAGAATTGCGCACATAAAAAACCGGGCGACTTTGCAGTCGCCCGGTTCGGTTTGACGGTTACAGATGCGATTCGGCGTATTCGGCCAGGATCGAGCGAGGCACCCCTTGCAGGGTGATGTGCACACCGTTGGGGAAATCCTTGAAGCGTTCGGTCAGGTAAGTCAGCCCGGAGCTGGTCGCGGACAGGTAAGGGGTGTCGATCTGTGCCAGGTTGCCCAGGCACACCACTTTGGAACCGGCGCCGGCCCGGGTGATGATGGTTTTCATCTGGTGCGGCGTGAGGTTCTGGCATTCGTCGATCAGGATCAGACTCTGCTGGAAGCTGCGACCGCGAATGTAGTTGAGCGATTTGAACTGCAACGGCACTTTGCTGAGGATGTAGTCGACGCTGCCATGGGTGTTTTCGTCATCCATGTGCAAGGCTTCGAGGTTGTCGGTGATGGCGCCGAGCCAAGGCTCCATTTTTTCCGCCTCGGTACCGGGCAGGAAGCCGATTTCCTGGTCCAGGCCCTGCACGCTGCGGGTGGCGATGATGCGGCGATAGCGCTTGCTGACCATGGTCTGCTCGATCGCAGCGGCCAGCGCCAGAATGGTCTTACCCGAGCCGGCGGCACCAGACAGGTTGACCAGGTGAATGTCCGGATCCAGCAACGCATACAGCGCCAGGCTCTGATAGATGTCCCGTGGTTTGAGGCCCCAGGCTTCCTGGTGCAGCAGCGGTTCCTGGTGCAGGTCGAGGATCAGCAGCTTGTCCTCTTCGATCTCCTTGATCCAGCCGACGAAGCCCTGCTCATCAATGATGAACTCGTTGATGTGCACGGCTGGCAGGTTGTCGATCAATTGCACCTGATGCCAGGTGCGGCCGTGGTCCTGACGGGTTTCGACCTTGCTCACGCGGTCCCAGAAGGAGCCGGTCATGTTGTGATAGCCGTTGGGCAGCAGGGACACGTCGTCGACCAACTGGTCGGTGCTGTAGTCCTCGGCGTCGATCCCGCAGGCGCGCGCCTTGAGGCGCATGTTGATGTCTTTGGTAACGAGCACAACCGGTTTTTTCGGGTCGCGGGTGTGCAGATCGATCAGCTGGTTGATGATTTTGTTGTCGTTCAGATGCTCGGGCAGAATCAGGTTCGATTCGGCCTGCTTGCTCATCAGAATCGACAGCAAGCCCTTCGGGCCGCCCTTGCCGCGCTGGATCGGCACGCCCTGTTCGACGTCATCGGGTGAAGCATCGCCCAGGGTCTTGTCGATCAGCCGGATAGCCTGACGGCATTCGGCGGCCACGCTGTGATGCCCGCTCTTGAGCTTGTCCAGCTCTTCAAGCACGGTCATCGGGATCGCGACGTGGTGTTCTTCGAAATTCAGCAGGGCGTTCGGATCGTGAATCAGTACGTTGGTATCGAGTACATAAAGGATTGGCTGGTTGGAGGAAGGGCTACGTCCGTGATCATCCATACTCGGTCACCTTTGTGGGAGCCATTCGACGCAATACCTCGGCGGTGCTGCGCCTCGAAGTGACTGCCGAATCCACCTGCACAGCTTTTGTCGGGATAGCAGGTGAACCGCACACAAAATGGGTCTTGGAAGACGCCACCTGTGTTGCAGGTTTCGGCGGTCTGACTTCGTAATACTCCAAAACCCGTGACAGAAAAAAGCACTTTGACGCTTTTTTGAAGTTTATTTTGCAAAGTGACGAAAAGCCCTTGGCGGACTGCCCTGCCCCCGTTAGAGTCGGAAGTCCGCCTGCATCGAATTCTGCAAAAAATTCACCCCAAGCCCAATGTTTCCGGGCTCTTGCCGTTTTTCAGCGAAACGCGTCCTGACAGTCTTCCCAGCCGATGCCGCTTTGCGCGGTTTGCGTGATCAGCCACGGCAACGCGGTCTTCACCGCATCCTGCTTCATGTTGAAATTGATCACCCCGTGCCGCCACAGCAGCATCAGGGTCAGCACCCGCTGCGCGCTCGGAGCGCCCTTGAGCTTGCCGGCGCCGTCCTGGGCATCGATGTCCCACAGTGCCACTTGCAGGCCCTGACTGTTGAAGAAACCCCGGGCATCGCTGCGACGCTGCCCTTCCGGTGGACGGAACAGCGGCACATAGTTCTCCGGCAGTTTGTTCTTGACCAGATCGGCACTGCGCCGCACCGAATCCTGCCAGTCCTGCCAATGGCTGTGAGAGCGGAACTCCCAGCCCTGCACGCCGACGCACTGCTGCGAAAACGCCGCTTGCAGGCTGCTGACGGAACGGTCGGCCAGCCGCGCCTGAACATCTTTGCCCAACATGAAGAACGTGCCGCTCAGGTTCGACTTGCGCATGTACTCGGCGAGCCAGTCGGTGTTGTCCGGTTGCAGGTTGGCGGCACTGTCGAAACTCAGCAGAAACAAGCGATCGTGCATGTCGTCGCCGTTGCGCTCGTAGTCTCCGAAATGATCGAGTTCGCTGCTGGTCTGCGGCGACAGCGCAGCCTTGCGCATCAGTTCATCGAGGTATTGCAGATGAAAGATCCGGCTCGGTTCGGCCCACTTGGTGTAATAGCTTTCGTCGCTGACCACGAATTTGGCCGCCTGCTCGCGCAGGGTCGGCAAGTCTTCGACGAGGAAGCAGAACGAAGCGTCCTGATCGCAGCTTTGCTGGGCGAAGTTGTAATTGGCGAGCAGACGCTGCCACAGGCGCTCGCGCAGGCTGTTGATCGCATCCAGATTGACCGTGCGCAGCCCCAGACGCTGGGCCAGCGCCGCTTCGTCCAGCGCTTCGGTGCCGAGCAGGCCGCGGGCGAACATCAGGATTTCCGCCCGCGAGGCGACGTCGAACAGGGTCGGATTGTCGAGTTTTTCCGGCCAGGTGCTGCGATCCAGCGTCGCGATATCGCCCGGCGCCGCAACGGCACCGACGCTCAACAGCCACGCGGTGAAAAAAAGAACAATGCGCAAAGGGTGTCTCCATAACAAAACCCGCGCCGCACTATAGCCGATCCGGCTGGCAAACCGCCGATCACCTATGGACGCGATAGCTGGAGTCATCCGCCCCAACCCCCTAGAATCGCCCCCACGATTAAAGGAGACGACTTCATGCTGATGGTGATTTCCCCCGCCAAGACCCTCGACTACGAAACACCGCCGGCGACCCAGCGCTTCACCCAGCCGCAATACCTCGACCATTCCCAGGAACTGATCCAGCAACTGCGCGAGCTGAGCCCGGCGCAGATCAGCGAACTGATGCACGTGTCCGACAAGATCGGCGGCCTCAACGCCGCGCGTTTCGGCAGCTGGACACCAGCGTTCACGCCGGAAAACGCCAAACAGGCACTGCTGGCTTTCAAGGGCGACGTCTACACCGGACTCGACG
Source organism: Pseudomonas sp. RIT778 (assembly GCF_019718735.1). Taxonomy (NCBI): domain Bacteria; kingdom Pseudomonadati; phylum Pseudomonadota; class Gammaproteobacteria; order Pseudomonadales; family Pseudomonadaceae; genus Pseudomonas; species Pseudomonas sp. RIT778. Next base: position 132,941 of record NZ_JAIHBA010000008.1, on the reverse strand, counting down.
CCCAGAGCTTCAGCGAAGCCGATTTCGATTACGCGCAACAGCACCTGCGCATGCTCTCCGGCCTCTACGGCCTGCTGCGTCCGCTCGACCTGATGCAGCCGTATCGCCTGGAAATGGGCACCAAACTGGCCAACGCCCGGGGCAAAGACTTGTACGCCTTCTGGGGCACGCGCATCAGCGAGTGGCTGAGCGAAGCGCTGGCCGATCAGGGCGATGACGTGCTGTTGAACCTGGCATCCAACGAGTACTTCTCGGCGGTCAAGCGCACGGCCCTGAACGCGCGGATCATCAACACCGAATTCAAGGATCAGAAGAACGGCCAATACAAGATCATCAGCTTCTACGCGAAAAAGGCCCGAGGCCTGATGAGCCGTTTCGTGATCCAGGAAAAAATCAACGATCCGGCCCTGCTCAAACAGTTCGATGTGCAGGGTTATCGCTTCAGCGCCGAGCAATCGAAACCGGATAATCTGGTGTTTCTACGCGATCACGCTCCCGAATAAAGCATGCCTAATGCACGACTCTTTATATGAAGAGTCGTGCAGCTCGCACGATGTCAAAAATCCCTCGCCACATTTCGCCATTTTACTGGCGCCAGAAAAACCTCCCTGCCTTTTCTAAGATTAGTTTCACTCGACACTGATCATTTTTTTCAGTAGTGGCACCTAAATTTTTTCACCGTAGTGGCACAAAACTATCTAACGTGATTTTTCGCCTGTTATTAAAGGTCGAAAACGAAATTGCTATCAAATTGATACTGGTGCCATCTCTGACAATATTTCAAGAAATTTCAGATTTCGCGATGAGCGGACAGGAACTTCGTCCGAATGCATAGCTCATACCACCGGTAACGATTCTCGCCGAGTTTGTACGAGATAACTTACGCGGAGCAGATAGCCATGTAACCAAGTTGTCACAGCAACTTGCCTAGATGACTAACTAGTCTCAAATCAGACGATGGACAGGAGATACGCACCATTAATATCCCCTACAAAGGCCATGGCCGCGCCCTTATAAACGTGCTCGCCTGAGCACCCAACCGCTTGATTTACGGGACTTTAATCCTGACATCGAGCGCGCAAGACGATTGCACAAGAGTCTTCTCCAAAGAAGATCGGCTGCATAACAGGGCACGTCATAACAACAAGGCCTGGTTACGCACATCTTGAGTGCACTTATTTAGACACTCGAAACTTAGTATGCCTGCACACGGCATTGTGGCGCCTGTATGCCGCACTTTCGAGTGCACTAATGAACGCTGAACACCATTAACTCCGGCCCTCTAAGGCCTGATATATACAGAGGTAATTGCGATGCGCATCAGCATATTTGGTTTGGGTTACGTTGGCGCAGTATGTGCCGGTTGCCTGTCTGCACGGGGCCATGACGTGGTTGGCGTCGATGTTGCCAAAGACAAGATCGACATGATCAACGCTGGCAAATCTCCCATTGTCGAACCGGGTCTGGGCGAGTTGCTGGCACAAGGTATCCAGACCGGTCGTCTGCGCGGCACAACCAACTTCGCCGAGGCGATTCGCGACACTGACCTGTCGATGATCTGCGTCGGCACGCCGAGCAAGAAGAACGGCGACCTGGAACTGAACTACATCGAAGCGGTGTGCCGCGAGATCGGTTTTGTCCTGCGTGAAAAAACCACCCGTCACACCATCGTCGTACGCAGCACCGTTCTGCCGGGCACCGTGGCAAACGTTGTCATCCCGATCCTCGAAGACTGCTCCGGCAAAAAAGCCGGCGTTGATTTCGGTGTCGCCGTGAACCCTGAGTTCCTGCGTGAATCCACCGCGATCGCCGACTACGACCTGCCACCGATGACCGTCATCGGCGAGTTCGACAAGGCGTCGGGCGACGTTCTGCAATCGCTGTACGAAGAACTCGACGCACCGATCATCCGCAAGGACATCGCTGTCGCCGAGATGATCAAGTACACCTGCAACGTCTGGCACGCGACCAAAGTGACCTTCGCCAACGAGATCGGCAACATCGCCAAAGCGGTCGGCGTCGATGGCCGCGAAGTGATGGACGTGGTCTGCCAGGACAAGACCCTCAACCTGTCCCAGTACTACATGCGCCCTGGCTTCGCCTTCGGCGGCTCGTGCCTGCCGAAAGACGTGCGCGCCCTGACCTACCGCGCCGGTTCCCTGGACGTCGAAGCGCCGCTGCTCAACTCGCTGATGCGCAGCAACGAATCGCAAGTGCAGAACGCCTTCGACATCGTTGAAAGCCACGACAAACGCAAAGTCGCCCTGCTCGGTCTGAGCTTCAAGGCCGGCACCGACGACCTGCGCGAAAGCCCGCTGGTGGAACTGGCCGAAATGCTGATCGGCAAGGGTTACGACCTGAGCATCTACGACAGCAACGTCCAGTACGCCCGTGTCCACGGCGCGAACAAGGACTACATCGAGTCGAAGATCCCGCACGTGTCGTCCCTGCTCAACGCGGACTTCGATTCGGTGATCGACAACTCCGACGTGATCATCCTCGGCAACCGCGACGAGAAGTTCCGCGCCCTCGCCGAAGAGGCGCCGCACGGCAAGCAGGTGATCGACCTGGTGGGCTTCATGTCCAAGGCCACCAGCGCCGGTAGCCGCACCGAAGGGATCTGCTGGTAACGCAGCAGCAAGCCTCGAGCTTCAGGCCGCACGCCGTGAATCGGCGGGCGGCTTGAAGCCCCCATCACCTTCGGATGACGGTCATGTCCAAGCTCAAACATTTTTTTCTGCAATCCGCCGGCTGGCTTTTGTTTCTGAGCCTGCTGATGGGCCTGGCCCTGATGCTGCCCACGTCCACGTTCGACTCCGAGTCGAAGGACTTCATTTTCCTGATTGGCGCCGTAGGTATCTGGCGCTACTCGATGGGTGCCACGCACTTTGTGCGCGGCATGATTTTTCTCTACATCGTCTACCCGCACCTGCGCCGCAAGGTTCGCAAGCTGGGTAAAGCGGCGGACCCGTCGCATGTGTTTCTGATGGTCACCAGTTTTCGCATCGACGCGTTGACCACCGCGCAGGTTTACAGCTCGGTGATCCGCGAAGCCATCGACTGCGAACTGCCGACCACCGTGGTCTGCTCCATCGTCGAAATGTCCGATGAGCTGCTGGTCAAGGCACTGTGGGCACGGATGAATCCGCCAGAACGCGTGAAGCTCGACTTCGTGCGCATCCCCGGCACCGGCAAGCGCGATGGTCTGGCGTTTGGTTTCCGCGCGATCTCCCGCCACCTGCCGGACGACCGCGCCGTGGTGGCCGTGATCGATGGCGACACCGTGCTCGGCGAAGGCGTAGTGCGCAAAACCGTGCCGTGGTTCCAGATGTTCGGCAACGTCGGCGGCCTGACCACCAACGAATTCTGCGAAGTGCGCGGCGGCTACATCATGAGCGAATGGCACAAGCTGCGTTTCGCCCAGCGCCACATCAACATGTGCTCGATGGCCCTGTCCAAACGCGTGCTGACCATGACCGGGCGCATGTCGGTGTTCCGCGCCACCGTGGTCACCAACCCGGAATTCATCGCCGACGTTGAAAGCGACTCGCTGCAACACTGGCGCCTGGGCCGTTTCAAATTCCTGACCGGCGACGACAAGTCGAGCTGGTTCAGCCTGATGCGCCTGGGCTACGACACCTTCTACGTGCCGGACGCCGCGATCAACACCGTTGAACACCCGCCGGAAAAGAGCTTCATCAAGGCCAGCCGCAAACTGATGTTCCGTTGGTACGGCAACAACCTGCGCCAGAACTCCCGAGCGCTGGGCCTGGGTGTAAAACGCCTCGGCGCCTTCACCTCGGTGGTGCTGTTCGACCAGCGCGTATCGATGTGGACATCCTTGCTCGGCCTGACCGTGGCAATCATCGCCAGCTTCAAGTACGGCACCGCGTTCATCCTGGTTTACCTGCTGTGGATCGGCATCACCCGTCTGATTCTGACGCTGCTGCTGTCCTGCTCCGGCCACCGGATCGGCCCGGCTTACCCGGCAATTCTCTATTACAACCAGATCGTCGGCGCGCTGGTGAAGATCTACGTGTTCTTCCGCCTCGACCAACAATCCTGGACCCGACAACCCACTTCCCTGACCCGTGATCTCGCCAGCTTTCAACGTTGGTTCAACACCTGGTCGTCTCGGACCATGACCTTCTCCGCCGGCAGCATTTTCGTCGCCGTGCTGCTGATGATGGTCTGACCCGCCCCCTCTTGAATTAACAAGGAAATCGCCCCTATGAATACCGCCGTCAACGTCAACGTAGTGCATGAATCCGAAGCCCAGCGCCAGCACGCCCGGGTCAAAATCCCGGCCAAGCTGCGGTTCTTCGGCCCTGACCGGACGCCCGTCGAGGCGCGGGTCATCGACCTGTCTGCCGGTGGCCTGGCGTTCAATGCCGGTCAACTGCCGCTGACCGTCGGCGAGGTGTACAAGGCGCGTCTGCAATTCGTCATCGACAACCTCGGCCTGGCCATGGACGTGGAGCTGCAGGTGCGCTCCTTCGACCGCCAGACCGGTCGTGCCGGTTGCCAGTTCCAGAACCTCGAGCCGCAGGACATTTCCACCCTGCGCCACCTGATCACTTCGCACCTGGCCGGCGACATCGTCAGCATCGGTGAAGTGCTGGCGACCCTGCAGCGCGACAACTTCACCAAGGCGCGCAAGGTCAAGGACGGCGACTCCGGCATGACCCCGTTCGGGCGTCTGAAAGCGGTGACCTTCAGCGCCGGTATCTTCGCGGTCGGCCTGGTGGCGGCGGGTTTCATTTTCAAATCGGTGTACAGCATGTACTTCGTCAGCCATGCGCAGGCCGGTCTGGTCAGCGTGCCGGGGATGAACATCACCATGCCGCGCGACGGCACCGTGCAGAGCCTGGTGAAGTCCGACGGCGTCGCCGCAAAGGGCGCACCGCTGGCGACGTTCAGCACCAGCATGCTCGACGTACTCAAGGGCCATCTGGAAGAAGATCAACTGTCTCCGGCCAAGGTTGAAGAACTGTTCGGCAAGCAAATGACCGGCACCCTGACCTCGCCGTGCGATTGCACCGTGGCCCAGCAACTGGTGGCTGACGGTCAATACGCGAGCAAAGGTGACGTGATCTTCTCGCTGGTACCGCGCAACACCCAGGCCACCGTCGATGCACGCTTCTCCTATCGCCAGTTCGGCGACGTGCGTCCGGGCACCCCGGTGAGCTTCCAGATCGCCGGCGAAGACAAGACCCGCACCGGCAAGATTGTCAGCAGCACCAGCCTGAAAAGCGCTGACCTGTCCTCCGACATCCGTGTGCAGATCCAGCCTGACGAGCCGCTGGACAGCCGCTTTGCCGGCCGCCCGGTGGAAGTCAACAGCGACCGTGGTCCGAACCTGAACTGGCTGATCGACAAAGCCATGGCTGCCGGTCTTTAAGTCGAGGACATGCCCGTGACGAGCCCTATCAGAATCCTGCCGGTCCCGCTGACGCTGGCCATGGCAATCGCCCTGGCCGGTTGCGCCGGCCTGCCCGACCAGCGTCTGGCCAACGAAGCGCTCAAGCGCGGTGACACCGCGACCGCCGCGCAGAACTACCGTGCGCTGGCCGACCTGGGTTACAGCGAAGCCCAGGTGGGCCTCGCCGATATCCAGGTCGACAGCCGCGACCCGGAACAAATGAAACAGGCCGAAGCCACCTACCGCGCAGCCGCCAGTGTTTCGCCGCGTGCCCAGGCCCGACTCGGTCGTCTGCTGGTGGCCAAGCCCGGCTCCACCGAGGCCGAGCATCAGGAAGCCGAAAGCCTGCTGAAGAAAGCCGCCGCCAGTGGCGAAGGCAACACGCTGATCCCGCTCGCGATGCTGTACCTGCAATACCCGCACAGCTTCCCGAACATCAACGCTCAGCAGCAGATCGATCAGTGGCGCAAATCCGGTTACCCGGAAGCCGGTCTCGCCCAGGTGCTGCTGTATCGCACCCAGGGCACTTACGACCAGCATCTGGATGACGTGGAAAAGATCTGCAAGGCCGCGCTCAACACTACCGACATCTGCTACGTCGAGCTGGCCACGGTCTACCAGAAACGTGGCGCGCCGGAGCAACAGGCCGAGCTGATCAAGCAGCTGCAGGCCGGTTACAGCCGCGGCACCGTCAGTGCTCAGCGGGTGGATTCGGTGGCCCGTGTGCTGGCCGATTCGACCCTGGGCAAGACCGACGAAAAAACCGCGCAGTCGCTGCTCGAGCCGATCGCGCCGGGCTACCCGGCGTCGTGGGTCACCCTCGCACAACTGCTGTATGACTTCCCGGAACTGGGCGACACCGACCAGATGATGAAGTACCTGGACAACGGCCGCGCCGCCGACCAGCCCCGCGCCGAACTGTTGCTGGGCAAGCTCTACTACGAAGGCAAACTGGTCCCGGCCGACGCGAAAGTTGCCGAGGAACATTTCCAGAAAGCCGTCGGCCGTGAAGTCGCCGCCGACTACTACCTCGGCCAGATCTACCGCCGTGGCTACCTGGGCAAGGTCTATCCGCAGAAGGCCCTCGACCATCTGCTGACCGCTGCGCGCAACGGCCAGAACAGCGCCGACTTCGCCATCGCCCAGCTGTTTTCCCAAGGCAAGGGCACCAAGCCCGACCCGCTCAACGCCTACGTGTTCAGCCAGTTGGCCAAGGCGCAAAACACTCCGCAAGCCGATGAGCTGGCGACCGCCCTCGCCGCGCAACTGCCGCCCGAGCGCCTGGCCGAAGCCCAGCGCCTGCTGCAACAGGAACAGGCGACCCGTGGCGCCCTGAGCCAGAACACGCTGCAACTGCACGCCCTGCAAGAAGAAGACGGCGAGGAAAAATTATGAAATTGAATCCCTTTGTGAAGGCCGGCATTGGCCTCACGTTCGCGCTGATCTGGTCTTGCCCGACCCTGGCCGCGATGACTGAATCGAAGAACTTCGGCCTCGAAGTGAAAATCACCGGCCAGTCCGAAGACGACCGCGACCTCGGCACCGCCAGCGGCGGCGACGTCAACGGCCTCGGCCTCGACCTGCGTCCGTGGGTCTACGGCGAAAGCGGCGCGTGGAGCGCCTACGCCATGGGCCAGGCCGTGACCTCGACCGACATCATCGAGACCGACACCCTGCAGCAGTCCGACAGCGAAGGCACCCAGACCACCGACAACGGCGACCGCAAGACCAAGAAAAACTACCTGGCGATGCGCGAGTTCTGGGTCGGTTACAGCGGCCTGACGCCCTACCCCGGCGAGATCCTCAAGTTCGGTCGCCAGCGTCTGCGCAACGACGACGGTCAGTGGCGCGACACCAACATCGAAGCGCTGAACTGGACCTTCGACACCACCCTGCTGCGCGCCAACGCCGGTGTTGCCGAACGCTTCAGCGAATACCGCACCGACCTCAAGGAGCTGGCGCCGAAAGACAAGGATCGCCTGCACGCCTACGCCGACGCCGCTTACCAGTGGACACCGGGCAACTGGGTCGGCATTCGCGGCCACCACACCCATGACGACGGCAAGCTCGACTATCCGGAGCCGGGCGTGGCCGGCGATTCGCTGGACAAGAAAGAAAACGGCGACATCCGCTGGCTCGGCCTGACCGCCGACAGCGACGCCTACAACTGGCGCAACACCAACACCGTCAACTACTGGGGCAGCATCACCGGCATGAGCGGCGACCGTGACACGGTCAACGCCCTCAACGCCGATGGCACCCGCCCTGCACAGGCCAAGCGCAGCGACAACGTCGACGGCTGGGCCACCGACATCGGTGTGCGCCTGCGCCTCGATCCGCAGTGGCAGGTCGGTGCGGCGTACGCCCGTGCCAGCGCCGATTACGAACAGAACGGCCTGGAAAGCAACCGCTCGAACTACACCGGTACTCGCTCCCGCGTTCACCGTTTCGGCGAGGCGTTCCGTGGCGAAATGAACAACATGCAGACCGCCACCCTGTTCGGTTCGTGGATGCTCAACGACCAGTACGACGCCAGCCTGATCTACCACAAGTTCTGGCGTGTGGACGGCAACAAGCCGGTGGGCAGCAACGGCATCAACGCCGTGGAAAACAACACCGACGACGTCACCGGCGCGATCCTCTCCAGCACCTCGCTGCCACTGCAGGACGGCAACAAGGATCTGGGCCAGGAAATGGATCTGGTGGTCACCAAGTACTTCAAGCAAGGCTTGCTGCCGGCGGCGCTGAGCCAGTCGATCGACGAGCCTTCGGCGCTGGTGCGTTTCCGTGGCGGCGTGTTCAAGCCGGGTGATGCCTATGGCAGCCAGGTCGATTCGTATATGCACCGCGCGTTCATCGACGTGATCTGGCGCTTCTGATGCTGACCGCCAAGGGAGTGCCCGACATGAACAGTGCCCGCAAAGGCTCACTCAGCCTGCTGGCCGGCGCGATGCTGCTGGCCTCGGCCGGCGCCTTCGCCAGTGTGGAACCGGCCAAACCCGCGACCACCGCGAAGGAACTGCAACAGGCCAAGACCTACACCGTCAGCAGCGCGCCGACCGAAGCGCTGGAACTGGCCAAGCCGAAATTGCCCGACCTCTCCGGCTATACCGCCGAAGCCGCCGCCGCGAAAATCGTGCGCAGCAAACCGGGCAAGATCAGCGTACGCCGGATGATGCAGGAAGACGCCCTGAAGGACTTCATCGGCGGCGACAACAAGATGGCCGAATGGGTGGTGCGTCAGCACGGCATCCCGCAGGCGATCTTCGTCGACGACGGCTACATGAACCTGAAAGAGCTGGCGCAGAAACTGCCAAAACAGTACTTCAGCGAAACCTCGCCGGGCGTCTATCTGGCCAAGCTGCCGATCGTGGTCGGCCGCAAAGGCATCCTCGAAATCGACGGCCAGACCCAGGAGTTGCGCCTGTCCCAGGAGGCCGGTTCGTTCCTGGTCAACGACGGCCAGTTGTTCGTGCGTGACACCAAGGTCACCGGCTGGCGCGAGAAGGAAAACGGCCCGGCAACCTTCCGTTCGCCGAAGGAATTCCGCCCGTTCCTGCTGGCCTGGGGCGGCACCGAGACTTACATCGTCAACAGCAAGATGGCCAGCTTCGGCTATGCCAACAGTAAGTCATACGGCGTGAGTATTTCCCAGTACACGCCGAACATGGCCAAGGTGCTCAAGCGTCCCGAGCCGACCGGCTGGATCGTCGGCTCCGAGTTCTCGGACATGTGGTACGGCTTCTACTGCTACGAGACCCGCGACTTCGTGGTCAAGGGCAACACCTACAAGGACAACATCGTCTACGGCATCGACCCGCACGACCGTTCCCACGGTCTGATCATTGCCGAGAACACGGTGTACGGCACGAAGAAGAAGCACGGGATCATCATTTCCCGTGAGGTCAACGACAGCTTCATCTTCAACAACAAAAGCTACGACAACCACCTCTCGGGGCTGGTGATCGACCGTAACAGCGTCAACAACATCATTGCCTACAACGAGATCTACAAGAACCACACGGACGGCATCACCCTCTACGAGTCCGCCGACAACCTGCTGTGGGGCAACAAGGTCATCAGCAACAAGCGCCACGGCATCCGCATTCGTAACAGCGTGAACATCCGCCTCTACGAAAACGTCGCCATGGCCAACGGCCTGACCGGCGTCTACGGGCACATCAAGGACCTGACCGACACCGACCGTGACATCAAGCTCGACCCGTTCGACGCCCAGGTCTCGCTGATCGTGGTCGGCGGTGAACTGGCGGCCAATGGCAGCGGCCCGCTGTCGATCGATTCGCCCCTGAGTGTCGAGCTGTATCGCGTGTCGATGCTGGCGCCGACCAAATCCAGCGGCATCAGCTTCAACGGCATCCTCGGCGAGCGCCAGGATGAAATTCTCGACCTGCTGGTGCGCCAGCAGAAAGCCGTGCTGATCGACCCTGTCGAACGCCAGACCGAATTGCAGGACTGAGGATAATTTTATGCACCCACACCTGATCAAATTACTCAGCCTGTCGGCCCTGACCGTGGGCATCCTGGCGGCCAGCAACGGCGCCCGCGCCGATGAAGTCCAGCCGCCGAAATTCACGGCCGAACCTTGCTGCAGTCTGTGCCCGGCCGCCCACGACGCGAAGAACTACACCACCCGCTATCAGCAGAACTTCACCACTCTGGTGCAGGCGCAGGGCGACTGGCTGTTCCGGACCCAGGAAGATTTGCGCACCGAGTTCAACACCACCCCGGCCGGCTACAAACGCCTGCAACAGCTGCACGATGCGTTCAAGGCCAAAGGCGTCGAACTGGTGATCGTCTACCAGCCGACCCGTGGCCTGGTGAACCGCAACAAGCTCAACCCGGCGGAAAAAGCCGCGTTCGATTACGAGAAAGCGCTGGGCAACTACAAGAACATGCTCGGCCGTTTCGCCAAGATGGGTTACGTGGTGCCGGACCTCTCGCCGCTGACCAACGAATCGCTGCCGGAGACCCTGCCCGCCCACGATTTCTACTTCCGCGGCGACCAGCACTGGACCCCGTACGGCGCCCAGCGCACGGCGAAAATCGTCGCCGAGAAGGTCAAGCAGATTCCGGCCTTCGCCGACATTCCCAAGCGTGAGTTCGAAACCAAACGCTCCGGGCGCATGGGCAAGACCGGCACCCTGCACAACATGGCCGGGCAACTGTGCGGCACCAGTTACGCGATCCAGTACATGGACCAGTTCACCACCGAGCCGAAAGGCGAGGCCGGTGACGGCGACCTGTTCGGTGATTCCGGCAATCCGCAGATCACCCTCGTGGGGACTTCGCACAGCGGCAAGAACTACAACTTCGCCGGGTTCCTCGAAGAAGCCATCGGCGCGGACATTCTCAACGTCGCGTTCCCCGGCGGCGGTCTGGAAGGTTCGATGCTGCAGTACCTGGGCAGCGACGAATTCCAGAAGACGCCGCCGAAAATCCTCATCTGGGAATTCTCGCCGCTGTACCGCCTCGACCAGGAAACCATCTATCGCCAGATGATGTCCCTGCTCGACAACGGCTGCGAAGGCAAAGACGCGCAAATGTCCGCGAGCACCACGCTCAAGCCGGGCAGCAAACAAGAACTGCTGGTCAACAGCAAGAACCTGAACCTGCAGAACAGCAGTCATCAGGTCGACATCCGCTTCGCCGACACCTCGGTGAAAACCCTGCAAGCCACCCTCTGGTACATGAACGGTCGCCACGAGGACATCAAGATCGAGAAACCGGAAACCTCCGACACCGACGGTCGTTTCGCCTTTGAGCTGCGCACGGACGAAGACTGGGCCTCGCAAAACCTGCTGGCGGTCGAAGTCCAGGGCCCGGAAGCGGGCACCGCGCCACAGAAAGTCGAAGCGAAAATCTGCAAACGCAACGTATTCCCGGGCGCTGGGCCACAAACCGCTCAGGTCGGGCAATGAGGTCTGCTATGCGAAATCCGAAACTGAAAACTCTTCTGGCGCCGACGCTGCTCGGGCTGGCGATCTTCGCCGGCACCGCGCAGGCCGCCGCGCCACTGCGTCCTCCTCAGGGCTACTTTGCGCCTGTGGATAAATTCAAGACCGGCGACAAGAGCGAAGGCTGCGACGCGATGCCGGCGCCCTACACCGGGCCGCTGCAATTTCGCAGCAAATACGAAGGCTCGGACAAGGCCCGCGCGACGCTGAACGTGCAGTCTGAAAAAGCCTTTCGCGACACCACCAAAGACATCACCACACTTGAGCGCGGCACTGCCAAACGGGTGATGCAGTTCATGCGCGACGGTCGCCCGGAGCAGCTCGATTGCACGCTGAACTGGCTCACCGCGTGGGCCAAGGCCGATGCGTTGATGTCGAAGGATTTCAACCACACCGGCAAGTCGATGCGCAAATGGGCGCTGGGCAGCATGGCCTCTTCGTACATTCGCCTGAAGTTCTCCGATTCCCATCCGCTGGCCCAGCATCAGCAAGAGGCACAGTTGATCGAGGCCTGGTTCAGCAAAATGGCCGATCAGGTGGTCAGCGACTGGGACAACCTGCCGCTGGAAAAAACCAACAACCATTCGTACTGGGCAGCCTGGTCGGTGATGGCGACAGCGGTCGCGACCAACCGCCGCGACCTGTTCGATTGGGCAGTCAAGGAATACAAGGTCGGCGTCAATCAGATCGATGCCGACGGCTATCTGCCGAACGAACTCAAGCGCCAGCAACGCGCCCTCGCCTATCACAACTACGCCCTGCCGCCGCTGGCGATGATCGCCAGTTTCGCCCAGGTCAACGGTGTGGATCTGCGTCAGGAAAACAACGGCGCGCTGAAACGTCTGGGTGACCGGGTGCTGGCCGGGGTGAAAGACCCGGATCAGTTCGAGAAGAAGAACGGCAAAGAGCAGGACATGACCGACCTGAAACAGGACATGAAATTCGCCTGGCTGGAACCGTTCTGCACCCTCTACACCTGTTCGCCGGATGTGATCGAGAAGAAGCACGGGATGCAGCCGTTCAAGACCTTCCGCCTCGGCGGCGACCTGACCAAGGTCTACGACCCTTCGCACGAGAAAGGTAACAAGGGCAGTTAGTCGCTGATCGGCTGATCGTTCCCACGCTCTGCGTGGGAATGCAGCCCGGGACGCTCCGCGTCCCAAAGCGTGACGCAGAGCGTCACAAGAGGCATTCCCACGCAGAGCGTGGGAACGATCGCAGGACTGTTTCACCCCTCCAACACCACGGGGGGTTTGGGGGGGCTTTGGCCCTTGACTGTTGGTTCAAACATGGAGAGATCGGGATGGTATTTTCATCCAACGTGTTCCTGTTTCTGTTCTTGCCGATCTTTCTCGGCTTGTACTACCTGAGCGGGCAACGCTATCGCAACCTGCTGCTGCTGATCGCCAGCTACGTGTTCTACGCGTGGTGGCGGGTGGACTTCCTGGCGCTGTTCGCCGGCGTCACCCTGTGGAACTACTGGATCGGCCTGAAAGTCGGCGCCGCCGGCGTGCGCAGCAAACCGGCCCAGCGCTGGCTGTTGCTCGGTGTGGCGGTGGACCTGTGCATCCTCGGCTACTTCAAGTACGCCAATTTCGGCGTCGACAGCATCAACGCGATCATGACCTCGATGGGGCTTGAGCCGTTCATCCTGACCCACGTGCTGCTGCCGATCGGTATCTCGTTCTACATCTTCGAGTCGATCAGCTACATCATCGACGTCTACCGCGGTGATACCCCGGCTACCCGCAACCTGATCGACTTCGCGGCATTCGTGGCGATCTTCCCGCACCTGATCGCCGGTCCCGTGCTGCGTTTCCGTGACCTGGCCGACCAGTTCAACAACCGCACCCACACCCTCGACAAGTTCTCCGAGGGCTGCACGCGGTTCATGCAGGGTTTCATCAAGAAAGTCTTCATCGCCGATACCCTCGCCGTGGTGGCCGACCATTGCTTCGCCCTGCAAAACCCGACCACGGGCGATGCCTGGCTCGGCGCGCTGGCCTACACCGCGCAGCTGTATTTCGACTTCTCCGGTTACAGCGACATGGCCATCGGCCTGGGCTTGATGATGGGTTTCCGCTTCATGGAAAACTTCAAGCAGCCGTACATCAGCCAGTCGATCACCGAGTTCTGGCGCCGCTGGCACATCAGCCTGTCGACCTGGCTGCGTGACTACCTCTACATCACCCTCGGCGGTAACCGTAAAGGCACGCTGATGACCTATCGCAACCTGTTCCTGACCATGCTCCTCGGTGGTCTGTGGCACGGCGCGAACATCACCTACATCGTCTGGGGTGCGTGGCACGGCATGTGGCTGGCGATTGAAAAAGCGCTGGGCCTCAACACTTCGCCGCGCAGCCTCAACCCGATCCGCTGGGCGCTGACCTTCCTGCTGGTAGTCATGGGCTGGGTGATCTTCCGCGCCGAAAACCTGCACGTTGCCGGCCGCATGTACAGCGCGATGTTCAGCTTCGGCGACTGGTCGCTGTCGGAACTCAACCAGGCCAGCCTCACCGGTCTGCAAGTGGCGACTCTGGTGGTGGCTTACGTGACCCTGGCGTTCTTCGGCCTGCGTGATCTGTACACCAACCAGCCTCCGGTGAAGACCAAACCTGCGGTCAACGTCGAGAGCGACGGCCCTGCCGGCGCGCAACCGGGCCTGATCAAGGCAGCCCCGGGCGAAAACCCGGCGAGCATCCACGAGCCTGGCTACACCGTCGGCGTCGACGCCCAGGTGCAACCGGCGTACTGGACGGCGGACTGGTCGCGCTACGTGATGCGCGGACTGATCCTGCTGCTGTTCATCGCCTCGATTCTCAAACTCTCGGCGCAAAGCTTCTCGCCGTTCCTTTACTTCCAGTTCTGAGGGATCTGACATGACCCGCTCATTACGCATCTTCTACATCGCGCTGTTTCTGGTGACCCTGCTGGTGCTCGGTCTGTGGTCGGTGCGCAGCTTCTTCGGCTTCAGCACCAACGCCGACGCGACGGTGCTCAACGGCCGCTGGACCAAAGCCGTGGAAACCCACTACGACGATGAATTCCCGATCAAGCGCCTGGGCACCAATCTCTGGGCCGCGCTGGATTTCAAACTGTTCAACGAAGGTCGTCCGGGCGTGGTGCTCGGTCGCGATCAGTGGTTGTACAGCGATGAGGAATTCAACCCGATCGTCAACGAAGAGCTGAACCTGCAAGGCAATTACGCGCTGGTCGAAGGCGTGCGGCAGACCCTGAAAGAGAAAGGCGTGAAACTGGTGATGGCGATCGTGCCGGCCAAGGTTCGCCTGTACCCCGAGCACCTGGGTGAAGTGAAACCGGCGAGCATTCACGCCAACCTCTATCAGGACTTCCACGCTCGCGTCGCGGCGGACAAGATCCTCGCCCCCGACCTGCTCGGCCCACTGCAAGCCGCCAAGCAGAACGGTCAACAAGTGTTCCTGCGCACCGACACCCACTGGACCCCGGAAGGCGCGGAAATCGCCGCCAACACCCTGGCCAAGACCATCGCTGACAAGTTCCCGCTCAGCGGCGAGCCGCAGCGTTTCGTCACCACCCCGGCGGAGAAGGTCACGCACAAGGGCGACTTGCGTCTGTTCCTGCCGCTGGATCCGCTGTTCGAAAACCTGATGCCGGCGCAAGAGCCGCTGCAAAAGCGCAACACCGTGGCCGCCGCCGAGCAGCCTGCCGGTGACGACGCATTGTTCGCCAACAGCGAAGTGCCGGTCGCGCTGATCGGCACCAGCTACAGCGCCAACCCCAACTGGAACTTCGTCGGTGCGCTCAAGCAAGCGCTGCACAGCGACGTCGTCAACTACGCAGAAGACGGCCACGGCCCGATCCTGCCGATGCTCAGCTACCTGAAAAGCGACGACTTCAAGAACAGCCCGCCACAGGTGCTGATCTGGGAGTTTCCTGAACGATATCTGCCTGTGAACAACGAAATCGGCGACGCCGACCCGCAGTGGGTCGCAGAGCTTAAACAAGCCGGCGCGCGCCAACAAAACGTAGCAATCAACACTAAATCCGAGACGCCCGATCGGGCGCAAAACTGAAAGAGAGGTACACCATGACTTTCACTACAACTCCTCGTCGTCTCGCTAAACGCTTCGCACTGGTTGCTGGCCTGAGCGTACTGTCGGTCCAGGCCTTCGCCGGTGGCGACGCTGCGCTGTACGGCCCGACCGCACCGAAAGGCTCGACCTTCGTGCGCGTCTACAACGCCAGCAACGCTGAAGTCAGCGCCACCGTCGGCAGCACCAATCTGAGCGACGTCGCGCCGCTGGCCAGCAGCGACTTCAGCTTCATGCCGGGCGGCGACTACAGCGCCAAGGTCGGCAGCCAGACCCTGCCGGTGAAACTCGCCGGTGACCACTACTACACCCTGGTCAACAACGCTTCCGGCGCGCCGCAGCTGATCGAAGAACCACCGTTCAAGAACAAGCAGAAATCCCTGGTGCGCGTGCAGAACCTCAGCGACAAGCCGCTGACCCTGAAGACCGCCGACGGCAAGACCGACGTGGTGCCTAACGTGGCCGCCAAGGGCCGTGGCGAGCGTGAAATCAACCCGGTCAAAGTCAGCCTCGCGCTGTACGAAGGCGACAAGAAAGTCGGCGACGTGAAGCCGGTTGCCCTGGAGCGCGGTGAAGCAGCCGTGCTGTACGTCACCGGCAACGGCAGCAACCTGTCGCCAGTCTGGGTGAAACGCCCGGTGTCGACCCGCTAAGCACATGAAACCGGGCAGCCGTCGCTGCCCGGCACGGAATAACAACAAGAGTGAAACGACACAACGTTCGTGGCTCTGACCCAATCGATTTTATGGAGTAAACAATATGATTCCGGTGATCTTGTCAGGTGGTAGCGGCTCACGTCTTTGGCCGCTTTCGCGCAAGCAGTTTCCCAAGCAATTCCTCGCCCTGACCGGCGAACACACGCTGTTCCAGCAAACCCTCGAGCGTCTGGTGTTCGAAGGCATGGACACCCCGATCGTGGTCTGCAACAAGGATCACCGCTTCATCGTCAACGAGCAGTTGAGCACCCGGAACCTCGAATGCCAGCGCATCCTGATGGAACCGTTCGGCCGCAACACCGCGCCGGCTGTGGCGCTGACCGCGATGATGCTGGTCAATGAAGGTCGCGACGAACTGATGCTGGTGCTGCCGGCGGACCACGTTCTCGAAGACCAGAAAGCCCTGCAACGCGCCCTCGCCCTGGCCACCGTCGCCGCCGAAAACGGCGAGATGGTGCTGTTCGGCGTGCCGGCCACCAAACCGGAAACCGGTTACGGCTACATCAAGTCCACCGGCGATTCGCTGCTGCCGGAAGGCGTCAGCCGTGTCTCGCACTTCGTCGAAAAACCCGACGTCAAACGCGCCACCGAATACGTCGAGTCCGGCGGTTACTACTGGAACAGCGGCATGTTCCTGTTCCGCGCCAGCCGCTTCCTCGAAGAGCTGAAAAAGCACGATCCGGACATCTACGACACCTGCCTGCTGACCCTTGAGCGCAGCGCTCAGGACAACGACACCATCACCTTCGACGAAGCCACCTTCGCCTGCTGCCCGGACAACTCCATCGACTACTCGGTGATGGAAAAAACCCAGCGCGCCTGCGTGGTGCCGCTGACTGCCGGCTGGAGCGATGTCGGTTGCTGGTCGTCGCTGTGGGAAGTCAACGAGAAGGACGCCAACGGCAACGTCAGCAAGGGCGACGTGGTGATCCAGGACAGCAAGAACTGCATGATCCACGGCAACGGCAAACTGGTGTCGGTGATCGGTCTGGAAAACATCGTGGTGGTCGAAACCAAGGACGCCATGATGATCGCCCACAAGGACAAGGTCCAAGGCGTCAAGCAGATGGTCAACACCCTCAACGAGCAGGGCCGCAGCGAAACCCAGAACCACTGCGAGGTCTACCGTCCGTGGGGTTCCTACGATTCGGTGGACATGGGCGGTCGCTTCCAAGTCAAGCACATCACGGTCAAGCCGGGCGCGTGCCTGTCGCTGCAGATGCACCACCACCGCGCCGAACACTGGATCGTGGTCAGCGGCACCGCCGAAGTGACCTGCGACGAGAACGTGTTCCTGCTCTGCGAGAACCAGTCGACCTACATCCCGATCGCCTCGGTGCATCGCCTGCGCAACCCGGGCAAGATCCCGCTGGAAATCATCGAAGTGCAGTCGGGCTCGTACCTGGGTGAAGACGATATCGAGCGCTTCGAGGACATCTACGGTCGCTCGACCCCGATCGAACGCGGCGTGTCGGTGAAAACCATCGCGCAGTAAGCGTTCCGTAAAACAAGAAGCCCCCGTCCAGCCCGCTGCGTCCCCTATCCGCAGCGGGTTGGGCGGGGGCTTCTTGCTGACGCTCATGCAGCCTTGGAAGCCCCGGCCTGTACTTTTTTATGCCAGGTACTGACTTTTACCGATCCAGGAGTTTTGATTTCAAGCGTTCCGTGGAATGACTTGTCGAGACTGTCCAGCATTGTCCGTGCATTCATTCTTCCCACCTGCACGGGACTGATTCCCGAATTGCCTATCAGCAATGCCTTCAACTCTTTCAATCGGCCTTTGATCATCGGAACTGCGCTCAAGTCGGATGAGTGCTTCGGATCTAGTACATCCGGAGAAGCAAAAAACTCCAGGCTGTCGTAGCTGTCACCAAAGGCGCTCCTGAGTGCATTGTCGTCCTCAAGGTCATACTCTGCAAAATGCGTCATGCCCGCTAGAAATCTGCGCTCGTTCACTTCTCCGTTTATGGATAAAAGAAAGAAGGTGAATCCCATATTCCCAGCCTTGGTCCAATCCTTTTCGCTGGTATTGCCACCTTTTCCACCCAACGCCTTCAATTTGCTGTTGACCAGAGAAAAGTTTGACTTGATGTCCATATGTGACGGTGCCGCGCCCTTCGTCGCGAAGTTGTATGAGTAATGACGCAAGGTAAATTTCAAGTCTTTGGTCTTTTCGAGCACCGCAGGTGGTGCCTTTGTAGTTTTGAACTTGAGCTTGCCTTCGGTTATGTCATTCATCATCGTGTAGGGCTTCACTCTGTCCGTATCGCTGTAATTGTCCTTGTACGATTCAAAAATCTCGATGGCCGTGCGTACCGCCGAATGGGACTTTGATTCCTCGCCTTGCTCGTCAAAAAACGTCAACGGATTATTTCTCACCATTCGGAAAAGATTGATGCCATCTGCCTCCACACCTGCCGGATCCGGATTGCTCCATTTCTGCAACCACGGGATGTAGTAGCGGTAACCGTAGTAATCAAGCCCGCTGGCATCACGCTCCTTGCCCGAGTAACGGATGTATTTGTAGCTGAATTCGCCGTCCTGCCAGGCACTGGTACCGTATGGGTGAAACCTTTCCCGGCTGATCACCGCACCGTCATCGGCGGTTTCCAGACTGACCGACCCCAGGTGATCGACATGCTGGTATCGATACCGATCGTTGAGTCCCGAAGGCGGCGGGCTCTCCCAGTGCTGTACTCGAGCGTTGTCGGCAATGATGACCTGCAACCGTTCACCGGTACCGTTGACGGTGCGCAATTCCAGTCCAGGCAAATAGCGCACATCGGCAATCAGGGTGCGGGCGTTGGTTCGTAATGAGCGGATCTTGCGTACTCGCTGACTGCCAGACTCGTAGAGATAGACCTCCTGGTCGTTGAGCCCGGAGGCGCGTTCCACCGGGCTGACCGATTGCAGTTGGTTACGCAGGTTCCAGCTCAGCATCCGCCCCGGTTCCAGCTGCAACAGGTTGCCCCTGCGGTCGTAGGCAGCTTCGATTTCCGAATCGCCGGGAATGGCGTTCACGTAGGGCAAAGAGCGGTTGCTGAAACTCGCCGGTTGCAGTTTGCGCCCATGACTTTGCGGGCCGACATGAATCAGGTTGCGCAGGTTGCCGCCGGGATCATATTCGTAAGTCTGCTGATAGTTGCTGATCGCCGAAGGGTCGATGCGCCCCATCGATTGCGGGCCCTGACTGACAGTGCCGGCTTCCCAGCCGAAAGCCATGATCAACTGGTAAAGACTGTCGTAGACAAAGCGGCTGACCGGCTCGATGCGCTGGTTGGCAAAGTAACGGATCGGCAGTGCCTTGTCTTCGATACTCAGGACATTGCCCATCCTGTCGTATCCATAACTCAGGTGTTGCAACACGAGACCGTTAGCATCTTCGGACCGAAGGCCCAACAGGCGATCGTCTTCGGGGCGATAGATCCGGGTGGTGCGCACACCGTTACCACCAGTTTCCTGCGTGACATTGCCTTGCGCGTTGTAGCGAATGTCAGTAACCAGGATCTGCTCAGGCTTCCCCTTCAACCGCAAGCGGCGCTCGTGCAAGTGGCCATCGACGGTCAGCGCAAATGTATGCCGGTTCTCTCGGGCATCCGTCTGCTCCAGCACATCGCCCAGCGCACCATGGCGCCACTGCGATGTCGCACCAGCGCCAGGCTCCAACAGTTGCGGGCGATCCGCCTCCTGCTCCGGCCAGTCGGGTGTCAGCGGTTCCTGCGTAAAGTGGCGGGTGTCTTCAGTGCATGAGCCGATGATTGCAAACGCGCTGAACAGCACGCTGCCGGCTGGATGGTCATGACGAATCAGTTGACCGAACTGGTTACGCGACTGATCCCCGCTGCCGGGATGACCGTAGGTCAGGCGCTCGACACAACGCCGAGGCTCGCCCTTTCCCTCTTCGAATATCGCGACGGGGCGCAACAGATTGTCGTGCTCGATCTCGCGCTGCGTCTGACGGCTGTCCCAACTGAACATCGTTTGTGCAGCGAGTCCCTTCAACTCGATTTGCGTACCGGCATCGACACTGTCCGAACGAATCACCGTGGCGTCCAGAGCAAACACCTGCGTCAGATTGGCCGGCGTCAGCGGGTCGCCGGCTTGCGACAGCCAAAGCCGCGGGTCCCAGTGTTTTACCGCACGCCCCGCAGAATCATGCAGGATGCGGTTGATCCGGGACTCTACCGTCCCGCTCTCGATGGCTCGATGATAGTCGACCGTGCGAACCTCTAAGCCGCGCGGCTCGAACACAGACATCCTCGGCGTATTGATATGCAAGCTCATTAACCGTGCATCCTCGCGCGACCGGCGTTCTTTGTAGCTCTGGCATCTGAGCAGGCTCAGCGCTGATCCGGCTACTGTCAGAAATTACAGTCCCGACCAACGGCACTGCGCTCAATCCGTGAATGTCCATTCCCGCGCCCCTTCGGTAGGATGGTCATCACGAGTTCAAGGAGCGTTCGAACATGTTCATCGGCGTCTTGCTGGTCATCACCTGGCTGATCCTGCTGTTGCGCTACCCGGCCAAGGCCTTGCCGGTGTCCATGGCCGCCGCCGTCGGCCTCGGGCTGGTGGCGATGTGGGTGGTGTGGCTGGACAACCGCGAAGTCAAGCAACTGGCGCGCCTGGAACTGCGCATCGTCTATGCCCCCGAACACTGCCCTGCCGACCGCCCGCTGCTGCTCAAGATGAACAACGGCAACGACGTGCCGCTGACCGAACTGCGCTGGCGCATTGCGGCGTACGCGCCGGGCGACACCGTGAACCTGGCCGACAATCAATACGCCGCCCCACGCTATCGCGGCCCAGGCGAACTGCAGCCCGGCGGCAACTGGGAAGACTGCCTGCCGATGCCGCCGTTGCGTCCCGGTTATCGCCCGCAAACCCTGGAGTTTCGCGCCGAGCGATTGCAGGGTAGTTTCTCCGACTGATCCCCTCTCCCACTCTTTTGCACAAGGAATGCGCCATGCCCGTCGCGTTGATTACCGGTTGTTCCAGCGGCATCGGCCGCGCCCTCGCCGATGCCTTCAAAAGCGCCGGCTACGAGGTCTGGGCCAGTGCGCGCAAGGCTGAAGATGTCGCGGCACTCGCCGCTGCCGGGTTCACGGCCGTGCAGCTCGACGTCAATGACAATGCAGCGCTGGAACAACTCGCCGAGCGGATCAACCAGCAACATGGCGGCCTCGACGTATTGATCAACAACGCCGGTTACGGCGCCATGGGGCCGCTGCTCGATGGCGGTGTTCCGGCCATGCAGCGCCAGTTCGAAACCAACGTGTTTTCGATTGTCGGCGTGACCCGTGCGCTGTTCCCGGTACTGCGTCGGGCCAAGGGCCTGGTGGTGAATGTTGGTAGTGTTTCCGGGGTGCTGGTCACGCCATTTGCCGGCGCCTATTGCGCGTCGAAAGCCGCGGTGCACGCGTTGAGCGATGCGTTGCGCATGGAACTGGCGCCGTTCGGGATTCGCGTGCTGGAAGTGCAGCCGGGGGCGATTCAATCGAGCTTCGCCAAGAATGCCGGCCATGAGGCCGAACAACTGATCAACGAACAATCACCGTGGTTTCCGTTGCGTGAAGGCATCCGGGCGCGGGCCAAGGCTTCGCAGGACAAACCAACGCCGGCCAGCGAATTTGCCGCCGAGTTGCTCAAGGCGGTACAGCAGAACAAACCACCACGGCTGATCCGCATCGGCAATGGCAGCCGGGCGTTGCCGTTGCTGGCGACGTTGCTGCCGAAAGGGCTGCTCGAGTCGACGTTGATGAAGCGCTTCGGCTTGCGCGGGAAACTCTGAGACCGAGTCGGCCCCATCGCGGGCATGCCCGCTCCCACAGGTATTGAGGCGCGTTCAAGATGTTCAGGCGCCGTGATATCTGTGGGAGCGAGCCTGCTCGCGATTTGCAGCGACTCGGTCTGTCAGTTATCCACAGCGTCCTGCTTCACCACCACGGTGCAGGTAATCCCCGCCGCCAGCAGCACACCTTCCGGCACTTCATCAATGTGAATCCGCACCGGCACCCGTTGCGCCAGCCGCACCCAGTTGAAGGTCGGGTTCACATCGGCGATCAGCTCGCGGCTTTCCGGGTTGTCACGGTCGTAGATGCCGCGGGAAATGCTCTCCACGTGGCCCTTCAGAACTTCGCCGCTCATCAGTTGCATGTCGGCTTTATCGCCGACACGAACGTGGGGCAGTTTGGTTTCTTCGAAGAAGCCGTAGACCCAGAACGAGTTCATATCGACCACGGCCATTTTCGCTTCGCCGATGCGCGCGTAATCGCCGCGATGGACGTTGAGGTTGGTCACGTAGCCGTCCACCGCCGCCCGCACTTCGGTACGTTTGAGGTTGAGTTCGGCGGCTTCCAGTTGCGCCTGAGCCTGTTGGTAATCGGCCAGTGCCGAGTCGGCGATGTTGCTGGCGTCGTCGCGGTTTTCCTTGGAGATCACCAGGTTGTCGAGGTCGGCGCGGCGATGGGCGTTGACCTTGCGCATCTCCCACGTGGCCTTGCGCGAAGCCACCAGCGACTGCGCCTGTTTCACCGCGAGGCGATAGTGCTCGGGGTCGATCTGCATCAGCAGATCACCTTTCTTCACCAACTGGTTGTCACGGACCGGCACGTCGACCACTTCACCGGTGACGTCGGCCGCGACGTTGATGATGTCGGCACGGACCCGGCCGTCGCGGGTCCACGGGGTGTTCATGTAGTGCTCCCACAACGTGCGGCCGATCCACAGCGCCAGGGCCAGCACCAGCAGGGTCGCGAGCAGGCTGAAAAACTTTTTCATCAGAACGTTCTCAACGGTAGACAGTCAGCGCCATCGCGCCGAATAGACAGGTAAACAGACTCAGGCGCAGCAGCGCCGGGTGCCAGAAGAAGCGGTACAGATCGAACCCCGAGAGGAACCGGTCCAGCGCCCAGGCCAGTGCCGCGGCGACGAAAAACATCAGGGTCATGGTCGGCATGTACACGCCGTGGAAGGCGATTTCACGAGGCATGGGCAAGTCCTTCGGGCTTGGCGATGGCGTAGGCAGCGAGTGGCGATTGCGGGTCGAGCAACGAGGTGCGGATGAAGTGCAGGTAGCTTTTCACCCGACGCAGGGCCGAGGTATCGAAGTGCGGTGCGAACGGCTCGTCAGTGGCGGCGACCCGGCTGATCGCGTGATCGACGGCGACCAGTGCGCGTTCCAGATTGCTCGAATTCGGTTGCAGGAACAGTCGCACCAGCGAACGCCCCATGACCCGGATCGCCTGACGCCATGGCTGCGATTCGGCATACGCCGGATGCACCGGCAGGATTGCCTGTTCCTTGCGCAACTCGATGATCGCGTGACCGACTTCCAGCACCACGAACATCCAGCGCAGCAGGTTTTTCTGCACCAGAGGTTGACCGGCCGCCAGGCCATAAGCCTGATGCATCAGGTCGCGGGTACGGCTTTCGAAACTCGACGCCAGGCCCTTGAGTTTGCCGCTGATCGCGTACACCACTTGCCCGCGCAAATCCTGTTCAAGCCGCTGCCACAACCAGCGGCTGTTCGGCGGCAGAATGATCGCGCCGGCCGCCGCGCAGACCAGCATGCCCATGACCATGGCGATGTAGTCGTTGATGAAGGTGTAAGGGTTGTAGATCGTCAGGTTGTCCGGCACCGAACCGGTGCTGAAGAAGATCAGCAGACCGAGGCCGACGCCGGCGTATTGCGGTCGCGAAGCGAGGAACGAGCCGAGCACGATCACCGGCGCGAGCATCATGCACAGCAACGGAAAACCATCTATCCACGGGAAGATGAAAAACATCTCGACGAAGCCGATCAACGCCCCGAGGAATGTGCCGCAAGCCATCTGGAAGGCCATGCGTTTCGGGTTTGGCGTCGCCGCCGACAGGCCCACGGTGGCGGCAGCGATCAGGGTCATGGTCGCGCCGCTCGGCCACGCGGTGGCGACCCAGTAACTGCCAAGCACGACCAGAATGAACGCAGCACGAATCCCCGAAGCTGCCGCCGCCCACCAACTGGTTTGCGGGGTGAACGGTTCGTCCCAGCGCTCGCGTTCGTGGCTGTGATCGGCCAGCGAGGCGTGGGTCTGTGCATAACTGTGCAAGTCATCGACGAAGCGATAAAGCAGCTCATACGCGGTGTGGAAATCCAGCTGCTCGGCGTCGCTCGGCTCGCTCTCCTGAAAGAGCGCCCGCAGGCTGCGCACCCGCGCCGGCAAGCCTTCCTTGTACGCCGCCAGCGCCAGCACCAGACGCGCCGCGTCCGGGCTGGTCAGGGCGCGACCGCTGAAGCCGTCGAGCACTTCGGCCAGGTCCTGCAGGCCCGGTTTGATCGCAGCTTCCACATGGTCGGCGCCATTGCGACGCAGGCGTTCGAGCAACTGGTGCAAGGCGTTGAAACGGGTGGTGATGCCCATGAACTCGCTGTTCAGGCGACTGAGCCGACCGTTGCGCCGACGCATGTGCGGGTCTTCGAACACGGTCACGCTGCGCAGCCCTTCCAGGCCCACCGCTTCGGCGATGAAGCGTACGTTGCTGGCCTCGAACGACTCCGGTTTGCTGCGCCCGCGCAGGCCATCGGTGACAAACAACGCGAACACACCGAAGCGCTGATACAAGGCGTTGCGCATCGCGGCGCTGGCGGTTTGCGGCAGGATCGCGGCGCTGACCAGGGTCGAGCAGAGAATCCCCAGCGAAATTTCCAGCACTCGCCACACCGCTGCCATGAACGCGCCGTCGGGATGCGCCAGCGCCGGCAGACCGACCATCGCGGCGGTGTACCCGGCCAGCACAAAACCGTAGGCGCGGAAGTTGCGGCAGCGGGCGGCGCCGGCAGAGCAGATGCCGACCCAGATTGCCAGCGAACCGAGGAACAGTTCGGTGTTCTGGGCGAACAGGGAAATCAGCGTGACCATCATCGCCGACCCGGCCAGGGTGCCGAGGAAGCGATAGAAACTCTTGGCGAACACCTGGCCGCTCTGCGGCTGCATGACGATGAACACGGTGATCATCGCCGTGCGCGGTTGCGGCAGTTCCAGGCGCATCGCCAGCCACAGGGTCAGGAACGCGGCGATCAACACCTTGAAGATGTAGACCCAGGTCACGCCGTCGCTGCGCGCCCAGTCGAAGAAACCCCGGCGCCATTCCAGGGAGTAGAGCCAGCGCAAAGGTGCGGGCAAGGGAGTCATTCAATTGTGCTCAATGAGTTTCAGGTCGGACCCATCCCCTGTGGGAGCGAGCCTGCTCGCGAATGCGGTGTATCAGCCGACATGTGTGCTGGCTGACACTCCCGCTTCGCGAGCAAGCTCGCTCCCACAGGGATTGTGTGTTCAACGAAGGAGAACCGGTTTTTTTGGTGCCTGGGTTTGTTGTGCCGTTGGTACGTCTTTACCCGCGCCAAGGCCACCGCCCAATGCTGTCACCAGCTCCGCATGGGCACTCAAGCGCGCCGCCTGCACCTGCTGCTCGACCTGCTGCTGCTTGAACAGCAGGGTCTGGGCGTTGAGCACGTTGAGGTAATCGGTGAGGCCGCGCTGGTAGGCGATCATCGCGATGTCGTAAGTCTTCTGCGCGGTAGCCACGGACTCGGCGGCGAACGTCTGCTGCTTGTCCATCGACTCGCGGCGGATCAACTGGTCCGAGATGTTCTTCAGCGCATTGACCAGGGTCTGGTTGTAATGCGCGACGGCAATGTCATAACCCGCCGAAGCTTCACCCAGTTCGGCACGCAGTCGCCCGCCGTCGAAGATCGGCAGGGAGATCGCCGGCCCGACGTTGTAGTTGAGCTTCTTGCCGGTCAGAAACTCCAGCGCCCCGCCGCCGGTGGCCATGTAGCCGAGGCTGCCGACCAGATCGACGTTGGGATAGAACCCGGCATGCGCGACCTCGATCCCGCGCGCCTGCGCCGCCACTTGCCAGCGACTGGCGACCACGTCGGGACGCTGGCCGAGCAGTTCGGCGGGCAATGCCGAAGGCAGCTTCAGTGCCGCGCCCAATGACAGGGTCGGACGCTGCAACTGCGCGCCAGCGCCCGGGCCTTTGCCGGCCAATGCCGCGATCTGGTTGCGGCTCAGGGCGATTTCTTCGTCCAGCGCATCCAGTTGCCGATGGGTTTCCGGCAGCGGCGTTTCGGCCTGGCTGACTTCGAAGTGCGTGCCGATTCCGCCGTTCAGGCGTTTCTGCGCCAGCTCGAGAATCTGCTGTTGCTGCTTGAGCGTCGCCGCCACGATGTCGCGCTGCGCGTAGTGCAGCGACAACTCGATGTAGGCGCGCACGATGTTGTTCTGCAATTCGAGCTGCGCCTGACGCGCCTCGGCAGCGCTCATGTGCGCCAGATCGACGGCCCGTTCGGTGCTGTTGCTTTCACGGCCCCAGAGGTCGAGGGCGTAACTGAAACCCAGCGCGGCATTGTTGTCCCAGGTGGTGCTGTTGGCCAGCTCACCGGGACCGTAGAACTGATCGGTCGGCCAGTTGTGACGCTTGAGCGTCGACTCGCCATTGATCTGCAACGACTCGGCGGCTTCGGCGACACCGGCCATGGACCGGGCCTGACGCACTCGCGCGGCAGCCATGGCCAGGGTCGGACTGCCTTGCACGGCAAGGTCGATCCAGCGGTTGAGTTGCGGGTCGCCGTAGGCTTGCCACCATTGGGCGGTGGGCCAGTTTGCGTCACGGGCGGCGTGGGCGATGGCCTCGTCGGTGGCCAGTTCATTGGCCTCCAGAGCCTTGCCCTGCGGGGCAATCCCTCCGGTTCCGATGCAGCCGCTGAGAACTAACGTAAAAGCCAGAACACTGAGCGGCAAAAGCGCTCTGTTGATGCGACGCGGCACTGCTGCGAATTCCTGAGGTGGGAGATGTTTCGAGGTGGGCGCAATTCTAGGGGGGCGCCATTACGGCGATAAGCTGGGAATCCTGTGAATCTTTGTTACCGTTAACGAGATAATCCCTTGGTCGGGGGTCTCAGCCCCTGAAACTTCGTGTCACAATTTGCCATCTCCCTTGAGAGCACCCCATGGACACTTTGCAAAACATGCGCGCCTTCAGTTGTGTGGCCGAAGCCGGCAGCTTCACCGCCGCCGCCGTGCAACTCGACACCACCACCGCCAACGTCTCGCGCGCGGTCTCCAACCTTGAGGCCCACCTGCAAACCCGCCTGCTCAACCGCACGACCCGGCGCATCGCCCTCACCGAAGCCGGCAAGCGCTATCTGCTGCGCTGCGAGCAGATCCTCGCCTACGTCGAAGAGGCCGAAGCCGAAGCCAGCGAAGCCCACGCCCGCCCGGCCGGACAGTTGAAAGTGCACACCATGACCGGCATCGGCCAGCACTTCGTGATCGACGCCATCGCCCGCTACCGCAAGACCCACCCGGACGTGACCTTCGACCTGACCATGGCCAACCGCGTGCCGGACCTGCTTGACGAAGGCTACGATGTGTCCATCGTCCTGGCCCGCGAACTGCCGGACTCGGGCTTCGTCTCGCAACGCCTGGGCATCACCTACAGCATCGTCTGCGCCTCCCCGGCCTACGTAAAAGCCAACGGCTGCGCACAAAAACCCAGCGACCTGCTGAACCACGCCTGCCTGCGTCTGGTGAGCCCGGTGATCCCCTTGGAAAAATGGGCCTTCGACGGCCCTGACGGCCAGGAAATGGTCACCATCAACAGCTCCCCCTTCCTGGTGAACTCCGCCGACGCGATGAAAAGCGCGATCACCAGTGGGATGGGTGTGGGCGTGTTGCCGGTGTACGCCGCGATTGAAGGCTTGCGCAACGGCTCGCTGGTACGGGTCATGCCCAACTACCGCTCGCAGGAACTGAACCTCTATGCGATCTACCCGTCGCGGCAGTATCTGGATGCGAAGATCAAGACCTGGGTTGAATACCTGCGTGGGTCGTTGCCGGAAATATTGGCGGGGCATCAGGCGGAATTGGCGGCTTATGAGATGAGTGGGAGTCTGGCGGGGGTGCGGGTGGCGAATTGAGTTTGGCGTGAAGCGAGTGCTGGATAGCGTCGAAGTACAACCTCATCCAACACACAGCCAAGCCGCTCTAACTGAACGGACTTGCCAGCGAATGCCATCGTCACTGGCAGCTCGAATTGGGACGCAGAGCGTCCCGGGCTGCATTCCCACGCAGAGCGTGGGAACGATCAACATAACTCCGCTTCCGCTTCCACCACTCAACACGATGAGCGTTAGCTCAAGTACCGCTTTTAACATGCCGGCCCCTTCGGCCGGCTGAGTGGAGGGATTTATCCGGGGGTGGGAGCGCAGCGACCGTGCGGCGCAGCCGCATGCATCGAGAGGAGGTGCAGCGAAGCAAACCGTAGGCGATGCCCCCGGATGAATCCCGGAACGAAGGAACACCGAGCCACAGCGAGGTGCCGAACGCCGGGGCCAAGCCTTTTGCTTACTTTTTGGCGTTTGAAAAAGTGAGCCGCTGTAAGAGCGGAACCGCCAGCCGCAGCACCCGAAAAAACGGATATACACCCAACCCCCAAAAGCCTGGTCGGCCCAGAGGCCGCCAAGACAACCCCAAACAGAAAATGTTAGCTTGCTTGGCAATAAAGCCCCGAAGCCGAGCCCATAGCGATGAAAAAAACAGTTTTGGCCTTCAGCCGCATCACCCCCCCCATGATCGAACGCCTGCAACAGGACTTCGACGTCATCGTCCCCAACCCAAAGAACGGCGACATCAACACCCAGTTCAACGAAGCCCTGCCCCACGCCCACGGCCTGATCGGCGTCGGTCGCAAACTCGGCAAGGCCCAACTGGAAAACGCCGCAAAACTTGAAGTCGTCTCCAGCATCTCCGTCGGCTACGACAACTACGACCTTGCCTACTTCAACGAACGCGGGATCATGCTCACCAACACCCCGGACGTCCTCACCGAAAGCACCGCGGACCTGGCCTTCGCCCTCATCATGAGCAGCGCCCGCCGCGTCGCCGAACTGGACGCCTGGACCAAGGCCGGCCAATGGCAGGCCAGCGTCGGCGCACCACTGTTCGGTTGCGACGTACATGGCAAGACCCTGGGCATCGTCGGCATGGGCAACATCGGCGCTGCTGTCGCCCGTCGCGGACGCTTGGGCTTCAACATGCCGATTATCTACAGTGGCAACAGCCGCAAGACCGAGCTGGAACAGGAACTCGGCGCGCAATTTCGCAGCCTTGACCAACTGCTGGCCGAAGCCGATTTCGTCTGCCTGGTAGTACCGCTCAGCGAAAAGACCCGCCACTTGATCAGCCACCGCGAACTGGCACTGATGAAGCCTGACGCCATTCTGGTGAACATCTCCCGTGGCCCGGTGGTCGACGAGCCGGCATTGATCGAAGCGTTGCAGAAAAACCGCATTCGCGGTGCAGGCCTCGACGTCTACGAAAAAGAACCGCTGAGCGAATCTCCGCTGTTTCAGCTGAAAAACGCCGTGACTTTGCCGCACATCGGCTCGGCTACGAATGAAACCCGCGAAGCCATGGCCAACCGTGCGCTGGCCAACTTGCGCAGCGCCCTGCTCGGCGAGCGCCCGCAGGATCTGGTCAATCCGCAAGTCTGGAAAGACTGAATACAACTAAGGCTGGACACAAGTTTGTCCAGCCTTAGTTGTTTTATATAAGCGACCCAACAAGCAAATTAATTGCCACACATTCAAAAGCTACACAAATTGAAAATGACTCTTTGCCCGTTTATCTTCCGCGAGCTATAGAATCCCGTCACAACCTGCCAAGAGACAGGTTTAATTGACGGAGAAAACAAATGACGAATCTGACAACAGCTCAATTGATTCGAAGAAGCAAAGTAGCAATAGTTCTCATGGTGGGTGTTTTGGGCACACTGATCGTTTACAGCAATGCAACCGACTACAACTCCAACTATATCTACCTTGGCCATATCCTCAGCATGGACACGACAGGCAGTCATTTGACATATCGCTCCATCAACTCGGAAATCATGCATCACCGGATCTACTGGATGATCATGACACTCGAGACGATTTTTACTTCTGCCTGCCTGCTAGGTGGCTATCAACTTGCCAAAAACATAAATTCATCGGAACAGCAATTTCACGAAGCCAAGAAATACGCCGTACTGGGTTTTCTGGTAGCACTGTTTGTTTATTATTTCTGCCTGCAAGTCGTAGGCAATGAATGGTTCGACATGGACCAGTCAAAAGAATGGAACGCCATGTCCTGGGCACAAAGCATTGTCGACTTTTTACTCCCGGCACTAATATTTCTGGTCATGAAAATCGACAATTGAGTATTCAATGTGCGGGTTTAGCGGTCATTTCAATAACGGGTTTAGGTTTACGAAATACCAACACATTGCCCAGCATCACCAGCACAAGCCCCGCCAGCGCCGGCGCTGTCCATTGATAGCCTTCGGCAAAGGCCGATACGTTCAGCGCCACCACCGGGAACAGCACTGTGCAATAAGCCGCGCGCTCCGGCCCCATGCGGCCGACCAGCGTCAGGTACGCGGTGAAGCCGATCACCGAACCGGGGATGACCAGATACAGCAGCGCGCCGATGTAACGTGACGTCCATTCCATCTCGAACGGAATACCTTTGACCAGGCACCACACCGACAACATCGCCGCGCCGTAAGCCATGCCCCACGCATTAGTGGTCAACGGTTTGAGACCGGCCTTCTGTTGCAGGCTCGAGAGCATGTTGCCCGCCGAGAAACACAAGGTGCCGCAAAGTGCCAAACCAAGGCCAAGCAGGGTTTGCGGAGTGGCGTGATGCCCGGCCAGCTCCGGCCAGAACAACAGCCCCAGACCGCCCAGCCCCAGCGCCCCGCCCATCAGCACATTGCGCGCGATGCGTTGGCCGAAGAACACCCGCGCATTCAGCGCGTTCCACAACGTTGCGGTAGAAAACACCACCGCCACCAGACCGCTGGGAATCCATTGGCTGGCGGTCAGGAAACACATGAAGTTGACGCAAAACAGGCACAAACCCTGCGCCACGCAGATCAAATGCCCGCGCCGGTTCATCGGTTGCAGGCGACGGCTGAGCAGCAACAGCGCAAACAACACCAGCGCCGCGAGACCGAAGCGATAGACGATCGACACCGGAATCGCCACCACACCCAATTGCCATTTAAGGGCGATCCAGGTGGTGCCCCAGATCAGCACGGTCAACAAATACAACGACAGGTTCATGGCAGACACTCCTCGATTGGTTTTCAGTGTCCGCCTGCGCCCTCGCCCCTCGCTTGCATAAACTTGCGCTTTTGTCGGCGCGCAGGCTGGCAGCGCGAAATCTACGGAGTAGGATGCAAGGCGTTGAAGAGAACCGACCATGGCCGCCATCGATACCCTGCAAGTCTTCCAAGCCCTCAACAATTCGCCCAATGCACGCCTTGTGCACAGCGCCGAGTTGGGTGACGGCTTGTCTGCAGCTTTGTGGACCAATCATCACGACGCCCAGGAATACGAAGCGCCGAGCCATCACACCCTCTCCTGCTACATCGCCGGCGGCACCGGCACCTTCCGCCGTGGCGAACCCGGCCACAAGGGCGGCCCGGACAAGTTGTGCATCCTGCCGGCCGACCACGAATCGGGTTGGGTCATCAACGGTGATATTCGCCTCGCTCACCTGTACTTCAGCGCCGAACAATTTGCCTTGGGTTGCGTCACGCTGCTGGATCGCGAGCCTCGGGAAATGCAGCTGCGCGAACAGACTTTTCTCGAAGATCCGCAGCAGGCCCAACGGTTTCGCCAGCTACTGACCTTGAACTGGGACGAGCCTGCTGAGCGCTTGCTGACCAGCAGCTTGGCGCACGAATTGATCAGCCATACCCTGTTGAGCCAGGTCGGCGTGCGTCAGGGCTTGCGTCTGAAAGGTGGATTGGCGCCGCACCAGCGCCGGCAACTGGTGGAGTTCATCGACAGCCAACTGGCCGAGCCGATCAGTCTCGGGCAACTGGCCGGGTTGTGTGCGTTGTCGGAATACCACTTTGCGCGGATGTTCCGGGTGAGCTTCGGCTTGCCGCCGCATCAGTATGTGCTGGCGCGGCGTTTGAGCCGGGCGCGGGAGTTGTTGCGGGGGACGGCGTTGC
This sequence comes from Pseudomonas sp. RIT778, assembly GCF_019718735.1. Lineage (NCBI taxonomy): Bacteria > Pseudomonadati > Pseudomonadota > Gammaproteobacteria > Pseudomonadales > Pseudomonadaceae > Pseudomonas > Pseudomonas sp. RIT778. The sequence goes on along the minus strand of NZ_JAIHBA010000008.1, from coordinate 100,705 downwards.
CGTTGGGGGAGATTGCCCTGGCGTGCGGATTTGCCAGTGCCAGCCACTTCACCAACCGCTTTCGCCAGGTGCTGGGTGGAACGCCCGGCGAGTATCGCCAGGCGTTTTTGCGCTGATCAGAACTCCAGCGTGCTCGACAACGAAATCTGCCGCGAGTCGCCCATCGACACGAAGAACCGGCTCGCCGCCGAGGTGTAGTAGGTGCGGTCGAACAGGTTCTTCACGTTGAGCTGGAACTTGACCTTCTGCCCTTCAACCTTGGTGTCGTAAGTGGCGAACGCATCGGCCACGGTGTAGCTCGGCAGATCGAAATCATTCACCGCGTTACCCGCTCGTTCACCGACATACCGCGCGCCGGCACCGACTCGAAGCTGATCGCCGCCGATCACGCTGCCGAAGTCGTAGACCGCCGACAGCGAGCCGGTGTTCTTCGCCACGTTTTGCAGCTTGTTGCCTCTGTAGTCGGGATCTTCCGTGACCTCGGCGTCGGTGTAGGCGTAGCTGCCGATCATGCTCCAGCGGTCGCTGAGCTGGCCGGTCAGATCGACTTCCAGACCACGGGAACGCACTTCGCCGGCGGCGCTGTAGATCGTGGTCGGGCCTTCGGCGTTGGCCACCAGCACGTTGCGTTTCTTGATGTCGAACAGCGCGATGTTGCCGGTAACACGCCCCGGAATGTCGAGGCGTGCGCCCAGCTCCCAAGACTTGGCCTCTTCCGGTGCGATGCTGCCGTCGAGCACGGTGCTGCTGCCGCTGAGCGGGGCGATGGTCGAGTTCGGTTTGAACGATTCGGTGTAGCTGCCGTAGAACGACAACGCGTCGGTGTAGCGATACACCAGACCGGCGCGCGGTACCCACTTCTGGCCGTTGCTGTCGGTGTTGGCCTTGAACGGCACGCCTTTGCCGGCGTACTGGTCGTACTCCTGGAAGCGCCCGCCAGCCACCAGAATCCACTGGTCGTTGAGGTGGATCGAGTCCTGAAGGAACACCGAATCGCTGCGCAGTTCGTCGGTCTGCGCACTGTCCGCCGGGCTGACGGTGGTGCCTTCGACTTCGCGGCCGTAGACCGGGTTGACGTAGCTGAAGGTGCTCAGGCTTTTCTGGCGGATCAGGTCGGCGCGGTAGATCTTGCGGTACTCGTCGTCGACGCCGAACACCAGATCATGCTGCATGCCCAGCACGTTGACCTTGCCTTCGAGGCTGGCGGTGGTGAAACGGTCGGTGCTGATCGCGCCCTGGGTGCCGTCCATGCTGCGGGTCAGGGTGCCTTTTTTGGTGTCGATCGCGGTTACGCGGACCTGGCTGGCATCGTAGGTTTCGCGGTTCCAGCTGTAGCCGAAATGGGCTTTCCAGTCATCGTTGAGTTCATGGTCGGCCTCGAAGTGATAGAGGTCCGAGCGCCCTTCCATGTCGTTGAATTTCTCGTCGAGACGCTCGTTGCGCGAGATGTCCAGCGGATGGTTGGTGCGAGGATCGATCAGGGTTCCACGATCGAATGGGGTGAGGAATTCGCGATGCTCATAGGCAAACAACAGCTTGGTGCGCTGGCCGTACCAGGCCAGCGACGGCGCGATCAGTGTTTCACGATGCGTGCCGAAGTTGCGCCAGTAATCTTCGTCTTCATGGTCCAGCACCATGCGATACGCGAGGCCGGAATCCCCCAGCGCACCGGTGCTGTCGAAGGAGCCGCCGCTGCCATTCTTGCCGTCGCCGTAGGTCGAGCCGCGCAGGGTCAGCGCGTTGTACTGGGTCAACTCAGGCTTCTTGCTGACCATGTTGACCACGCCGCCCGGGTCCTGAATCCCGTAGAGCAGCGAGGCCGGGCCCTTGAGCACTTCGACGCGATCCACGGTGGCGTTCATGCCACGGCCCTGCACCACCGGCATGCCGTCGCGCATGATCGAGCCGTTGCGGTTGTCACCGAAGCCGCGGGTCATCACCGAATCCTGGGTGCTGCCCAAGGTGTTGCCCTGGGTGATACCGCTGACGTTGGCCAGCGCATCATCAAGATTGCGCGGTGCCTGATCGCGAATGACCTGGGCCGGAATCACATTGACGGTCTGGGGGATTTCCTGAAGCGAAGCGGAGGAGCGCATCACCGAACTGGTTTCCGGTGGCTGGTAGCTCATCGACTGGTTGACCACCGAAGTGATGGTGGTCGCGCCGAGGTTCAGAGCGCCTGCAGTCGGTTGCGGTTCTAGCGCCAGGGTATGGCTGTCGGTGCGGCGGAAGGTCAGGCCCGAGCCTGTGAGCAGACGTTGCAGCGCCTGTTCGGCACTCATCTGGCCGTTGATCGCTGGAGCGGTCAGGCCGTAAGGCGCTTCATCGGTGTAGACCACGCTCTGCCCGGTGACACGACTGAAATCACTCAGGGCCTGTGGCAACGGCTTGGCGGCCAGGGAAAAACTGAACTGCTTTTGTGGCTGACTGCTGACGGATTCAGCGCCCAGCGACACGCTCATCGGCAACAGGGCCAATGCCGAAAAACTCAAGGCCGAAACGCCTAACCACTGTTTGACCGAACCCGATTTTGCCCTGGACTTCATTGCTCATGACCTGTGTAGAACCGCAACGGATGCGAATGACTCGCAGTTTCAGTCACTACACGGATGGCGTCCGGGTTTACCTCACCACAAAGTTGAAAATATTTTCGTTGTCGCTGCCGACGCCTTCGCGAGCAAGCTCGCTCCCACCTTGGAATGCACTACCTGTGGGAGCGAGCTTGCTCGCGAAAGGGCCAGTGAGGTCAGCGAAGAATTATCAGATGTCCTAGCACCTGATGCTGCTCGAATCCCAGCACCCCTTGCAGGGAATTCAACACCGCTTGCGGATCCTTGCTCGGAAAGCTGCCGCTGACCTTGCGCGCGCCCAGTTCGTCGTTGAGCAACACGATCCGTCCCGGGTAATAACGCCGCAGATCCTGCACCACATCGGCCAGTGTCGACTTGTAGTAAGTCAGCCAGCCCTGGCGCCACGCCAGTTGCGCTTCGCTGTCCACGGCATGCAGTTTTTCCGCAGTGCCTGCGCCGTACGCCACTTGCTGGCCGGCGGTGAGAATCTGCTGCTCGGCATCACGCGCCGCCGTCACGCCAACGCGCCCGGACAACACGGTGACTTGTGCGCCATGAGGTTGCAGGCGCACTTCGAACTGCGTGCCGAGCACTCGCGCCTGGCCTTTCTCGGCCTCGACCACAAAGGGATCACCCGTATGAGTCACGCTGAAAAATCCGGCGCCGCGGCGCAATTGCACATGTCGCTCGCCGTGACTGAAATCCACGGCGATGGCGCTGTCGGCGTCCAGCGTCACCTGCGATTGATCGGCCAGGGTCACGGTGCGGATCTCGCCCGGTGCCGACACGTAATCAGCGCCTAGATCATCGATCCAGCGCTGCGGCTGCCAACCACTGCCGAGGCTGATCATCAACAACAGGCAGGCCGCCATGGCCAGCGCGCCGGCCCAACGCCGGATCTGTGGACGACGCGGTCGGTCCATCGCATTGAGCAATCCCTGCAACGCCAGCGCGTCTTCGTCGGCCAAGGTGCGCGCCGGCCCTTCGCTCAATTCCCACACCACTTGCGCCTGGGCGTAGGCCTCGGCGTGGGCCGGGTCAGCGTGCAGCCATTGACTGAACGTCAGTTGATCACCGGTGCTCGGGCGGTCGTGCAGCAGGCTCAGCCAGGCGAAAGCGGCCTGTTCCTGAGCGGGCGTCGGGATGACGCGGTCGGTGTTGTTCACGGTGCTTTCCCTGGCAGGCGTGGCGCGGGCTCGCGCAGGCTGGCCTTGCAGGCCTCGAGGGCGCGCATCATATGTTTTTCCACGGCGCTTTGGGACAAGCCCATGGCTTTGGCGATCTCGGCGTACTTGCGCCCGTGGATGCGATTGAGCAAAAAAATCTGCCGCGTGCGCTCGGGCAGCGCGCGCAACGCCGCTTCGACATGGCGCAAATCGTTGCCCGCTTCGAGCGCCGCCTGCGGTTCGCTGGCGCTGCTGTCCGGCTCGTCCGGTTGCCAGCCTTCGTTGACCCGCACTCGCGCGCCTTCGCTGCGCAAATGATCGATGGCGATGTTGCCGGCGCAGCGCAACAGATAAGTGCTGAGTTCTTCGACCTGCACCAGCGGCCGACGCCAGAACCGCAGGAACAGATCCTGCACCAGATCCGCCGCCGTCGCCCGGCAACCGACGCGCCGGCTCACCAGCGCTTCCATCTGCGAGCGCTGGGACAGGAACACCTGAAGAAAATGCGCACGGGCGCCATGGGGTTCGTCGTCGCGGTGCTCGGGAGGATGGCCGATCAACATGTCAGTTCAAGGCCCACGCAGCGACCGGGCTGGCGAGCAGGCTCAGTCCGGCCATGGTCAATACCAGGCGTGGTCGATAGGGTAACAACAGCACCAGAGTCAGCGCGCTGAGCATCAACACCGCGCACCAGTCGACCAGACCGAAGCTCCAGCCCTTCATGGAAACCGCCGCCCAGAGCGACAGCCCCAGCAACAGCCAGCCCACAAGTTTCAAACCTTGCCGACGGCGAGCCGAAGGTTTGTGGCCCAGCAGTTCCTCGTGATGCCGAGGCATCGCCAGGCACAGAGCCGTGAATGCGGAATAGCAGAGCAATAGCGCCAACAGCATTCAGTTCGCCCCTTGCTCAAGGGTGATCGGCCGGGCCTTTTCGCGGGCTGGTTTTTTCACGTTGACGGTATGTCCGGCGCGCTGCATTTTCCGGGCGGCCCAGGCGAGGAATAGGCCGCTACCCAGACACGTAAAGTCGAAACCGGCCAGGGCCCAGTCGCCTTCGGGCACTGTCACGCCGAGGTGATACGGGGAGGTCAAACCGTTAAGAAGCGGCACTGCGACAAACAGTGCGGCGCCCAGCGACAGCTGTTCGACCCAGGCCTTGCGCCCCGGCCGCAACATCGCGTGCACCACGCTCAAGCCCCAGGTGATGAAGAACGCGTCCACTTCCCAGTCGTCACGCCCGGCCAGACTCACCGGCAGCAGACGATTGGCCCAGAAGAACACGGCGACCGCTGCCACCAGCCCGGCCATGCTGGCAATGTTCAGCACTTCCACCAGCCGCAACTCGAAGGGCATCACACCGGTTTTGGCATGTTTGAGCTGACGCTTGCCGAGCCAGATCACCAGCCCGGTGCCGATCATCGCCGTGCCCGCCAGACCACAGATGAAATACAGCCAGCGCAACACCGGCCCGGCAAAGTGGCCCATGTGCAAACCGTAGAAACTGCCAGCAACCGCCATCGCCATTGGCTGATCGGGCGTTGTGCCGATGACTTGTCCGCTGACACCACTGAAGGTCAGGGCGCTACCGGAATCATTCACCACACGGTCGGAGCCCGCGCGGGACATCACCACCGCGGCGTTGGCATCGCCCGGATTGATCACGCTGATACGCCCCACGCGCCCGCCCGACCATTGCTCGCTGGCCGCCAGCAACAGGGGCGCCAGCGGTGCCAGTGTCGCCGGTTGATTGGCCCGTTCAGGAATACTGGTTTCGGGAAATACCTCGTCGTAAAACGCCCGGACGTTGTTGCCGTACGACGCCAGAATGCTCGCCGGCATCACCATCGACATGAAAATCACCAGGCTGCTGTAGGTGATCATCAGATGAAACGGCAGCACCAGCACGCCCACCGCGTTGTGCCCGTCAAGCCACGAACGCTGGCCCTTGCGCGGGCGGAAGGTGAAGAAGTCCTTGAAGATTTTCTTGTGGGTGATGATCCCGGTGATCAGCGCGACGAACATCACCATCGCGGCGATGGTCGAGAGCCAGCGGCCCCACGGGTAGGGCATTTGCAGCTGGAAGTGGAAGCGGTAGAAGAACTCCCCGCCCATGCTTTCCCGGGGCTGCACTTCGGCGCCGGTCTGCGCGTCGAGGGTCTTGCGAGTGAATGCGCCGCGTTCGCCGGGCTTGGCTGGCGTCTGCTGCCAGCCCACGCTGAGGCCGGGATCGCGGGCGTCGGGCAGGCCAATGATCCAGCGCGAAGCGTTGGGGGCGTTTTGTTGCAGATACTGCTGGGCCAGCGTCAGGCTTTTCTCGGCATCCAATGGATGGGCGGTGATTTCCGGCTGCATCCAGTGAGTGGTTTCATCCTTGAAATAGGCCAGGGTTCCGGTCAGAAAAATCGCGAACAACAGCCAGCCGAAAACCAGCCCGGTCCACGTATGCAGCCAGGCCATCGCCTGCCGGAAACCCTCTTTCATGCCAGCCCCAGACCGCGCGCAGCGCCGGAAACGGTGGCCAGAATCACGCTCGGCACCAGCAGACCGACCCACGCAGACCAAGCCGTGCGACAGGCGAAACACCAGAGCACCGCCACCAGATAGACCAGAAACGAAACGGTCATGCCGGTCACCACCGCTTCGGCGCGGTTCAGCGGCAGCCAAAGGGTCAGCGTGACGCTAGCCAGCGCCGCGACCAGATAGCCGCCAAACACCGCCGCGAGCACCCGCGAAGTGACGGCCAGACGATAGGACAGGGGAAGTGCGGCGAGTTTGGCTTTCATGTTTCGACCCTGAAACGGTTAACGCCCGGCCAACACGCCGAACGACAGGCGAGCAATATTAATGATAAATATTCTCATACGCAAAAGAGTCTGATTGCCGGGCATCACTGACAGCCCTACAATGCGAACCATTCTTGTTCTCTAACGCATCCCGCATGCGCCCGGAGTGATGCCGTTGTCGTCCGCCCATCCTGTCGAATCGCTGTATCAGGCCCACCACAGCTGGCTCACCGGCTGGCTGCGGCGCAAACTAGGCTGCCCGGACAGCGCCGCCGATCTGGCCCAGGACACCTTCATCCGGGTACTGACCGCCCGCGAGCCGCCGGTGATCATCGAGCCGCGCGCATTCCTCACCACCCTGGCCAAGCGCGTGCTGTTCAATCATTACCGCCGCCAGGATCTGGAGCGCGCCTACCTCGACACCCTCGCGCAGATGCCGGAAATGGTTGCGCCTTCGGAGGAAGAGAAAGCCATCATCCTGCAAACCCTGATGGAGCTGGATCAGTTGCTCGACGGTCTGCCGCGCGCCGTCAAACGCGCATTTCTGCTGGCACAGGTCGATGGCCTGACGTATCCGCAGATCGCCGCCGAACTGGGCATTTCCGTGGCCACGGTCAAACGTCATCTGAATAAAGCGGCGATGCGCTGCTACTTCGCCCTATGAATCCGCCGATGGATTTTTCCGCGCAGGTTGCCGAACAGGCGGTGCACTGGTTGCTGGAAATGCAGCAGGGCCAATTGAGCCCGCGCCAACAACAGGCCTGGCAACAATGGATCGACGCTCACAGCGAACACCGCCGCGCGTGGGAGCACATTCAGCGGGTCAATTCTCGGTTGCGCGGGCTGTCGTCGCCACTGGCCCACGCCGCGTTGAATGCGCCGAAGTCCGGCAGCCGTCGTCAGGCGCTGAAGTTGTTGCTGATTCTCGGCGCCGGTTCGGCAGTCACTTGGGGGATGCGCGAGCACAATCCGTTGCCATCGCTGCTGGCCGATTACCGCAGCCCGGTTGGTCAACGCCGTAAGATCTCGCTCGGCGCTGGCGGCCAATTGCAGCTCAACACCGCGAGTGCGGCGGATGTCCGGGGCGACGGCTTGATCCGTCTGCTCGAAGGCGAAATGCTGCTGACCGCCACTCAATCCTTCGAAGTACAAACCGCCCAAGGCGTGCTGAAAACCCAGGGTGCGCGAATAAACGTGCGGCAGTTTGCCGACCGCACGCAGATCGCACTGTTTGAAGGTCGGGTCGAATTGAACGCGCAAGGTCGCGCGCCGATGCTGCTGCCGGTCGCCCGACAACTGAGTTTCAACACCACCGGCGTCAGCGCGGCAAAACCGCTGGACGCCAACAGCGGTGCCTGGGCTGACGGCATGCTAGTGGCCGCGCACATGCGCCTGGGCGACTTCCTCGACGAACTCGGCCGCTACCGTCGCGGGCAGCTCAATTGCGATGCGAAAGTCGCTGACCTGCTGATCTCCGGGACTTATCCACTGGACGACAGCGAGCGGATTCTCGACCTGCTGGAAATCAGCCTGCCGGTGAAAGTGAAGCGTTTTACTCGCTATTGGGTGACGGTCGAAGCTAAAGCCTGATCGTTCCCACGTCGAGGCGTCGAACCGTCCGCGTGGGAATGCAGCCCCGGACGCTCCGCGTCCCCTGCAAAAATAAATGAGCCGTTTTTCAGATCTGGCGTGACAGAGAAGGAAAGCCCCCTTGATTTAACCTTCTCAGGACCGTCCTCCATGCACTCCACCCGCCTCACGCCGCTGGCCCGAACCCTGCGCAACCTCGTCCTCGGCGCCAGCCTGAGCTTCAGCGCCCTGCCCCTTGCACAGGCTGCCGACACCAAGGCTTATCACATCGCCCCGTCGTCGCTGGAAAACGCCCTCAACCAGTTCGGCCGTGAAGCCGGCGTGCTGATCTCCTTTGGCTCGCAAGTCACCAGTGGCGTGCAAAGCCGTGGCCTCGAAGGTAATTACACAGCGGAGCAAGGTTTGAACGCGCTGCTTGAAGGCACTGGTCTGCAAGCCCGCGCCGAGGGCGGCAATGCCTTCAGCCTGCAACCGTCGAACGACAGCGCACTGGAGCTGGACACCTCGAAAGTGGTCGGTGACTGGTTGGGCGAGGCCGCGCAGGTCAACGTCTTCGAACATCCCGGCGCCCGTGACGTGATCCGCCGCGAAGAATTCGAACGCCAGGGCGCGACCCAGGCCCGTGATGTGCTCAATCGCATTCCCGGGGTCAACGCCCCGGAAAACAACGGCACCGGCAGCCACGACATGGCGCTGAACTTCGGCATTCGCGGTCTCAACCCGCGTCTGGCTGCACGTTCGACCGTATTGATGGACGGCATTCCGGTGCCGTTCGCGCCTTACGGTCAGCCGCAGTTGTCGTTCGCGCCGATCAGCATGGGCAACATGGATGCGGTGGACGTGGTGCGTGGTGGCGGCGCCGTGCGTTACGGCCCGCAGAACGTCGGCGGCGTGGTCAACTTCGTGACCCGGGCGATTCCGGACGAGCCGACCGTGAAAGGCGGTTTCCAGACCGAAACCAGCCCATCGTCCAGCCATGACGGCTTCAAGACCAGCGCCAACCTGCTGGCCGGCGGCACCAATGCCAACGGTCTGGGCGGCGCGTTGCTGTATTCCGGCACTCGCGGTGGCGACTGGCGCGAGCACAGCGATACGGAAATCGACGACCTGATCCTCAAGGGCAAATACCAGCTCGACGAGGCCAACAGTTTCAACGCCATGGCCCAGTATTACGAAGGCAAGGCCGACATGCCCGGCGGCCTGAATGTCGCCGACTACGATGCCGACCCGTATCAGTCGACCCGGCCGAAGGACCAGTTCTGGGGCCGTCGCACCATGTTCAATTTCGGCTATCGCTATCAGGAAGATCGCCGTGAATTCACCGCCAACACCTTCTTCACCAAGACCCTGCGCAGCGGTTATCTGGATCAGGGCACGTTCCTGTCGCTGTCACCGCGCGAATATTGGGTTCGCGGTCTGGAAACCCGCTTCGCCCAGGGCTTCGACCTCGGCGCCACCAGCCATGAAGTCGGCGTCGGCTATCGCTACATCAACGAAGCCGGCCACGAACTGCGCTATCGCACGCCGATCGCCAGCAACGAGTACCCGACCACCAACAGCCGCAATGACCGCGACACGCGCGGCGGCACCGAGGCCAATGCGTTTTTCGTCGATGACCGGATCGACATCGGCAAGTGGACGATCACGCCGGGCGTGCGCTACGAGATGATCGAGTCGCAGCAGACCAACAACCTGACCAACGTCAAATACAAGGGCGACTACAACACCGCGCTGCCGGCGTTGAACGTGCTGTATCACCTGACCGACAGCTGGAATCTGTATGCCAACACCGAAGGCTCCTTCGGCAGCGTGCAATACAGTCAGATGCCCAACCGCGTCAGCAGCGGCGAAGTGAAACCGGAGAAGGCCCGCACCTGGGAAGTCGGCACCCGCTACGACAACGGCGCGCTGCGAGCGGAGATCGGCGCGTTCCTGATCAACTTCGACAACCAGTATGAAAGTAACCAGACCAACGACTCGGTGATCGCCCGTGGCGAAACCCGGCATCAGGGCATCGAGACCAGCTTCAACTACGCTCTCGACGACCTGAGCCCGGCACTGGCTGGTTTCGACGTGTACGCCACTTACGCCTATGTCGACGCGACCATCCGCGAAGACGGGCCGAACAAGGGCAATCGTGTGCCGTTCTCGTCGAAACACAAAGGCACAATCGGCGTCGGTTACACCGAAGGGCCGTGGAAACTGAATCTGGACAGCAGCTTCCAGAGCGACCAGTTCGCCGACAACGCCAACACCTCGAAAGAAAGCGCCGACGGCAGCACCGGCAAGATCCCGGGCTACATGCTGTTCAGCAGCCGTGCCGGTTATGACTTCGGCCCGCAGCTGTCGGACCTGAATGTCGCGGTGGGGGTGAAGAACATCTTCAACACCCAGTACTTCACCCGTTCGTTCGATGACAACAACAAGGGCAAGTATGTCGGTGAGCCGCGCACGGTGTACGTGCAGACCTCCGTCGCTTTCTGATCCCTGCTGAAAACAGAAAGGGCCTGCAATTGCAGGCCCTTTCTCATTGGGTGGCTTGGAAAATCAGCGTATCAACTGTTGATCGCTGCCTGTTCGTTCTCGTCAAACTCTTCCGCCAATAGCTTGTCATTGGCTTTGCTTGTGAATGGCACCACAGCGGCTCGCGGTTTGCCGCGCAGTTTGCCAAACAGGTGCTCCAGCGCGTGCTCCAGTTTTTCGGCTGCACCATCGATCGCCTGTTCCAGCGAATCGGCTTTGTGGGTGACGGAAATCGGTTGATGGCCTTTCGGCCGCGCTTCCAGTTGGCAGCGCAAGTCATGGGGACCCGGCTTTTCACCGTTCTCGTCGCTCAGATGGACTTCGACACGGGTCAGGTCTTCCTCATAACGGTCGAGCGTGCTCTCAATTGTGGTGCGTACCCACTCCTCCAGTCGTTTGCTGCTTTGAATATGGTTGTCGCTGTTGACTTGGATTTGCATAGTTCATCCCTTATTTCAGCTAGCTCGCAAGAGGCCTGGAACAGGATTTCGTGACCTCTTGATTACAACAATCGGCCCGCCGGACGAACATTTCAACCCCTTAAAAAAGATAAATATTCATACGCAAAAAAAGCCGGACAACCGAGTAAAGCGCTGGTAAGGTCGGGAGTTGGGTCGCCCCGCCACCGCGAAAAATCTGCTCACAATTGGCCATCACCCAACGGGTGCAGGCTGCGGAAAATCCCCGCCTCTTCCACCAGCCAGTCATGCACCGCCCGCACACCCGGATGGCTCAACGCCCCCGGCGCATACAGCAGGACATAGCGCTTGTGATTGGGCACAGAAATCCCGAACGGCACGATCAACGTCCCCCGCTCCAGCTCGTCATTGAGCAACGTTCGCCGGGCAATCGCCACGCCCATGCCGGCAATCGCCGCTTCGATGGTCAGGTGGTTGCGATTGAACGTGTGCCCGCGCCGCACATCGGCGCCCTCGAAACCGATGGCATTCAGATAAAACTCCCACTCCGCGTATTCATAACTGCCGCGCCAGGCAGTGATGTCGTGCAGCAGCGGGAAATGCACTAGGTCCGCCGGCCCGTGCAGCGGCGGCCGCCCGCGCAGCAGGCCCGGGGCGCACACCGGGAAAATCTGCTCGTCGAGCAAGGCTGTGGATAACAACCCCGGATAACTGCCGTCGTTCAGGTCGATGGCCAAGTCGAAATCCCCTTCATGCAACGGCACGCTGCTGTCCTCGGCCACCAGCCGCAACTGGATGTCCGGGTAACGCTGTTGCAGGCGTGGCAGGCGCGGGGTCAGCCACTTGCTGAGGAACGACGGAATCGAGCGCACCCGCAAAATCCCACTGATCATCCCCGCATCCAGCCGACGCAATTCCGCGTCGATGCTGCCGTAAGCCTCGTTGACCGTGATCGCCAGTCGCTGCCCTTCCGCGCTCAGCTCCACACCGCGCGCGCGGCGGTGAAACAGGCGAAACCCCAGCCGCTCTTCCAGCTGTCGGATTTGCTGACTCACCGCCCCCGGCGTGATGTGCAGCTCTTCGGCACAACGGGTGAATGACAGGTGCCGCGCGGCACAGGAAAACACCTGCAGCCAGACGTAAGTCTGGGCGTGCAATTGACGACTCATGGTTTAGTCCTGCTAAAGGCTTACTTAGGAAGTTTCGTTAGTCACGTTGAAGCGAGGTAGGCAGTATCGCCGACATTGCGCTTGTCCTACAAAAAATGGCAGCGATTCCTACTCCATTGCTTGTAAGGGTTTAGCATGGCTATCAGTGTTTTCGATCTATTCAAAGTCGGCATCGGCCCGTCCAGTTCCCACACCGTCGGCCCGATGCGCGCCGCCGCGACCTTCGCCCAGGCCCTGATCGAGCAGCATTTGCTGAACGATGTGCAGCGGGTGGAAATCCGTTTGTACGGTTCGCTTTCGGCCACCGGTGTCGGCCACGCCACTGACCGCGCGACGGTCATGGGCCTGATGGGCGAATGGCCGGACAGCATCGATCCGTCGACCATCGAGCCACGCATCCAGCAACTGCGCGAGACCGGCCAACTGTCCCTCGCCGGTGAACGCTCGATTGCCTTCAACTGGCAGCACGATCTCCTGCTGCTGGACGAGAGCCTGCCCTACCACCCCAACGCCATGTCGCTGACAGCCTTCGGTGCATCCGGCCAACTGTTCGAGCAAACGTACTACTCGGTCGGCGGCGGTTTCATCATCGAAGCGGCCGAAGCCGAATCGGGTGTGGCGCCGACCGGTGACGTCGAGTTGCCCTACGACTTTTCTAGCGCCGCTGAACTGCTGTCGCTGTGCAACAAACACAACCTGCGGGTTTCCGAACTGATGATGGCCAACGAACGGGCCTGGCGCAGCGACGCCGAGATCCGCAAGGGTCTGCTGCACATCTGGTCGGTGATGCGCGAATGCGTCGAGCAAGGCCTGCGTCACGAAGGCATCCTGCCCGGCGGTCTGAATGTGCCGCGTCGTGCGGCGAAACTGCACCGCAGCCTGCTGGAAATCGGCAAGCCGAACGTCATCAGTTCAACCCTGTCGGCGATGGAGTGGGTCAACCTGTTCGCCCTCGCCGTCAACGAAGAGAACGCCGCCGGCGGGCGCATGGTGACCGCGCCGACCAACGGTGCCGCCGGGATCATTCCGGCCGTCCTGCACTACTACATGAAGTTCAATCCGGACGCGTCCGACGATGACGTGGTCGCGTTCTTTCTGGGCGCAGCTGCCGTTGGCATCCTGTGCAAGAAAAACGCTTCGATCTCCGGCGCCGAAGTCGGCTGCCAGGGCGAAGTCGGCTCCGCTTGTGCGATGGCCGCTGCGGGTCTGGCCGATGTGCTGGGCGCCACGCCTGAGCAACTGGAAAACGCCGCCGAAATCGGCCTGGAACACAACCTCGGCCTGACCTGCGACCCGGTCGGCGGGCTCGTGCAGGTGCCGTGCATCGAGCGCAACGCCATCGCTGCGGTGAAGGCGATCAACGCCACGCAAATGGCCCTGCGCGGTGACGGCAAACACTTCATTTCCCTCGACCGGGTGATCCGCACCATGCGCGATACCGGCGCCGACATGCATGACAAATACAAAGAGACTTCACGGGGCGGCCTGGCCGTGAGCTGGGTGGAGTGCTGAGGAGCACTCCCTGACCGCCCGTAACACGTGAGCCCGAGCAAGAATAATAACGAGGCAAAAACGATGACCGATGTACGCACACCTGCTGCCGAAAATCCCGCTGTAGACCGCACACGCAATAACGAAATCGCCCACAAGGGCTGGAGCAAATTCGACACCACCTGGATGCTCGGCCTGTACGGCACGGCCATCGGTGCCGGCACCTTGTTTCTGCCGATCAACGCCGGTGTCGGCGGCTTCTGGCCGTTGCTGATCCTGGCGTTGCTGGCGTTCCCGATGACCTTCTTTGCGCACCGGGGTCTGACCCGCTTCGTGCTGTCGGGCCGCTCCGGTGACATCACCGAAGTGGTGGAAGAACACTTCGGCATCGGCGCCGGCAAACTGATCACGCTGCTGTATTTCTTCGCGATCTTTCCGATCCTGCTGGTGTACAGCGTGGCGCTGACCAACACCCTGAGCAGCTTCCTCGAACATCAATTGCACATCGCCCCGCCGCCGCGCGCGGTGCTGTCGCTGGCGCTGATCCTCGGTCTGATGGCCATCGTGCGTTGCGGTCAGAGCGTGATCGTCAAAGCCATGAGCGTGCTGGTCTATCCGTTCGTCGCCGCGCTGCTGTTGCTTGGCTTCAGCCTGATTCCGAACTGGAACGGCGCATTCTTCGCCAGTGCCCAAGAACCGATGGAAATGTCGGTGCTCCTCAAGACCCTATGGCTGGCGATCCCGGTGATGGTGTTCTCGTTCAACCATTCGCCGATCATTTCCGCCTTCGCCGTCGAGCAGAAACAACGCTACGGCGAGCAGGCCGAACGCAAGAGCAGCGGCATTCTCGCCATGGCCCACGGCATGATGGTGGTGACGGTGATGTTCTTCTGCTTCAGCTGCGTGCTGGCGCTGTCGCCGGCGGATCTGGCAGCGGCCAAGGCGCAGAACATTTCGATACTGTCGTACCTGGCCAACCACTTCCAGACCCCGGTCATCGCTTACGCCGCGCCGCTGATTGCGCTGGTGGCGATCACCAAATCCTTCCTCGGCCACTACATCGGCGCCAGCGAAGGCTTCCAGGGCATGATCGTCAAAAGCCTGCGCAGCCGTGGCCGGGTGATGTCGGCGAGCTGGCTGAACCGTGCGACTGCGCTGTTCATGATCCTCAGCTGCTGGGCCGTGGCGACCTTCAACCCGAGCATCCTCGGCATGATCGAAACCCTCGGCGGGCCGGTGATTGCCTGCCTGCTGTTCCTGATGCCGATGTACGCGATCCGCCGCGTGCCGGCCTTGCGCCAGTATTCGGGCCAGGTGTCCAACGTGTTCGTGGTGCTGATCGGCCTGATTGCACTGTCAGCGATCATCTACTCGGTTCTGCCCTGAAACGGGCCGCAAACGAAGAAGGCGAGCCATGGGCTCGCCTTCTTTTTGGCCGGTTTCATTGTTCGACAATATTCCCGGCATGTCCCTTGCTACATCGCTGAAGGAGACAGGACCACGGAAGGGCCGATGGTCAGGTTTGGCGAACCAACCCGATCAAGGCCGGTCAACAACTGCACGTTCAATCAGGCGGTGACGCATCATGGACAATCCTTTTCAGATCATTACCGATGCCTTCGCGCCGGACTATCAGATCAACCTGAGCATTCAGGGGCTCGACGGCAGCATCATGCTGACCCTCTCCAATGGCGGCCGGATCGTCGCCAAACGGATGATCAGCGCCGAACAGCGCAATGACCCCAAGCGCCTCAAACGCCTGGTGCAAAGCATTCAGTTCGGCATCGCCATCGAACAGGGCCACAGCGCCATGGCGATCCTCGATGCCATGACCCGCGGCGACGGAATCGCTCCACCACCGCGTCAGGCCAAACATCAGCCCCGGCCAACTGCCGGCCTTTAAAGCTCGCCCTTCTCCACTTCAGGATGTTCACTGGAACCCGTGCCGATCTTGCGGTGCGGGTTCTCGATTTTCACCGAAGGGAATTGCGATGAGGCGTAACGCACCACCAGGATCGAGAACGCCAGCAGCAGAATCCCGCCGCACAGGTAAATGATGCCCATGTCCGGCGGATTGTGGTGCGAGACGTTGGAGATCAGCAGGCGCGTCAGTGCGGTGATCGCCACGTAGATCAGGAAGCGCACCGGCATGTGGTTGGTCTTGAAATAAATCCCGACCATCGCCCCCAGTTCCAGATAGATGAACAGCAACAGAATGTCATCGATCTTGATGTGCCCTTCCTCGAGCATCCCGAGAAATTCCATCACCGCCGCCCACGCGGTCACCGCACCAATGGCGAACAGCGCCAGGTAGTGGAAGGTCTCGACGAACAGGTTGCCCAGGGACTCGGCCAGTTGGTGCACGTTTTGCCGCAGTTTCTCGGCCCAGTTGATTTTCACGATGAAGGTTCCTTAGCCCGGTTCGAGCGGATGTTGCTTGCTGGACGTGACGGTTATTGCACACGTACGCAGATGCATGCAGAAAAGAGGCCACGACATCATGGCGAGCCGCCGCGAAACCCGCGCCGTGGCGTTTGGTCGCACCTGTGCGTAACCGTCAGGCTGACAAAATCCGAATCCGGTCTACATTGAAAAGCCACTACCCAAAGCGCAGGGATTCGCTTATCCTTTTCGCTGTATATAGATACAGTAGTCGCAAAGACAACTTAATGTGAAGGCATGTGAGGTGGTGAATGGCCGTCGAAGTGGTATACCGCAGCAGCCGAGATCTGGAGCGCTTGTTCATGGATAAAGCCGAAGCTGACCGTCATGACAAAATGCTCGAACTGGCCGAACTGTTGGCCGAAGTGCTGGAAAAAGCCGTTCCTTCGTTGAGCGAGCAGCAAGTGGAAGAAGTCGGGATCTTCATGGCGAAGAACCGCGATGTGTTCGCCCGGGCGTTCAAGAGCCAGCCTGATGCACTGTCGGAGCTGATCAGCGCACCGGCGGCACCGGTTGTGGCAACCGAGCCGGCAGACGTGGCCGAACCGGCAGAAGCGCCAGCCAAACCTGCCAAAGCGGCGAAGGCTGCGAAGTAAGCGACACTTGGATTGAAGCCTCTGAATTGAATAGCCCCTGAGTTGAAAGACTCGGGGGCTTTTTCATGCCCGGACAAACCTCAGCGGTACAACACCTTCTCCGCCAGCTCGTCCGCCACCCGCGCGGGTGAGCGTTTTTCCGCCTGGGCGTGGGCGAAGACTTCAGTCAGGCGCGAACTGATTTTCGACAGGTGCGCGGTGATGGTCGTCAGTTCTTCGCCCCGATGCTTGAGGGAAACGTAGATCAGCCCGCCAGCATTGATCACGTAATCCGGCGCGTACAGGATGCCGCGCCGTTCCAGTTGATCGGCGACGTCCAGGTGCGTCAGCTGATTGTTGGCCGACCCGGCCACTGCCGAACAGCGCAACTGGGTGACCGAGTGACTGTTGAGCACCCCGCCCAGGCCGCACGGCGCGAGGATGTCGCACGGCGTGCTGAGCAATGCGTCGTTGGCAATCGGATGGGCGTTGAGCTGTTCCATCGCCAGTTGCACCTTGCCGTGGTCGATGTCGCTGACCAGCAGCTCGGCACCGGCGGCATGCAGTTGTTCGGCCAGTGCGTAACCGACATTCCCCAGCCCCTGAATCGCCACGCGCAAGCCTTCGAGATTGTCGCTGCCCAGGCGCGCCATGGCCGTGGCGCGAATTCCGGTGAACACGCCCATCGCCGCATGCGGCGCAGGGTCGCCGGCCGAGGTGGTGCTGGTGACATGCTGGGTCTGCTGGGCGATGCAATCCATGTCCGCCACCGAAGTGCCGCTGTCGATGGCAGTGATGTAGCGCCCGTCGAGCTGATCGATGCAACGGCCGAAGGCTTCGAACAGCGCGCCACGATTTTCCACATGGGCCGGCCGCACGATCACGGCCACACCGCCTCCCTGGGCGAGGCCGGCCAGCGCGGCCTTGTAGCTCATGCCCTGGGCCAGGCGTATGGCGTCCTCGACTGCGGATTCGTCGTTCGGATAGGCAAGATAACGACACCCGCCCAGGGCTGGCCCGAGGCGACTGTTATGGATGGCAATGACCGCCTTCAATCCGGACACCGGATCAACGCTAAGGTGCAGCGATTCCAGGCGAGTGCTTTGCATGAGAGCGAACATCGGCAGGCTCCCGAATCACTTCTGGTAGACGCCAGTATAGGCTTGCGCCTGAAAATTGCTGAAGCGCGCCGGAATAAGCGCCGCCACCGATCGGAGGGTTGTGGCATAACCCGATGGCAGAGCGGCCCGGTACTGGACGAATGGCAAAGACGGGGCTAAAACGAGGCATGCCCCGGAGATTTAGATGAGTCCGCGCCAACGTTTCTTCGATTGTCTGCACCGTTCACCGCCCGCGCTGTTCGAGGCCGCGTTGTGGATGGCCGCCGAACACGACAAACAAGCCGATCCCGAAGCGCTGTTGCAGGAATTCAAGGAACTGCAGCAGCGGGTCAGCTATGGCTTGCCGTTGCTGCCGGTCAGCGAGCTGGCGCAACCGTTGCTGCGGCGCATGACCGATCTGGGGTTTGCCCAGGATGATTTCGTACCGCTGCGCCCGCAGGCGGCGATGGTGCACAAGGTCATGCAGACCAAACGCGGCCAGCCGCTGGCGCTGGCACTGATCGCTCTGGAACTGGCCCGTGGCCTGGAGATTCCGCTGGTGGGCGTGAACTTCCCCGGGCATTTCCTGCTTAAGGTTCCCGGGGCCGATCACCTGCTCGATCCATGCGGCGGGCGGCGTCTGTATCCGAACGATTGCCGCGAACTGCTGCATCGCCAGTACGGCCACCAGATGAAACTCAACGCCGACCACCTGCTGACTGCCGAACCGGTGCAGATGCTTCAGCGCCTGTCACGCAACCTGCGCCAGCTGCACCTGACCCACGACGACTTCATCGCGGCGCTGATCGATGCCGAGCGCGTGCTTGAACTGGGCAATGCCAGCGCCGCCGACTATCTGGCCCGGGCCAGTCTGTACCAGCGCCTCGATTGCCCGAACGCCGAGCGTTTCGATCTTGAGCACGCGCTATTGCTCAGTGACGACCCGATTCAGCGACTTCGCCTGACGGAACGGCTGGGGCATCTGCCGCCGAACGCGGTTGTCCACTGAACAGCGCAGCGGCTGGCGAACGCACCTGAATAATCAGCAACGCCGCAATCACCGCCGGAATCGCGCAGAAGAAGAAAATCTGCTCCACCGGAATGTGCATCGCCAGCAACAGGCTGCCGAACAGCGGCCCGAGAATCGAGCCGAACCGCCCTACTCCCAATGCCCAGCCGGTGCCGGTGGCACGCACATGCGCCGGATAGAAATTGCTGGCGAACGCATTGAGCGTCAGTTGCCCGCCAATGATGCAGAAGCCCGCCGCAAACACACAGGCCACCAGATAGCGCGGGTTGTCGTGATTCAGGCCCAGCAGGATCGTGCACACCGCCGCGCCAGCCAGCACGCCGGACAGCAGCCGCACCTTGCTTTTCAACCGGTCGGCGAACCACGCCATGCAGATTGCGCCGAGCGTGCCGGCGAACAGGAACATCGACGTCACCAGGTTCGCTTCGTTGAGTTTCAGGCCACTTTCCAGCAGCAGCGACGGCAGCCAGCTGATCATGAAATACAGCAGGATCAGGCTGACGAAAAACGTCGCCCAGATCAGCAAGGTCGGGCGTGCGTAACCGTTGCGGAACAACTCCACCACGGTCAGTTTGCTGCCCTGCTCGCGTTCGTTCTGTTCGACCGAGGCGGCCGGCGGTTGCCAGTCCGGCAGCATCCGCGCGGTGACTTTGCGCAGGCGTGCATAGGGCGGCGCGTCACGCAGCAGTCGTGGCAAGGATTCCGGCAGCATCCACCAGAGAAACGGGAACAGCAGCAACGGCGTGACACCGCCCGCGAGGAACACCGCTTGCCAACCGAAACGGTCGATGAAACCCGCCGCGACAAAACCACCCGCCGCACCGCCGAACGAGAAGCCGCAGGCCGCCAGCGTCACCATCAACGTGCGCAGGCGCGGTGGTGAATATTCCGACATCAACGCCATGGCGCTGGGCATCGCGCCGCCCATGCCGATGCCGCAGATGAAGCGCGCGATCATCAGGGTATTCAGGGAATCGGCGAACACCATCAGCACGGTGAGGCTGGCGTAGATCAGCACGCAGGCGAGCAGAATCCGTCGAACGCCGAAGCGGTCGGCCAGCGGGGTGACAGCGAGCGAGCCAAGCGTCAGACCCAACAGGTTGGCGCTGAACACCGGGCCGAACGCGGATTTCTCCAGGCCCCAGTCCTGCGCCAGCGCCGGCACCACGTAACCGAGCACCTGGGCGTCATAGCCGTCGGTGACCAGCAGCAAGGCGAGAAGAATCAGGAGCAACCACTGAAAGCGGGACACAGGACGGGCGTCGAGTGCCGCCCGAAAGCTGGCAATCTGGTTGTGCATCGCAAGGTACCTGTTTTGTTTTTATGATTTTTTGCGGGTAACCGGAATGGCTCCCGTGCGCTGCACGGGAGCCATCAAATGCTACTTCGGGGTATCCGGCTGATTCGCCGGATGCGCCGCAATGAACGCCGGATGTTCAGCAGCCAACGCGGCCACCCGACGAATCCGTGGAAACGCCTCCAGCGAAACGTTGAACCGCTCGGCCGCGTACAACTGCGGAATCAGGTACACGTCCGCCACGCACGGCCACTCGCCGAAACAGAAGCCGCTGTCGCCGATCAACTGCTCCACCGTCGTCAGCCCCTGACTGATCCAGTGACCGATCCACTCGTTGACTTGCGGCTCGTCATGCCCCAACCCGCGCAAGCGGTTGAGCACACTGACGTTATGCAGCGGGTGCACATCGCAGCCGATCACCGCCGCCACGCCGCGCACCTGTGCACGGGCAACGAGGTCTTCGGGCAGCAGCGGCACCTGTGGATAACGTTCCTCCAGGTACTCGATGATCGCCGGCGACTGAATCAGCAACTTGTCGTCATCAGTGCGCAAGGCCGGCACCCGGCCCTGAGGATTGATCGCCAGATACGCCGGTTGCCGATGCTCGCCGCCCGGCGGTGCGATCAAATTGACCGGCAACGCCTGGTAGTCGAGGCCCTTGAGGGCCAGCGCGATCCGCACCCGGTACGACGAGGTGGAGCGGTAATAGGTATAGAGATCCATGAGCCGCTCCTGTCAGCGCGCCGCCAGCACGGTGCCACGGCATTCGCCGAAGCCGATCGAGGCAAAACCTTCGCGGGCGCAGCGGGCGCGCAGGATGATTTCGTCGCCGTCTTCAAGGAATTTGCGCACTTCACCGGACGCCAGTTCGATCGGCTTTTTACCGCCCTCGGTGATTTCCAGCAGGCTGCCGAACTGACCGTTTTCAGGGCCGGACAAAGTGCCCGAACCGAACAGGTCACCAGCCTGCAACTGGCAGCCGTTGACGCTGTGGTGCGCGACCATTTGCGCAACGGTCCAGTACATGTAGCGGGTGTTGCTCAGGGTCAGGCGATGGGCCGGCAGATTCTGTTCGCGCATTTTCTCGGTGAGCAGCAGCACTTCCAGCTCGATGTCGAAACCACCGCCATCCTGATCGCGCTTGTCGAGCAGGTACGGCAATGGCTGCGGATCACCTTCCGGGCGCGCTGGTTGCGCAGTGCGGAATGGCGCCAGCGCTTCGGCAGTCACCACCCATGGCGAAACACTGGTGATGAAGCTCTTGGACAGGAACGGGCCGAGCGGCTGGTATTCCCAGGCCTGGATATCACGGGCCGACCAGTCGTTGAGCAGGCAGAAACCGGCGATGTGTTCAGCGGCGTCACCAATGGCGATCGACTCGCCCATCTCGTTGCCCTGACCGATCCAGATCCCCAGTTCCAGCTCATAGTCCAAGCGCGCGCACGGGCCGAAGGTCGGCTCGGTCGCGCCGGCTGGCAAGGTCTGACCTTTCGGACGGCGCACGTCGGCACCGGAGGCGCGCACGGTAGACGCACGACCGTGGTAGCCGATCGGTACGTGTTTGTAGTTCGGCAGCAGCGGGTTGTCCGGACGGAACAGTTTGCCAACGTTCTGCGCGTGCTCGATGCCGACGTAGAAGTCGGTGTAATCGCTGATGCGCGCCGGCAGGTGCAGCTGGCAATCGGCGGCCAGTGGCAGCAGTTTCGCGCCTTGGGCTTCGATGTTGCCGCGGTGAGTGCTGCCTTCGCTGAACAGTTCCAGCAGACGCTCGCGCAGGGCAACGCGGGCGTCGCGACCGAGCTCGAAGAAGGCGTTCAACTGACCGCCGCGCATGGCCTCGACAGCACCGCGCGCAACGCCGTCGAACAGACCAGCCTCCAGCGCCACTTGCAGATCGAAGATGTGCTCGCCAATCGCCACGCCCGCGCGCGGTGCCGAGCCGTCGATGCTGAACACACCCAGCGGCAGGTTCTGCAGCGGGAATTCGGTGTGGCCGTTGGCCGAAGCGACCCAACTGCGGGTGATGGAATTCTGAGTCATGGGTTATCTCCGGGTCGGGTCGAACGTGGCGGGCAGCGTGGCCCAGCAGGCGTCATAAGTGGATTGCAGTTGCGGGCAGTCGAGGGCAAAGCGGCTTGGGCGCAGCACCTGGCTGGTCTCGAACATGAAGGCCATGGTGTTGTCGATCTTCGCCGGTTTCAGGTCCGCATTGATGGCTTTGGTGCAGGTCTCGCCGTCCGGGCCGTGGGCGCTCATGCAGCTGTGCAGGGATGCACCGCCGGGCACGAAACCTTCAGCCTTGGCGTCGTATTCGCCCTGGATCAGGCCCATGAATTCGTTCATCAGGTTGCGGTGGAACCACGGCGGACGGAAGGTGTTCTCCGCCACCATCCAGCGCGGCGGGAAGATCACGAAGTCGAGGTTGGCCAGACCGTGGACGCTGGTCGGCGAGGTCAGCACGGTGAAGATCGACGGATCCGGGTGATCGAAACTGACGGTGCCGATGGTGTTGAAGCGGCGCAGGTCATATTTGTACGGCACGTTGTTGCCATGCCAGGCGACCACGTTCAGCGGCGAGTGATTGAGCTCGGTACCCCACAACTGGCCGAGGAATTTCTGCACCAGGGTGGTCGGTTGTTGCAGGTTTTCGTACGCGGCGACCGGGGTCAGGAAATCCCGTGGATTGGCCAGACCGTTGCTGCCGATCGGCCCCAGATCCGGCAGGCGCAGCGGCGCGCCATGGTTCTCGGCGACATAGCCGCGAGCCTGCGGATCGAGCAATTCGACGCGGAATTTCAAACCCCGTGGCAGCACGGCGATTTCCAGCGGCGCCACTTCCAGCACACCCAGTTCGGTGGCGATGCGCAGGCGCCCGAGTTGCGGCACCAGCAGCAGCTCGCCGTCGGCGTTGAAGAACACGCGCTCCATCGAACGGTTGGCGCCATAGTGATAGATGCTGATGCCGGCCGGTTTTTCGGCAGCGGAATTGGCCGCCATGCTCACCAGACCGTCGATGAAATCGGTCGGTTCGGCCGGGATCTCCAGCGGGTTCCAGCGCAGGCGATTGGGGGTGACTTCACCCAACGGGCCGCCCGCCAGTTGCCGCTCGAGTTTGACGAATGCCGGGTGATTGGCCGACGGCTGGATCCGGTACATCCACGTACGCCGCGCTTCACTGCGGGTCATGGTGAACGCGGTGCCGGAGAACAGTTCGGTGTACAGACCGTAAGGGGCTTTCTGCGGGGAGTTCTGGCCGACGGGCAGTGCGCCGAGCAACGCTTCGGAGCTGAATTCGTTGCCGAAACCGGACTGGTAAGCCAGGGCTGAATCGAGGTTCATGGAGCCTCCTGAACAGGGAGTCGGCATGGCCGGACGCTCTGGGTCGGAGGTCTTGGCACGCCGGGGTTATTTTTATCGTAATTCAATTACGCATAACGTAATTTGCTCGCTATCCAGCGTCAAGCTATAAAGACGCCCATTCGTTCCGGGACACGGCAGCACCATGGAAAAAACCAGCGACAGCAACGGCAAACAGAAAGTCCGCTCCGCCGAAGTCGGCACCGACATCCTCAAGGCCCTGGCCGAGTTGTCGCCGTCCACTTCGCTGTCGCGTCTGGCCGAACATGTGCAGATGCCGGCGAGCAAGGTTCACCGTTATCTGCAGGCCTTGATCGCCAGCGGTTTTGCCGAACAGAACACCGCCACCAATCACTACGGTCTCGGCCGTGAAGCGCTGCGCGTGGGCCTGGCTGCACTCAACAGTATGGACGTGCTGAAAGTCGCCGCCCTGCCGCTGGCCGAGTTGCGCGACGAACTCAACGAAACCTGTTTCCTCGCGGTATGGGGCAATCAGGGCGCGACCGTGGTGCACATCGAACCGGCGGTGCGCGCGGTGACGGTAGTGACGCAACTGGGCTCGGTATTACCGTTGCTCAGTTCCTCCACCGGCCTGGTCTTCGGCGCGTTCCTGCCGCATCGGGAAACCGATGAATTGCGCGAGCAGGAAATCGCCAGCGGCGGCCATCCGCTGGCAGACGAAAAAGCTTATGCGGCGTTGTGCGAACAGATCCGCGAACGCGGTCTGCATCATGTTCACGGCTTGCTGATGCCCGGCGTCGATGCCTTGTCGGCACCGGTGTTCAACGCTCTCGGGCAGGTCGCTGCGGTATTGACCATCGTCGGCCCGACCTCGCTGTTTCATGCCGACGAAAACGGCCCGGCGGCGCAGCGGTTGCTGGCGGCGACGCGGGCCGTGAGCTGGCGGATGGGGTTTGACGCCCGCTAGTCAGATGACTTCAGCCGGTTACAGCAACAACGTCTGGCTATCGCTGGCCGACTCTTCTTTCAGGATCTCCTCGAGCAGTTCCTGAAAACGCTCGTAGCCGAGACTCTGGCCAGTGGCCGAAGCCACCAGACCGACGACGGTGTTGGCGTCACCCAGAAGCTGGATCAGGGTCTTCTGAGCCTTGGTCGCTTCTTTCCCTCCGGGAACCAGAGAGGCCAGGTCCAGCAACGCATCCTTGAAATGGTTGAACGCTGTTTCCCGATCTCCGTACTTGTAAGCCTGGGCACCCTCGAGAACATTCCTGGTGATCTGCACCGCCGAAAGCGCCAGCCCCACCGGTGGAATAACCATGCTGACCACCGTTGCAGCCAGAACTGACGTGTCATAAACCAATTTCCCGATGATTTCACCAAGGCTGGTCGTTTGTGCGTCCACATCGGAAATAATCCGTTCTATGCGGGCGTTGTAACTCGCCCGCAACGACTGCACACGGCTGTTCATCTCAAGCACGGGCGGGCTTTCGGAGATGTTCTTGAACTCGATGTTATTGACGAAAGTCCCGATGATCGGCTGCTCGATGTATTTGACCCGTTCATAGAAATACTGGCCGAGAGCGTTTTCCCTGATCGACGCAAAGAGCTGATTCATCGGGCGGTAATGGATACCATCGGGTGCGTTGGGCGTGTAGAGAATCTCGGTGATTTTTCCGCCCTCTACCAATCTGAAAACGTAGACGCCTTCAATCAGGCAACGCTTCAAATGCAGTTTGAACACCGCACTGTATTGCACGTTGGTGACGGTTTCTCCATAAGGAGGAAACGATGGATCCGAGGCCTTGTCCAGCCCTGCGATCAAACGATTCAACTGTTCAGCCAACCCTGGGGACATCTCGCCGGAAAACTGGCTGGACAATACCGCCCGGTACATCTCGGCTTGCTGCGCTCTAAAATGTATTTCCCGCTTAAGCTCATAGTCTGGATGTTTATTGTTCAGATAAACCGAACGCAACATGGCAATGTACTTTTCTCCCGGGCGCAATGTTCGGGACCAGCTTGCCAATTGACGAATATCAAGATTGTGCAGCGTTGGATGACCTGCACTCACGCGAAAGCGCGGATAAATACCTGGCAGCTTGCCCTCCACTTCACGCACAGTGAACGGCGTCTCTTTGATAATGATCCGCGACAACGAAATTTCTTCACCCTGCTCCAGCTCGACAATAATCTCATCAGGATTGACTACGACGATTTCCCCGGATGCTTTCAGCAGGTCTTCTATTTTATTTTTTATGAGATCACGGCAAAAAGTCTCATAGGGAACGATGCCGGCTTCGCGAGCGTTGACGGTATAGAGGGCCTTCAACTCAGTGTTCAATCGAGCGTAACGCTGACGAAGATCGGCAGACGAGTTTCGATAGCCAACCGGCTGGACAAGACTCTCCTGGGCCAGGTCCCAGGACACTTGATAGAAAACCGCCTCTGCAAGAATCCCTTCGGGTGCCTCGGGCCATTCGTAGAAGTTTGCGCCTTTCCAGGCACTCGGAAGTTGCTGAAGCTGTTTCGCATACTTCGTCAATGCGCCCCTCTCCTGAGGATGCGCCTGGGACGTCAGATAGCTCACGCCCTCGTCAGTCCTGACCCAGCCGGCCACCTGAAACTCGAGCTCGCGAATATTGGGGAACGCGTACCAGTCCCGCCCGCCAGGCGAGCCTGGAGCGTACAAGGCGCAGGCGCCATAGGGATTGCTCTTTTGCTGGAAAGCCGTCAGGTCCCTGAAACCATATCGGTATCCCTTCAACACGAACGCCGATGCCGAAATGCTGCGGTCCCCCTGCAGGAAGCGCTCGACCATCTGCATGCTCGACTGATTGAGGTGTCCCTGCAAAGTCGCCGAGAACGCGCTGAAAGCAATGCGAGTTCCCAAGGCTCCCAACAATGCGATTTGCACGCCGTAATCATCAAAGGACTTTCGAAGCGCTTCGAAGTAATCCGATCGGATATCGACCCCGGACAACCAGTTTTCCACGCGTGCTTGAGTCAAGCCTGAAGGAATCTGACCTTCGAACTTCATTTCAGACCGGTGGTTCTGATCATGCAGACCGAACAATGCCAGCTCCAGTAACGAACGCTTATCCTCTTGAACCAGCGTGCGACCAGCCATTTGAATGCTGAAGCGGGAAACGACACTGACACTTTCCGGATCAATTCGAGCACCCAATGCGCTGTTCGTCCATTCCTGAACACGTGCGGATGCATAGGTCTTCAAGGATGCCGATTTGCCCAGCATTTGCCTGAGCTCCGCTTCCTGGCCAGCCATTTGCTGCATCAGGTATTCATACTTCTGTTGATTGTACGAGCTGGTGCCAGCGAGCCATTGCGGACGAACGCCGAGGGTATCTTTTAAATCGTTCATTGCGAGTTCCTTGCAGCATCAAAAACTAAATGACACAACGCCATTTATTCAATGCAACAAAACTAACGCTCAACAACCCCGACTAAAACAAGCGACCCGTTACTTCACATTTTGAATATTTAATAATTATCTCCGAGAAGAAACCGAACAAATAAATCATTCTCCCGCTGTAACGCCGCTATACATCCAGACCCAGTATCTTTGCACTGGCCACTGCTTGCGTTCTGCGCTCGACACCCAACTTTCCATGTATACGCCTGGCATGAGTCTTTACCGTATGTAAGGAAATAAACAGCTGATCTGCAATCTGTTGATTGGAATACCCTTTGGCAATCAGTCTCAAAACTTCCAGTTCTCGCTGACTGAGCAATGCGCCACCGCTCGAACTGACTGCACAAGGTGTCTCGGCAACCCCGTCAATCAGTTCGGGACGGCGCATTTTCAGTTCATGCAGCGCCTGATGCAGTCCATGCAGGCTGGCCATTTCACAACCCGCCTGCAAATGAGATCTGGCCAACAATTCGTCACCCAGCGCGAACGCGACCTCGGCCAATGCCAGGTGGAGGTCGGTTTCCAGAGAAAGCATTCTGCAATGCCGGGCGGTTTCCAGAAGCTGCTGGAGGCGCGCGATCGGGCAGTGAGCCTTGTGTAATTCAACCTCGGCCAGGATCAGCAAATACTCGATACGTGGAATCAGCTCCAGCGTCGCAGGTGGAGCCTGCAATGCACCGGTTCCCTGATAGTGTCGCAGCAGGCGGGTCATCGCCTCGCAAACCAGTTCGTTACGTCCTTGCTGCAGCCAGAAAAGGCTGCTGGCGTGCAACAAGGCACCGCGATAGACCGTGTCCGGAATCTGCCGCAGTTGCATCAGCCGCTCGGCATCGCGCAGGCACACGAAAGCCTGTTCGTAATCCGCCTGGTTGGCGGCCAATTGCGCCAGTCCGATGAAGCCATACAGCACGCGCTTGTCATGATTGCGTTTGCAGTCCTCCAGGCCGGCCTGGAAAAACCCTGCGGCGCGGGCGTCCAACCCCTGACTCAAAGCCAGCCGCCCTCGGCGTAACGCGATTCTTCCCATCAACGGTGTCGGCCGATTCGATTGCTTGCCAAGCAAATCGTGGACATTGGCCAGAAGGCTTTCAGCCCGGGACGCTGTGCCGCGCTGCTCCAGCAATTGCGCATGATCGAGCTCAAGCAGTGCCTCGAACACCAGCGAACCTTGCGCGCGTGCCAGACACAGCGCCTGGCGGTTACAGGCATGCGCAACGTCGAGTTCGCCTCTTAAAAGTGCTTGCTGGGTCAATCCGGACAAACACATTGCCCGAGCGATCCAGCTGTCCGCATCCAGTACTTCCAATGCTTGAGAGAAGTGCTCTTGGGCAGCCCCCATCCGCCCCTCGAGATGCGCGAGCCAACCGCTCAACGCCTGCCAGCGTGCAATCAGCTGACACTCACCCTGTGCAGAGGATTGCGGCAGGAAACACGAAAGACGCGCAATGCATTGCCCCGCCTGTTCAAAGCGACCGGCAAACAGCAACGCCGCCGTCATCAGTCCGACCAGCTGTGGCGAACTCATTGTCAGCTCACCGCCGCGGATTTCATGCAGCCGTAACAACAGCACCACCGTTTGCTCTTCGAACAGATGCTCGAAGCTGAAGTGCTGCAACAGACTGATGGCCGCCTCATGTTCTTCGGCCAGGAGAGCCTGTTCAAAAGCCGAGCGCCAGTCATTCGCGGCAGCGAACCACTGGCATGCCCGACGATGCCAGGAACGCCCCGATGGCCACTGCTCTTCGCGAATGACGTGCGACAGTGACGGGCAAACCTGCAGCCAGTCGGCCGAATCGTTCCAGGGCTCGATAAAGCAGCCGAGCACTTGCAGCGTGCGCAAGTACTGGGCGCCCTCTCCGGCACCAAACAGGTGTTCACAGAGCTCGGCATTGAACCGCGGCAAATGCGCCAGCACACGCCAGGCCTCGGCCAACTCCGGGCTCAGACCACTGAACAGTTCGTGTTGCAGGTAGTCCAGCAAGGTGTCCATGCGTTGCTGCGGCAAGGTCTTTTGCGACCAGTCGCATTTTTGCATCAACAGCATCCGCACCCCGGCGCACCAGCCGCCGCTGCGCTGGAAGATGCGCCCCGCCACGCTGTCGGCCTGGGCGGGAGGCAAGTGTCGCAACGCTTGTGCGATTTCGTCCCGGGTCAGCGCCAACGCCGCGCCTTCACATTCGTACAAAGCATCATCGAGCAGCAAGCGGGGCCAGTTGCAGGACGGACGGCGCCGCGTGCCGATCCACCACGTCAGGGCCGGACTGCTGACCGCCAGCATCCGGTCGAGAAAGGCATCCAGCGCAGGCTCCGGATATCGGCAGTAGTCATCGATCAGCACCCACGTTGTCGAAGTACGCCGCGCCAGTTCATACAGCAGTGATGTCTCGTCTGCGCCTGTCAGTCCCATAGTGCGCGCCAGCCGTTCGCAAAATTCGCCAACGCTCAAGGACGAGCCCGCCAGCGGCAACCAATACAGCGTGCAATTGACGGGCGCCTGAAGCAGGCATTCGGTGAGCAGCGCGGTCTTGCCGCTGCCGGCCGGTGCGCAGACCAGTTTGACCCGCGCCGCTGACTCCAGCAGAGCCCCGCAAAGACGCGGACGCGCAAGGTGATGGGAAGACAGTCTCGGGAGAAAACCCGCTCGATCCGGAGCGTGGGTCATGGCGGTCATCGGGTACGCCTTTTTATCGTTGTACGCTCACCCTAGCCCTCTCCCCGGCGCTTGTTGACGAGTATTCAGTACGCTGATTGGCGCCCATAAAAAAGGCGACCGTACGGTCGCCTTTTGCCTTGCCCATGTATCGAAACCCTTACCGTACGCCCTCGGCGCGCAGAGCCGACGGGGTGTAGTCGGCGGCCTTGGCTTCGAAGCCGAATTCGAAGCTGTGCTTCTCTTCGTTCTTCATCCCCAGGGCAATGTAGCGGCCGGCGATGATGTCGTAGAGCGCTTCGAGGGTGTAGGCCTGGGCCTGGTGATCGTAGTAGTACTGAGCGTGTCCTTCGGCCACTCGCCACAGTTGCCCGCGACCGTCGTAGTGATCGGCCAGCGCCACTTGCCAGCTGTCCTCGTCGATGTACATGTGGCGCTTGGCGTAGATGTGCCGCTCGTTCGGTTTCACCGTGCCGACCACTTCCCAGACCCGGTGCAGTTCATAGCGAGTCAGGTCCTGGTTAATGTGTCCGGCCTTGACGATGTCGTCGTACTTGAGGCTCGGCGAATCGAGTTTGTAGCTGTTGTACGGAATGTACATTTCCTTCTTGCCGATCAGTTTCCAGTCGTAGCGGTCCGGCGCGCCGGAGAACATGTCGAAGTTGTCCGAGGTGCGCAGGCCGTCGGCAGCGGTGCCCGGCCCGTCATAGGCGACTTGCGGTGCACGACGGACCCGGCGCTGGCCGGCGTTGTAGATCCACGCCAGACGCGGCTCCTTCACCTGATCAAGGGTCTCGTGCACCAGCAGCACGTTACCGGCCAGTCGCGCCGGGGCGGTCACCGACTGTTTGAAGAAGGTCAGGACGTTGGCGGCTTTGTCCGCGTCCAGATCCTTCATCAGTTGCGGCACGGCGATCTCTTCTTCGAAGCGGATCGGCGTGTAACTGCCGTTGGTCTGCGGGGTCACCTGAGTGATGATGCGTTTGACGTTGCCGCCGTGATAGCGAGTGATGTGGTTCCACAACACCTCTACCCCGTTCTTGGGAATCGGGAAGGCGTAGTAGCGATTGCCGGTGAAATTGGCCAGACCGTTACCGTCGTTGATCGTGGTGACGTTGAGCGCGCTGCGCTTGGCCGACTCGTAGATTTCCGGCGGCACGGCCACGGTGCGGTGGGTCGGGTAGACCGGAATCTTGTAGGTCTCGGGGTAGCGCTTGAACATCGCCACCTGGCCGTCGGACAGCTTGTCCTTGTACTTGTCGACGTTGGCGGCGGTGATGGTGAACAGCGGTTTTTCGCTGGCGAACGGGTCAGCCAGGAAACCCTTGCTGTCGACCGCACCGGCGTTTTTCGGGATACCGCCGGTCCAGGCCGGAATCGAGCCGTCGGCGTTGCCGGCCTTCTCGGCGCCCAGCGGCGTCAGGCTGGTGCCGAGCTTGTTGGCTTCGTCCGGCGACACCGCCGCGATCACGTTGGCGGCCAGCAGGCTCAGGGCCAGGACACCGCATTGCAGAATCATCTTGCGCATTGCATTCATCCTTCTCGGGCAGATCAGAAGTTCACACCGAAGCTCAGGGCCACGAAGTCACGGTCTTCGAGGGTGTTGTAGTCACCACCGAAAAAATCGGTGTAACTCAGGCTCGCGGTATAGGTGTTGCGGTAGTCGGCATCGACCCCGACGCTGACGGCCTTGGCGCCTTCGTTGAACAGGCCGTTGGGGCCATAACCGGCGACGTCGTGGGACCAGGACAGGTTGGGCTTGAGGTTGATCCCGCCGATCACGTTGGCGTAATCGAGGATCGCCCGGGCGCGATAGCCCCAGGAGGTGGAGGTGACGAAACCGTCGGTGTCGCCGCCGAAACCGTACTGGCCGTAGACCGAGTCACGGCCATAACGCAGTTTGCTGCGCGATTCCAGTCCACCGACCCGAACCACCGCTGCTTCACCCACCAGAGTCAGACGCTGAGCGCCCCAGACCTGATCGAAAAAGTGCGTCAGCGTGCTCTGGATCTGCGTCACTTCCTTGCGCCGGTAGCCCTTGTTGTCAGCACCCGGCGAGGTGACCAGCGGCGACGCGGCACCGCCGGCAATCGGATTGAGCAGGGCCAGGGTCAAGTCGTTGGTGTTGACCTGCACCGGCGCGTTGGGCCGGTAGCTGATCTCGCCGGTCCAGGCGGTGCCGGTCGGCAGCGTGGTGGAGAAACTCGCGCCGTACAGGCGGATGTCTTCCGGGTATTCGAGGTAATACTGGCCGCGCCCGAGCATCACGCTTTGCGCCAGCCCCGAACCGCTGCCGGGCGCCAGCCGGTTGGCGATCCCGACCATGCCCGGCAGCGCCGCGAGGGTCGACAGTCCGGCGGTGCTGGTGCCAACCGTCGGCGTGCGGCTGTGGTAATTCATGAAGTAGAGGCCGTACTCGGTGTCATCGCCGAGCCAGCGCAACGCCGTGCCCCATTGCCCGGAATCCCGCGCATCGCGGTCGCCGCCACGGGGCACGATCACGCCTTCGCGGGTGACCTGGATCGGCTGACCAAAGGCTGCCGTCAGCGGCGCCAACGGAGCGATCGCCGGGCTGCCGACGGTGTAGCCGTTGTTGCAACCATCCGCCGCCACGTCGACACCGAAGAAGGTGCCGCAGTTGTCGAGGACGGTCTGATCCCATTCCAGTTGGTAGAAGCCCTCGACCGTCAGTTGGTCGGTGAGCCCCTGAGAGGCGAACAGCATGTTCACCGGAATCAGCCCTTCCTTGATCTCCGCACCTGGCCGGCGAAACGCCGAGACGTCGATCGGGTTGATGCTGTTGATCGAGTTACCGATGAAGGTACTTTCGCCCCAGCTCACTACTTGCTTACCGGCACGCACGGTGCCCGGCAAATCGGCGATGGAGTAGTTGTGATAGACGAACGCATCGAGAATCTGCGCGCCGGAAGACTTCGCGCCTTCCTTGCGACCCTTGTCACTGATCTGTTTGAACTCGCGGTCTTCGTCCTTGAGTTCGAAGTCGTACCAGTACTTGCCGCGCACGAACACACCGGTGTCGCCGTACTTCAGTTCGAGGTCGTGGATGCCCTTGAAGATCTTGGAAAAGGTCTCGCCCTTCTTGAAGTTCAAACGCCCGTCATCACCGGTGGAAGACTGGCCCGTCCCGCCGTTGACCGTACCCACCAGCGACTTGTCGGCATCGCGCATGCCCCAGCTCGCACCGACCGACAGCGACGAATCGAAGGTGCCTTCGATTTCCCCGATATTGAAAGCGACCGCGTGCGCCTGGGCACAGCAACCCAAGGCCACCGCAGCGGCGAGCGCGTGCGGTGTGAAGATGGCGCGCATTGTTGTTTTTGTCATGCGTCTTCCCCGGTGAGTGACAGAAGGCCTCACCCTACTGCCGCCACACGGGGACGATAAGCGCACCAAGGAGGTATTCACGCTGTCGCTCGAAAGGATGAATCCCCGCCTGCGACAAGGCTTTGCGCCCGCCATGAACAGGCTGGATGCACCACTATCAACGCAACGGATAATGACGACCGCGGTGCGCGCCACTGTTACATGCCCCGTAACAGTGCATGTCCGGAATCGCTATTTTTCCCTGAGGCGCCAGCCCTTATTCTGAGCGGGCTTTCACGGCAGACCGCCAGCAAGCACGAAGTCCGCGACCGAGTCGTCGGCAATGATTTCTGATGGACCGAAGCGTTTTTCGATCCCTCGCCCCGGTGTTCACTGACGTTGATTTGTAGCTCCTTGATCCAACGTCTTACCTTGGCCGCTGCGTTTGCAGCGGCCTTTTTTATGCCTGCGAAAAAGATCACATCGTTCACTTATGGAAGATTCCGAATAGCTCGTCAGATATTTCCATTTTAAAACGGGAAATACCCACTCTTTTTAATACCCGCTCAAATTTCATACAGATTAATTCGCCATCAACTACAGCCTAATCAGAATCAGGCCAACACATCTTGCTGTAACTTGATTCCATGCAAACGCTTGTCGGCGCTACGACTTTTTGCCGGCTTATTACAAACCTGCTTATTCAAAAGGATATGGATATGGCAACCCCTCCATCAGGAAGATTGGAAATAGGCATTAACGACGCCGTCCATATACGAGGCATTGCACCACGCGACACATTCATTATGCCGCCATCCCATTCGCCCAGAATTCCTCACGGCAGCGGGATGTTTGGCCATGGGCATGGCATGCAAATGACCGCCCACTCCGCTCATATGATCGCACACGCCATGCAATCAAATATCAGTGTTCTGGAGAGTGAATATCAAACCCGTACGACTCAATTACCACAAACAATTGAACATGAATTAGCGACGATTCGGCAGGAGGGCTCCAATCATTATCTACCTCCCACGCAAGCGGTTATTCGCGAACTGGACATTCGCAACAGATTGATAGCGC
Organism: Pseudomonas sp. RIT778; assembly: GCF_019718735.1. Classification (NCBI taxonomy): domain Bacteria; kingdom Pseudomonadati; phylum Pseudomonadota; class Gammaproteobacteria; order Pseudomonadales; family Pseudomonadaceae; genus Pseudomonas; species Pseudomonas sp. RIT778. The sequence continues at coordinate 66,745 of NZ_JAIHBA010000008.1, read as the reverse complement.
GCAAGACGGTAGTACTTCAGCAACAAAGCGCCATCGCTAACCAGTTCTTCGGCAGTGACCCTGCCAATAAAACGCTGCCCGAATTTATCCAAAAGGCTTCGCAGATGGAGCCGCAGATCAAGCCCTATGGCATAGCCATACAAGCTTGGACCGTTTCGTACCGCGCGGCTCATGAAGTGAGGCTGCTGTCCCAGACCATCGACATTCTGAGTCGACAGAACACCAACTATTACACCTGGCTTGCCGCCTCCCAAGCCAACGACCGGGAGCTGGCCAGGCAAACAGCCGAACGAGCCCGAATCGCTGCTGAACAACACCGTCAGCGAGCACTCGCAGAGGCGGCACGGCAGCAAAAGGTGCAAAAGGAAATCCAGGCCCGTGAAGAGGCGCGCCTTGCAGCGCTGGCTGAGGTGCAACGGCTTGCCGCCGAGCAGGCGCGAATCGCCGCCGAAGCCATCGCACAGCAGATGGCTGCCGAGCAGGCACGTCTGCAAGCGAAAAACGCCCCGAACGGACAATCCCCCGTCGTTGCCAATGCCGGATCAATGGCCGCATTCGGCCCCACCTTCAGCGGGCCGCTTGGCGTCTTTGGCAACAACCCGGCAACTACGCTGGCACTCAGAACATCGCTGCGAACGGCGGTGTCCCTGGCGCTGACGGGTATATACACAGCGGCTGCGCCGGTAATTGTCGGGTTCGCCGCTTTGCTTGCACCCTCGAGACTGGGCAACGGCGATCTTTACTCTGCCAGCGTTCCACTGTCAGACCTGGCACCCGACTTGAGCAGCGATGAGCTGTATCAGTCAGCCGCCATTGGAGGAGATGTCGATCTGCCGGTCAGGCTCGGTTCATCGACGATGGGCGACAAAATCGAGTTCGTTGTAGTCACCACGGACGGTCTGACTGTCCCCGCCAATGTACCCGTCAGGGCCGCACACTTCGACGCTCGCACAAACACCTACGTTTCCACTGCCAGCGACACCAACGGCCCCACGCTGACCTGGACGCCATTGGTAGATCAGCTGAATCCCTCGACGGACTTGCCGCAGGCCGATTCGGAACTGCCGATTTACGACGGTGCTGAAGTAGTTCCTGGAGAGGGGCGGATCGACCCGTTTCCTGAACTGGATCGGTATGAGTTGGGTGGGTTTATCACGGTCTTTCCGATTGAGTCGGGGATACCGCCTCTGTATGTGGTTTTCAGCAGTCCTTATGACGGAGGCGTCGAAGATGGCGAGCACAGTGGCCGCGCATTCAACCCCAAAGAAATCGGCGGCTCAATTCTTGATTTGGCATGGACACCTGTAACTGCAACATCAGAAGGAGCAACTATCGTGAAACTGCACATATCCAGATTTCCTGAATCGGCCGCCAATAAGGTAATGCTTGACCGCCTGGAAAAAATCATCAGCGGAGAGCTTGAAATAACGGACACAGACAAGCGCTTCTATACTCACGAGTTAAGGGAGCTGGAAAGATTCAGGGCCTTGGGGTATGGCGATACCGAGCGGCCTGATCCAGATTCACCTGTTTGGAACAATGTGCACACAGCAACATTGGAAGACTTCAAATTGAAGGATGACGCTTCTCTGCTCTATACACCTGAAGCGCTGGCAGCAGACGCAGAACAAGCAGAACGCGCATACCAGCAGTTGTTGAAGGAGATGTGGAAATGAACACCGTCGAACAGATCGTAAAAAACGAGCCTCTGGATGACATCGTTGCGGTATTCGCGCTGATCAAAGCAAATCCACATCTGGACAGGATGATCAGACTCTACAACCGTGACATCCTCAAAGAGTATGGCGCACTCGAAAACGCCTACTCCCGCCTCTTCGCCGCCGGGGTACTTGCTCTCGGAGAGCACGGCCTGGCGATCAAAGGCCCGAACTGGTCCCCTCCAAAATTCATGATCGAAAACAGATACACCTGATCGGCAAATCGGCCACCAGGCTCTCACCTGGTGGCCACTTCAGGTTACAACGAATACTTCTGCAGATTCCCCATCATTTCCTTCAGCGCCTCGATGTTGTCCTTCGGATGCGCCGCACCTTCGAAATCACAGATCTGCTGCCAGTGCGCCGCGACGTCTTCCGGGGAAAACCCGACGCGAGGATCGAACCCGGCGCCCAGGCTGCGCTCCCAGCGTACCTTGCCCATCCAGCCGCCGCCGACTTCGAACAGGCCGGAAGTTTCCTGGCATTGTTCGCTGGCCAGGTACACCACCAGCGGGCTGACCAGCTCCGGTTTGAGTTGTTCGAACACTTGCGGCGGGATCAGGCCTTCGGTCATGCGGGTGCCGCCGGTGGGGGCGATGGCGTTGACCAGGATGTTGTTCTTGCGACCTTCAATGGCCAGGGTGCGGGTCAGGCCGTAGAGGCCGAGCTTGGCCATGCCGTAGTTGGACTGGCCGAAGTTGCCGTAGATGCCCGAGGTCGATGCGGTGAAGATCACTCGCCCGTAGTTTTGCTCACGCAGATGCGGCCATGCGGCACGGGTCACCTTGTAGGCGCCTTCGACGTGGACGCGGTAGACCAGATCCCAGTCGGCGTCTTCCATTTTATGGAAGGTCTTGTCGCGCAGGATCCCGGCGTTGTTCACCACCACGTCGACGTGGCCGAACACATCGAGCGCGTTCTGCACCAGTTTGTCGCCGTCGGTGACGGAATCATGGTTGGCCTCGGCGATGCCGCCGGCATCACGGATTTCCGCTACCACGCGATCAGCGGCCGAAGCGTTGGCGCCTTCGCCCTGGGTCGAGCCGCCGAGGTCGTTGACCAGCACTTTGGCGCCCTGTTTGGCGAACAGCAAAGCGTGAGCGCGTCCCAGGCCACCACCGGCTCCGGTGACGATCACGACTTTATCTTCGAAACGCACAGACTCATTCATCGGGGCAACTCCAGCAGGCCTGAGGGACAGTGTCCCGGAGTGTCAGGCACGACGCGTTCGGTCACAACGAACACGGCTGGGGCTGAATGGTGCGCGATAAGGCTGGGGGATGATGAAAACGTGCCGAGGCGCCAGGCGCCTGCGGCACGAATTCAGGAACACGCCACCTTGCGCGGCGGCAACACGAAGTGATCGCGAAACTCGAGGTAGTGCTTGAGCACCTGCACCGGCGCTTCGGTTTGCGGGTAGTGTCCGATGCCCGGCAACAGCACGGTGTCAGCGTCGGGAATCAGCGCGCGATAACGCTCGACCATGTGCGCGCCGGAAATCGGATCGACTTCGCCATCGATCACCCGCAGCGGCACCTCGCCGCGCTGCATCGCCGCGACCCAGCGATCACGCTGAACCCGGCGCTCGGGAATGTAGTGAATCAGCTTGTGCATGACCCGCGGCCCGCGATTGCATTCGATCAGGCTCCAGAAATCATCCATCTCGCTTTCGCTGGGCCGGGTGTCAGGGCCGAAGATCTGCCGGAAATTTTTCACCAGCGCATCGCGAGTAAACGCCCGGCCAATCATCCAGCCCAACGGGCTGAGCAGCAGTTTTTGCGTCAGCAACGGCCGATGGGTTTCCGGGAACAGACCACCGTTGAGGAACACGCAACTGGCGACCTCGCTCCGGTCTTCGTAATGCCGGGCCAGCAGTTCCTGGGCAACACTGTCGCCGTAGTCGTGGGCCAGAACGTGCACCGGTTGTTCGACCTGCAGATGCGCCAGCAAGGCCTGTTGCAGATCGGCCTGCTCCAGCAGGCTGTAGGTGTGATTCAGGGGTTTGGCCGAGTCGCCGAAGCCGAGCATGTCGCAGGCAATCACCCGGTAGCGCTGGGACAGCGGCTGCCACAGGTAATGCCAGTCCCAACTGGCCGTCGGGAAACCATGGATCAGCAGCAGCGGTTCTCCCTGCCCGGCCGTCCAGTAGCGGATCGGCTGACCACGGAAGACAAACGTCTGGCTGCGTTTGCGCCAGGCACTCAGAGGGATCTCGGCGAGAGGCATTAGAGTTTATACCCGGGGTCTTGTTTATCGAGTTTGCGCAGCAGCGCCGGCCAGGCCAGCGCGCCACCCATGCCTTGAGCACTTTTGGTGACGCCGGCGATCATCGCCTTGGCGCCCGCCAGAATCTGCGGTTCGATGGCGATCAGTTCGGCACCGCCAGTCTGCGCCATGACCTGGATGTCGCACGCACGCTGAAAGGTGAACATCATCAGGAACGTGTCGGCGATGGTGCCGCCACAGGTCAGCAGACCGTGGTTGTGCAGCATCAGAAAATTGCTGTCACCGAGATCCGCCTGCAACCGCGCTTTCTCTTCATGGTTGAGCGCCACACCTTCATAGGCGTGAAAGGCCAGGCTCGACAGCACGAACAGCGATTGCTGACTGATCGGCAACACGCCCTGCTTCTGCGCCGAAACCGCGACACCGGAGGCGGTGTGGGTGTGCAGCACGCAGGCCACATCGTGCCGCACTTCATGCACGGCGCTGTGGATGGTGTAGCCGGCGGGATTGATTTCGTATGGGCTGTCCATGAGTTTGTTGCCGGCCTGGTCGACCTTCACCAGACTCGAGGCGGTGATCTCATGGAACATCAGGCCGAACGGGTTGATCAGGAAATCTTCGGTGCCGGGCACCTTGGCGGAAATGTGGGTAAAGATCAGATCGTCCCAGCCATGCAGCGCGACCAGACGATAACAGGCGGCCAGATCGACCCGGGTCTGCCATTCCGCGGCACTGACCTGGTCTTTGACGTTCACGGATGAAGGGACGGGGGCTACGCTCACTGTATGCACCTCTGCGTTCTTATTGTTTTTGCGTGTGTCAGCAGTCTAGTCAGCCCCGGACAGTCGCGTAGTTGCATTGGCAGCCAGCTTGATGACTGAACGAGTCAGCTACGCAAACAGCTTGGATCCATGTCAAAGCAACGACGCCAACAAAGGCGCGGCGAACAGATTGAGCAGCCCGGTGAGCACCATCACCAACCCCGCGACCGAGCCTTCCTCACCGCCCACTTCATGGGCCCGGCTGACCCCGGCACCGTGCGCCCCGACGCCGAACAACGCACCGCGCGCCAAGGCACTGCGCAACGGCAGCCACTTGAGCAGCACGCCACCGAGCATCGCGCCGAACACACCGGTGAACATCACGAACACCGCTGTCAGCTCCGGCACACCACCAAGGTCCTGCGCCAGCGGCATGGCAAACGGCGTGGTGATCGAACGCGGCACCAGCGACAGCGTCACCGAACTGTCCAGCGCCAGTGCTTTCGCGAGGCCGAACGAAGTGGCGATCGACGCGGCGCTGCCAGCCAGCATGCCCAACAACAACGCCGACCAATGGCGCACCAGCAATCGCCGCTGCTGCCAGATCGGCACTGCAAACGCCACGGTGACCGGACCGAGCACCAGCATCAGCCAATGGGTGTTACTCGAATATTCGGCGTAAGCGGTGTGCAGCGGCACGGCAACCGCCAGCAGCAACGCGGGGACCAAAATCAGCGGCGACAACACGTAGCGCCCGGTCCGGCGATACAGCCAGCGACTGAACAGATAGGCCAGCAACGTAAACGCCAGCCAGAACATCGGCATCAGCTCAAGCTTCATGGGACCGCCTCAGGCGCACGGCCAGTTCCACGGTGAACGCGGTCACCAGCATCACCATCAATGTGCTGGCCGCGATCACCAACAAGATCCGCCAGCCGTCATCGCGCAGCAATGCGCCGTAATCCAGCAGGCTCATCAGCGCCGGGATGAAGAACAGCAGCATCTCGGCCATTAATAACCCAGAGCCCATTTGCAACGCCGCCGGTTTGACCCAGCCGAACGCAAAACCCAGCAGCAACAGGGCCATGCCGATCACGCCGCCGGGAATCGGCCAGGCCAGCCACGCTGCGATCTGGCAGCCGAGCAGGTAGAGAGCGAGCAGCACGGCCAGTTCGGCCAGCAGGCGGGAGAGGTATTTAACGGTCGAGGTTTTCATCGGGGGGCTCCTTTCAGGTGCCTATTTTACGAACCCGACTGCCATCTCCGAAGCGAATTGTTAGACTCAAAGCCATTCCAATCTGGAATCAGGCCATGGAATTCAAACAGCTCAAAAGCTTTGTCGAAGTCATGCATCAGGGCGGCTTCACTCAAGCCGCGAAGACCCTGCACATCAGTCAGTCCGCCGTGAGCAAGCAGATCGCCCAGCTCGAACAGAGCCTCGGCACGCCTCTGCTCGAACGGCTGGGTTCGCAGATACGCCTGACCGCCGCCGGCAGCGTGGTGCTGCAACGGGCCGAAGGCATGCTGCGGTTGCGCAATGAACTGCTCAGCGAACTGGATGACCTCAGCCATCTGGCACGCGGCGAGTTGCGTCTCGGGCTGCCATTGCTCGGCAGCGATGCGTTGTTTGCCGGGCTGTTCGCCGAGTACCGACGGCGCTACCCGAACATCAGCGTGCAGTTGCTTGAAGGCGGCAGTCGCAACATCGAACAGGCGGTGCTCAGCGGGGAGCTGGAGTTGGGCGGCAGTCTGCTGCCGAAAGATCCGCAGTTCGACTTCCAGCCGTTCTGCGATGAACCGCTCGATGCGCTGCTACCGGTGGATCATCCACTGGCGGCAAAATCTGAAATCGGTCTGGAAGAGTTGGCCGAGACACCGTTTCTTTTGTATCAGCGCAGTTTCGTGCTCAACGATCGCTTGCTTCAGGCGTGCCAGCAGATGGGTTTCACCCCGAAGGAAGGCGGGCGCAGCGGGCAGGCGGATTTTCTCGCAGCGCTAGTGGCCGCCGGGCAAGGCGTGGTGTTGCTGCCCAGCGTGGTGGCGCGCGGACTGGTGCGGCCAGGCGTAGTACGCCTGACCTTGAACGCGCCGGATTACTTGCGCTGGGATATCGCTTTCATCTGGCGCCGGGGTGCCTATCTTTCAAAGGCTGCACAGGCCTGGCTGGCGCTGTTGCGTGAACGCGGGATCAGCCCTTGAGCGTGGCGATCAACTGTTCCAGCCAAGGCTCGGCGTCGGTTTCCGGGGTAACGCTTTCGCTGGCGTCGATGCGCAGCATGTCCTGCACTTCGCGCACACCCAGTTCGCCGAACAACTCGCGCAATTGCTCGCCGCCGCCGCAGAACGTGTCGCCGTAGCTCGCGTCACCCAAGGCGATCACGGCGCCAGGCAAACCACGCCAGGCCGCCGGCAATTGGTCGCGAATCGCCGAATACAACGGTTGCAGGTTGTCCGGCAGCTCACCCATGCCGGTGGTCGAAGTCACGCCGAGCAAGGCTTCAGGGCCGAACGCCTGGAGATCGGCAAGGCTGGCGCGGGCGTTGTAGAAGGTTTCAAAACCGGCGGCGTTCAACAGGCTCTGAGCGTGGCGAGCGACTTCTTCGGCCGTGCCGTACACCGAGCCGGAGAGGATGGCGACTTTCATCAATCTGATCCTGAAACTGAAAAAAAGAGCGGCGATAGTAACAGCCAGCGACGACATGTTGCGATTGGCTCTCGATAAGCGCTGATGGCCAGTAGACAGCGCCGGTCGATCTTCTAGAATGCCTGCGGTCGATAACACTGAAGGGATTCATAGATGATCAATGCCAGTCTGCTGCAAATGGTGATCAACGCGTCGAACGAAGGGATCGTGGTGGCAGAAAAGGAAGGCGATCAGGACAACATCCTGATCTACGTGAACCCGGCTTTCGAAAAGATGACCGGCTACACCCGCGAAGAAATTCTCTATCAGGACTGTCGCTTCCTGCAGGCCGGAGATCGAGACCAGGCCAGTCTCGCCTTGATTCGCGAGGCACTGCAAAACGGTGGCTCATGCCGGGAAATCCTGCGCAACTACCGCAAGGACGGCACGCCGTTCTGGAACGAGCTGTCCCTGTCCACGATTAAAAATGCCGATGACGGAATGACCTATTTCGTGGGCGTGCAAAAAGACGTCACCGTTCAGGTCAAGGCCCAGCAGCGGGTTGTGCAACTGGAAGCCCGGGTTGCGGCGCTGGAAGCCGAACTCGCAGAACTGAAAGCGACGAACGGCGCAAACAAAACCGCGAACTAATTGTCATTAACTACAATCACCAAATACTTTGTAATTATTCATTTCGAGTTAGCCATGCAGCGTGACGCCCTCCTGACCCAGGATGAGCTGGATTTCATCCAGACCATGCAACACAACCCGCAACTCAATGTGCGGGATGCGACGTCGAGCCTGCTGGTCAATGGTGGTTCGCAGATCCGTGATCTGCTCACGCGCCTGGCAGCCCATGAGCAAGTCACCATCCAGGCCAGCTTCGAAAATCAGCAGATGACCTTCCCGCTGCATCTGGTGGAAGACGAGTTCCACGCCCTGCACCTGCGCCTGGGCGTACCGAGCATCTATGAAGACGGGCCGATGGTGCGCCCATGGCGCCTGACTCTGGAAGAACCCGTGGCACTGGAAAATGCCAAGGGCCAGCCCGGTACGTTGTGGGTGCATGAGGTTTCGCACAAGGGTGTGCTGCTGGAAGTGCGCAACAAGACCAAACCGCCGAAGCATTTTGCCTTGTGGTTCAGCCCGTCGGGCTACGAGCGGATTTCCCTGCGCGGGACGTTCGAGCGGGAAACCGAAAGTGGCTTTTATGCTTACGAGCTAAGCCAGAGCGATGCCGACGAAACCGAGCGTCTACGCCAGTTCATCCTGCAACAGCATCGTCTGACCCACCCTGCCCTGCACACCTGATTCTCAGGTATCCAGCGTCCCCGCCAGGAACTGATTCATGCGCTGGCGCATGGTCGCCCCTTCGTTACCCAGACAGCCAACCGATGATCCGGCCAGGCTGTCCTGCGCCAGATCGGCAGCATCGCCTGCCAGCATCAACTGACAATCCAGACTCAAGGCCAGACGATTCAGACGTCGCGGCAGCTCTGCGGTCGGCGCGTGATTGGAAAACAGCACCAGCGCCTGGGGTCTGATCTTTTCACAAACCAGCGTCAGTTCATCGAACGGCTGACCGGTCGTGAGCACACGAACGCCCGCGTCATTGCCACTGAGAAACAGCGCCGCCACCAATAATTCAAGCTCACGACATTGACCGGCCAGCGCGCTGACAATCACTTTGCGCGGTTGCGAGCCGCGCAGCACGACGATGCGCTGCAGCACCTTCGCTCGCAGAAAACCATCGAAGAACAGCCACTCGCTGGTCTGCCCGAACGCGTCCTGCCGTTGCAGCATTTGCAGCCACAGCGGCATCAGGATGTCCTGAAACACCACGGGCAACGCATAGGAGGAGAAAATCTGTCCGTAGACCCGGTCGAGCAACTGATCGTCGAACGAGCTGACTGCCTGCCGGACCTGCTCCTGCCACTGGATATAGTCAGCCTGCACCAGATCATCGGGAATGAAGTGAGCCAGCACCTTCATCGGCTCGGTCTTGGCCAGGATTTTGCCGATCTTGCTCACGGCAACACCGCGATCGATCCAGTCGACGATACTGCGAACGCGCTCGATATCGGTCATTGAATACAGCCGGTGCCCACTTTCGGTGCGTGTCGGCTGGATCAAACCATAACGTCGCTCCCATGCGCGCAGCGTGACCGGGTTGACTCCGGTCAGGCGCGACACTTCTCGTATCGGGAAAAGTTCTTCGCGCTCCAGCGCAACAGATGCCTGCGAAGCAGGGCGAACGTCTGTAATGACAGGCATTTGGGCGGACACGTCCTTGTTGGCGAAGTTGGATCCCATTCTACTCCGGATGCCCCTCCCCGGTTCAACCGACAAAATGAGACGAAAGTCTCTGGTTTTGTCACGATAATCAGGAATAATCCTTGCTTGTCGAAAAACGCAGCCCTCCACCCCGGCGCTGCGTCAGGCGAAACTCCTACCCGGAGCGACGCAAATGCAATACGGAGATACACAATGTCTACTTCCCCCGTCACGCTGATGGTCGCGCGTCGTGTCGCCAATGGTCGTTATCAGGATCTGATCGCCTGGTTGCGAGAAGGCGAACAACTGGCCACCGACTTCCCCGGTTACCTCGGCTCCGGCGTACTGGCCCCGCCTCCCGGCGACGATGAATTCCAGATCATTTTCCGCTTCGTCGACGAACAGACCCTGCACGCCTGGGAACACTCGGCATCGCGCACTGCATGGCTGGCTCGTGGCAGCGATCTGTTTGCTCACCCGACGGAACATCGGGTCAGCGGAATCGAAGGCTGGTTCGGTGCAGCCGGCGTGCGTCCTCCACGCTGGAAGCAGGCCGTGGCGATCTGGCTGGCGTTCTTCCCGGTGTCGCTGCTGTTCAATTTCGTGCTGGGCCCGCTGCTCGCTGAAATGAGCCTGTTGCCGAGGGTCTTCATCAGCACGCTGTGCCTGACCCCGTTGATGGTCTATTTCTTCATTCCGCTGTCGACCCGCCTGCTGGCCGGCTGGCTCAACCCGGCGCCTGCGCGCCCACTGCCTGCCGCACCCTCCACGCAAAATCGCTGAAGCCGTCGCTCGCGTCGCTGTTATAGTTTTTGCTCTGACTTCGACGCGAGCCGTACATGACTTCTCCCACAGCTCCCATCCTCATCACCGGCGCCGGCCAGCGGGTCGGCCTGCATTGTGCGCAGCGTCTGCTGGAAGACGGTCATCGGGTGATCTTCACCTATCGCAGCGAACGACCGGGTGTGAAGGCATTGCGAGATCTGGGCGCCCACGGGCTGCACGCGGACTTTTCCAGCGAAGCCTCGATCCTCGCGTTCATCACCGAACTGAAGACCCACACCGACAGCCTGCGTGCCATCGTGCACAACGCCTCGGAGTGGCTGGCGGAAACCGGTAACGGCGAAGCCGAAGCCTTCAGCCGGATGTTCAACATTCACATGCTGGCGCCGTACCTGATCAACCTGCATTGCGCCGAATTACTGCAGCGTTCGAGTCCTGCCGACATCATCCACATCAGCGATGACGTCACCCGTAAGGGCAGCAGCAAACACATCGGCTATTGCGCCAGCAAGGCCGGGCTCGACAGTCTCACGCTGTCCTTCGCCGCGCGCTACGCGCCGTCAATCAAGGTCAACGGCATCGCGCCAGCCCTGCTATTGTTCAATCCCGACGACGACGCGGCGTACCGCGCCAAGGCCCTGGCCAAGTCCGCGCTGGGCATCGAACCCGGCAGCGAAGTGATCTATCAGAGCCTGCGCTATCTGCTCGACAACCCGTATGTCACCGGCACGACCCTGACCGTCAACGGCGGGCGGCACGTCAAGTAATACGCCCCCGCGAGGATGCTCCATGACCCGTTCCCTGCCCGAGAATTACCGCGAGATCCTGATCGGTCTCGGTGAAAACCCCGACCGCGAAGGACTGCTCGACACCCCTGTGCGGGCGGCCAAGGCCATGCAGTATCTGTGTCACGGCTATGAACAGAGCGTCGACGAGATCGTCAATGGCGCGCTGTTTGCCTCCGACACCGACGAGATGATCATCGTCGCCGACATCGAGCTCTATTCGTTGTGCGAACATCACCTGCTGCCCTTCATCGGCAAGGCCCATGTGGCTTATATTCCGACGGGCAAGGTGCTGGGGCTGTCGAAGATCGCAAGGCTGGTGGACATGTTCGCCTGCCGCCTGCAGATCCAGGAAAACCTCACCCGCCAGATCGCCGAGGCGGTCCAGCAAGTCACCGATGCCGCTGGTGTCGCGGTGGTCATCGAAGCCCGGCACATGTGCATGATGATGCGCGGTGTCGAGAAACAGAATTCGACCATGAACACTTCGGTCATGCTCGGCGCCTTCCGCGAGTCGAGCAACACCCGCCAGGAGTTCCTGCAATTGATTGGACGGAGCAAGTAAATGCCACAACTTCAACCGGGAATGGCGCGCATCCGGGTCAAGGATCTGCGCCTGCGCACCTTTATCGGGATCAACGAGGACGAAATCCTCAACAAGCAGGATGTGCTGATCAACCTGACCATCCTGTACGCCGCGCAGGAAGCGGTGCGTGACAACGACATCGACCACGCGCTGAACTACCGCACCATCACCAAGGCGATCATCGCCCACGTGGAAGGCAACCGCTTCGCGCTGCTCGAACGCCTGACCCAAGAGCTGCTGGATCTGGTGATGGCCAACGAATCGGTGCTGTACGCCGAAGTCGAAGTCGACAAGCCCCATGCCTTGCGTTTTGCCGAGTCGGTGTCGATCACCCTCGCCGCCAGCCGCTGAACGTGTCTGGCGCTCCGGGCGTCAGACTTTTATCATCCGCGCCACGATTTGACTGCACAGAGCCCATCATGACCGAGCAACAACGCCTCGAACTCGAAGCCGCCGCCTTCCGCCGGCTGGTCGCCCACCTGGACAGCCGCAAGGACGTGCAGAACATCGACCTGATGAACCTCGCCGGGTTCTGCCGCAACTGCCTGTCCAAGTGGTACAAGGCCGAGGCCGACGAGCGCCGGATCGAGGTCAGCCTCGACGATGCCCGTGAAGTGGTTTACGGCATGCCGTACGCCGACTGGAAAGCCCAATATCAGCAAGAAGCCAGCGCCGAACAACAAGCGGCGTTCGCCAAAGGAAAACCCAATGAGTGATCTGAACACCCTGCGCGCCAGCCTCAAGAGCGGCGAACACGTTTTTGCCGACACCCTGTCCTTCATCGCCGCCGGTTACGACTACCAGCCTCAGGCGTTCAACAACGGCGGCGTGGAAAACGCGGCCGGGCAGAACGAAGGTTCGTGCAAGACCCTGGGTCTGGCGCTGCTGGAAGGCTTGAGCGATGAAGAAGCGCTGCTGGCGTTCGGCGAACACTACCGCTCGGTCGTGGCAACCCCTGAAGGCAGCGATCACGGCAATATCCGTGCGCTGATCCAACACGGTCTGGCAGGCGTGAAATTCGAAGCGCAACCGCTGACCCGCCGCTGATTCTTCACGTCAGATCGTTCCCACGCTCCGCGTGGGAATGCAGCCGGGGACGCTCCGCGTCCCAAGGACGCAGAGCGTCCAGATGAGGCATTCCCACGCAGAGCGTGGGAACGATCACCGTCGTGGTGGCTGTGAATAACGGGCATGAAAAAACCGGCCAATTGGCCGGTTTTTTTGTACCTGCAATCTTAGAACGAAACGTTCTGCAGATCGTCCAGGTAACGCTCGGTGTCCAGTGCCGCCATACAACCGGCGCCGGCCGAGGTGATGGCTTGACGGTAAACGTGGTCGGCCACGTCGCCGGCAGCGAAGATGCCTTCGACGCTGGTCGCGGTGGCGTTGCCTTCACGGCCGCCCTGAACCACGAGGTAGCCGTCCTTCAATTCCAGCTGACCTTCGAACAACGAGGTGTTCGGGGTGTGGCCGATCGCGATGAACACGCCGTCGACCTTGATTTCGTCGAAGCTGCCGTCGTTGTTCTTCAGGCGCGCGCCGGTCACGCCCATGTTGTCGCCCAGCACTTCGTCCAGGGTCGCGTTCAGTTTCAGCTCGATCTTACCTTCGGCCACACGGGCGTTGAGCTTGTCGATCAGGATCTTCTCGGCGCGGAAGGTTTCGCGACGGTGGATCAGGGTGACCTTGCTGGCGATGTTGGCCAGGTACAGCGCTTCTTCGACAGCGGTGTTGCCGCCACCGACCACAGCCACCGGCTTGTTGCGATAGAAGAAACCGTCACAGGTCGCGCAGGCCGAAACGCCTTTGCCCATGAACGCTTCTTCCGACGGCAGGCCCAGGTAACGAGCGCTGGCGCCGGTGGCGATGATCAGCGCGTCGCAGGTGTAGGTGCCGCTGTCGCCGGTCAGGCTGTATGGCTTGGAAGCGAAGTCCACAGCGTTGATGTGATCGAACACGATCTCGGTTTCAAAACGCTCGGCGTGCTCGCGCATGCGCTCCATCAGCACCGGGCCGGTCAGACCGTGGACGTCGCCCGGCCAGTTGTCGACTTCGGTGGTGGTGGTCAGTTGACCGCCGGCCTGCATGCCGGTGATCAGCAGCGGCTTGAGGTTGGCACGGGCAGCGTAGACGGCAGCGCTGTAACCGGCAGGGCCGGAACCGAGGATGATCACTCGCGAATGACGGACTTCAGACATGAACCTGCTCCTGTTGACCGGCCAAGACACCTGGCCGGACGCCGGACTGCCGGCGGGAATAAAAAAGGACTGTGGATAACCTTGGGGAAGGCGTGAGCTCGACAGTCCTGTAAAAAGTTGGGTGCAGCGTATCGAGGGGGGCAAGATTAAGGAAATACGGTTTAACAATCCAGCTCATAGGTGGTCTCTATGCCGACACACTGACGAGATGGACGTCTTTGTTACAGTGAATGTCGATCCCGCTGCCGCGCTTTCACAGGTTCTGCAAAGTCGGTAAGGTCGGCGCGTTTTCCCTTGCTCGGAGCACCTTATGCCCGCCCCTGTTCTGTCCGGCCCGCAATACCTGCGCGAAGGCCTCAAATTGGTCTTGAGCCCTGGCCTGCGCCTGTTCGTGCTGCTGCCGCTGGCCATCAACCTGGTGCTGTTCGTCGGATTGATCTATCTGGCCGGCCACCAGTTCAGCCTGTGGGTCGACACGCTGATGCCGTCGCTGCCCGAATGGCTGAGTTTTCTCAGCTACGTCCTGTGGCCGCTGTTCGTGGTGCTGGTGGCGTTGATGGTGTTCTTCACCTTCACCATGCTGGCCAACGTGATCGCCGCGCCGTTCAACGGTTTCCTCGCGGAAAAGGTTGAAGTGGTGGTGCGCGGCACCGACGACTTTCCGGCCTTCAGCTGGGGCGAACTGATCGCCATGATCCCGCGCACCCTGGCCCGGGAAATGCGCAAGCTCGGTTATTTCCTGCCCCGGGCGATCGGCCTGTTCATTCTCTCGTTCATCCCGGTGGTGAACATCGTCGCCGCGCCGCTGTGGCTGCTGTTCGGGGTGTGGATGATGGCGATCCAGTACATCGACTACCCGGCGGACAACCACAAGCTGGGCTGGAACGAGATGCTCGCCTGGCTGCGCCAGAAGCGCTGGCAGAGCATGAGCTTTGGCGGGATCGTTTATCTGGTGTTGCTGATTCCGGTGGTCAACATCCTGATGATGCCGGCCGCCGTGGCTGGCGCGACGCTGTTCTGGGTGCGTGAGCGCGGGGCCGAGAATCTGGTGACCCAACACTGAGGCCGCGTCACAAATCCATCATCCGAACGTCACAACCACGACATGGCCTCAGCCGACACTGAGGTCATGACGACAGCTCTACATATCACCCTCATCAGCGAAACCTTCCCACCGGAAATCAACGGCGTGGCCAATACCCTTGGCCGCTTGTGCGACGGCTTGCGCGCACGCGGGCATCGGGTTGAACTGGTGCGACCGCGTCAGGCTGACGATCCGCAGCGCACTGAAGACGACTCGTTGCTGCTGTGCCGGGGCTGGCCGTTGCCGGGTTATCCGGGGCTGCAATGGGGTCAGTCGTCGATGCACAAGTTGCTGAGGCGCTGGACGCGTCAGCGCCCGGACGTGCTCTACATCGCCACCGAAGGTCCGCTAGGGTTGTCGGCATTGCGCGCGGCGCGTCGTCTGGGGATTGCCGTGGTCAGCGGCTTTCACACCAACTTTCAGCAATACACCCACCAGTACGGACTGGGTTTGCTGACCCGTTTGCTCACCCATTATCTGCGCTGGTTTCACAATCGTTCGGCCCTGACCCTGGTGCCGAGTGTCAGCCAGCGCCTGGAGCTGGAGCGTCGGCACTTCGAACGCCTGGCGCTGCTGTCGCGGGGTGTCGACAGTCAGTTGTTTCACCCGGCCAAACGCCTGAATGCCTTGCGTGAACAATGGGGTCTTGGCGAGCGGGACATTGCGGTCATTCACGTAGGACGCCTGGCGCCAGAGAAAAACCTCGGCCTGCTCAAGCGCAGTTTCGAAAAGCTCGCCGGCACTTATCCACAGCGCAACCTGAAGTTGATCGTGGTCGGCGACGGGCCGCAACGAATGGCACTGGAAAAGGAACTGCCCGAGGCGATTTTCTGCGGCTCGCAACGGGGCGAAGCACTGGCGGCGCACTATGCGTCGGGGGATGTGTTTCTGTTTCCGAGTCTGACTGAAACCTTCGGCAACGTCGTGCTCGAAGCGCTGGCCTCAGGCCTTGGGGTGGTGGCTTACGATCAGGCCGCAGCGGCCCAGCATATTCGCCATGGCTACAACGGCGTGCTGGCGATGCCCGGGGATGAAGAGGCGTTCTGCGAGGCAGCGGCATGGCTGCTGGAAGAAGACGAAAGGTTGCGCTGCGTTCGCCTGAACGCACGCCAACACGCCAGCCGCCAGGGTTGGGCGGCTATCGTCGAACAGTTTGAAAACCATTTGTTGGGAGCTTGCCGCGACCTGCGCGACAAGCCACCCACGGCGATCAAACCAGCGTCATCAACGCCTCACGGCTGAAGGGCAGAATGTCCTGCTCGCGGCCTTCGCGCACTTTCTGCGCCCAGTCCGGATCGACCAGCAGCGCACGACCCACCGCCACCAGATCGAACTCGTCGTTGTTCAGACGCTCCAGCAGTTTTTCCAGACTGGCCGGTTGCGCGACCTTGTCGGTGTTGACCATGAATTGCAGGAACTCGCCATCGAGGCCGACGCTGCCGACGGTGATGGTCGGTTTGCCGGTCAGTTTGCGTGTCCAGCCGGCCAGGTTCAGGTCGGAACCGTCGAATTCCGGCTCCCAGAAACGGCGCGTCGAGCAGTGGAAAATGTCCACGCCAGCGTCGGACAACGGCTTGAGAAATTCGCCCAGCGCTTCGGCGGTTTGCACCAGACGCGCGGTGTAGTCCTGCTGTTTCCACTGCGAGAAACGGAAGATGATCGGGAAGCCTTCGCCAACAGCTGCGCGGACGGCCTGAATCAGCTCGATAGCGAAACGCGAACGGTTGGCCAGGCTGCCACCGTATTCGTCGGTGCGCTGGTTGCTGCCTTCCCAGAAGAACTGGTCGATCAGGTAACCGTGGGCGCCGTGGATTTCCACGCCGTCCATGCCGATGCTCTGGGCATCTTTGGCGGCTTGGGCAAACGCAGCGATCACGTCCTGGATGTCCTGTTTGGTCATGCCGTGTACGACGACCTGACCGTCCTTGAGTTTTTCCGACGGACCGTAACCCGGCACGCTCGCGTCCGGTTCGGTACCCAAACGGCGCACATTGCCGACGTGCCACAGTTGCGGAACGATCTTGCCGCCTTCGGCGTGCACCGCGTCCACGACTTTCTTCCAGCCAGCCAGCGCAGCTTCACCGTAGAAGTGCGGCACGTTCGGATAACCGTTGGAAGCCTGGTGGCCGACGGTGGTGCCCTCGGTGATGATCAGGCCGACACCGGCCGCTGCACGACGACGGTAGTACTCGATCACTTTGGAATTGGGTACGCCGCCCGGGGAAAACGAACGGGTCATCGGCGCCATGACCACGCGGGTCGGCAGTTCGAGGGCACCGAGCTGGAACGGTTTGAACAGGGCTTGCACGGGCATGGGAGGCTCCACGAAAAATTGATCGACGGGCATGCGATTCATATGACGGCGATAATATGCGGAGTTCCAACCGTGCGATAGCACTATTGATCTGAATGATTAA
This sequence comes from Pseudomonas sp. RIT778, assembly GCF_019718735.1. Taxonomy (NCBI): domain Bacteria; kingdom Pseudomonadati; phylum Pseudomonadota; class Gammaproteobacteria; order Pseudomonadales; family Pseudomonadaceae; genus Pseudomonas; species Pseudomonas sp. RIT778. The sequence goes on along the minus strand of NZ_JAIHBA010000008.1, from coordinate 49,290 downwards.
GGGTCAAAAGGCAGGCGAAAAAAATCGCAGCTCGAGGGCTGCGATTTTTGTGTTTCAGCTCAGGGCTTTTTCAATCGCCGTAATCACCGAAGGATCATCCGGCGCCGTGCGCGGCGAGAATCGGGCCAGTACCCGACCGTCCTTGCCGAGCAGGAATTTCTCGAAATTCCAGGTGATGTCACCGGGAAACTCCGCACCCTCTCCCGCCAGCAGACGGTAGAGCTGATGACGGTCGTGACCGTTGACTTCGAGCTTTTTCGACAACGGAAAACTCACGCCATAGTTGAGGCTGCAGAATTCCTGGATCTCCTGCTCACTGCCCGGTTCCTGACCGGCAAACTGGTTGCACGGCAGGCCCAGCACACTGAAGCCTTTGCCTTTGTATTGCTGATAAAGGTTTTCCAGCGCCGCGTACTGTGGGGTCAAGCCGCATTTGGAGGCGACGTTGACCACCAGCACGACTTGGCCCTTGAAGGGTGCCAGCGGTAGCTCCTGACCATCCAGGGCTGTCAACTTAAGGTCGTGAAAAGCACTCATGACGAACTCCAGATTCCCGTTTTCTACTCGAAACAGCCACTTGGCGAGGCCACCAAGGACAGCCGCGGACTAAAAAGGCGCCCTCGGGCGCCTCTCCAGTACTCGAAGCTTAGCGCAGAAAATCAGTGGTGATGGCCACCTTCGCCATGGACGTGACCATGAGCGATTTCTTCCTGGCTGGCGTCACGGATGGCAACGACCTTCACTTTGAAGTTCAGGCGCTGACCGGCCAGCGGGTGGTTGCCGTCGACAGTGACGTCGTCGCCGTCCAGGTCACGGATGGTGACGATCTGCATCTGGCCATCCGGCGCCGAAGCGTGGAACTGCATGCCGACTTCCAGCTCGTCAACGCCTTCGAACATGCTGCGGCTCAGGGTGCTGACCAGTTCAGCGGCGTATTCGCCGTAGGCATCTTCCGGCTCGACGGAAACGTCCAGCTCGTTGCCGACTTCTTTACCTTCCAGGGCTTTTTCCAGGCCCGGGATGATGTTGCCTGCGCCATGCAGGTAGACCAGCGGAGCGCCGCCGGCGGAGCTGTCGATGACCTCACCAGCGTCGTTGGTCAGGGTATAGTCGATGGAGACAGCCTTATTGGCGGCGATCAGCATGGGGCGAGACCTTTTGCATAAGAATGAAGAACGGACAAGTCTAAACAAGGATTTGCCCGAAAGCGAACAGAACCCGGACAGACGGGATCGATTGGCTCCCGTGACCGTCACCGGATTCCATCAGGACGAGGACGGCCACTGGGTCGCCGAGCTGTCCTGCGGCCACACCCAGCACCTGCGCCACCTCCCGCCCTGGCAGTCCCGGGCCTGGGTCCTGGACGCTGCGCAACGTATTGAAAAAATAGGCCAACCCTTTGCTTGCGGTTGGTGCGCTCAAGGCTCGGTTAGCGATAACCTTGACGACTGAAATTCGGCAGATCGGCACACAGAGACGATCGCCATTGCCATGCACCCTTAGAGAATCCGCATGCAAACTTTTTTTATCGCGCCCACCGACTTTGGTGTGGGTCTGACCTCCATCAGCCTCGGGCTGGTGCGTACGCTGGAGCGGGCCGGGCTGAAAGTCGGCTTCTTCAAACCGATTGCCCAGCCGCATCCGGGCGACACCGGCCCTGAGCGTTCAACCGAACTGGTGGCCCGCACCCACGGCCTGAAACCGCCGCAACCCTTGGGCCTGGCCCACGTCGAGCGGATGCTCGGCGATGGTCAGCTCGACGAGTTGCTCGAAGAAATCATCACCCTCTACCAGCAGGCCGCCATCGGCAAAGACGTGCTGGTCGTCGAAGGCATGGTGCCGACCCGCAGCGCCAGCTACGCCGCGCGGGTCAATCTGCACCTGGCCAAGAGCCTGGATGCCGAGGTGATTCTGGTCTCGGCCCCGGAAAACGAAGTGCTGACTGAACTGTCCGGCCGCGTCGAGTTGCAGGCGCAACTGTTCGGCGGACCGAAAGACCCGAAAGTCCTCGGCGTGATCCTCAACAAGGTCAAGACCGACGAAAGCATGGACGCCTTCGCCGCGCGCCTGAAAGAACATTCGCCCTTGCTGCGCACCGGTGATTTCCGTCTGCTCGGCTGCATTCCGTTCCAGCCCGAACTCAACGCTCCGCGCACCCGCGACGTCGCCGACCTGATGGGCGCCCAGGTGCTCAACGCCGGCGACTACGAAACCCGGCGCATGACCAAGACCATCATTTGCGCGCGCACCATGCGCAACACCGTGGACCTGCTCAAGCCCGGCGTGCTGGTGGTGACCCCCGGCGATCGCGACGACATCATCCTCGCCGTCAGCCTAGCCGCCATCAACGGCGTACCGCTGGCCGGCCTGCTACTGACCAGCGACACCCTGCCCGATCCGCGCATCATGGATCTGTGCCGTGGCGCGTTGCAGGCTGGCTTGCCGGTGCTGTCGGTGAGCACCGGCTCCTACGACACCGCCAACCTGCTCAACGGCCTGAACAAGGAAATTCCCGTCGACGACCGCGAGCGCGCGGAGATCATCACCGATTTCGTCGCCAGTCATCTGGATGCCAACTGGCTGCATCAGCGCTGCGGTACGCCACGGGAAATGCGCCTGTCGCCGGCGGTGTTCCGTTATCAATTGATTCAACGCGCCCAGGCTGCCAACAAACGCATCGTCCTGCCCGAAGGCAGCGAGCCGTTCACCGTGCAAGCGGCGGCGATCTGTCAGGAACGCGGGATTGCCCGTTGCGTGCTGCTGGCCAAACCGGCAGACGTCGAAGCCGTCGCCCGAGCCCAGGGCATCGTCTTGCCACCGGGGCTGGAAATTCTCGACCCGGATCTGATCCGCGAGCGCTACGTCGAGCCGATGGTCGCCCTGCGCAAGAGCAAAAGCCTCAACGCGCCGATGGCCGAGCAGCAACTGGAAGACACTGTGGTGATCGGCACCATGATGCTGGCGCTGGATGAAGTCGACGGCCTGGTCTCCGGCATCATCAACACCACCGCCAACACCATCCGCCCTGCGCTTCAGCTGATCAAGACGGCGCCAGGCTGCACGCTGGTGTCATCGGTGTTCTTCATGCTGTTTCCCGAGGAAGTGCTGGTCTACGGCGACTGCGTGATGAACCCACACCCGAGCGCCAGCGAACTGGCGGAGATCGCCCTGCAAAGCGCCGACTCGGCCGCCGCATTCGGCATCACCCCACGCGTGGCGATGATCAGCTACTCCAGCGGCGAATCGGCCACCGGCGAGGAAGTCGAAAAAGTCCGCGAAGCCACCCTGCTCGCCCACGAACAACAGCACTCACTGCTGATCGACGGCCCGCTGCAATACGACGCCGCCGCCAACGAAACCGTCGCCCGGCAACTGGCGCCGAACAGCCAGGTGGCCGGTCGCGCCACGGTGTTCGTATTCCCCGACCTCAACACCGGCAACACCACGCACAAAGCCGTGCAGCGCAGCGCCGATTGCGTCAGCCTCGGCCCGATGCTGCAAGGCCTGCGCAAACCGGTGAACGATCTGCCGCGCGGCGCGCAGGTCGACGACATCGTCTACACCATCGCCCTGACCGCGATTCAGGCTGCCAACCGACCTCTGGATATCTGACCCGATGCTGGCTTTTCTCCCTGCCACCCTGCGCGGCGTAATCGCCGCGCTGCTGCTGGCGCTGAACACGATCCTGCTGTGCTCGTTCCTGTTTCTCGTGGCACTGATCAAAGTGCTGCCGTTCGACCTCGCACGCCGCGCCTCGCGCTGGCTGATGAGCCACACCCACGAAGCCTGGATCAGCAACAACAAAGGCTGGATGAACCTGGTCCGCCGCACCCGCTGGCACCTCAGCGGCCTGCAAGGCCTGGACTATCAACACTCGTACCTGATCACCAGCAACCACCAAAGCTGGGTCGACATCCTGGTACTGCAATACGTACTCAACCGACGCATTCAGCCGCTGAAGTTCTTCCTCAAACAGGAACTGATCTGGGTGCCAATCATCGGCCTGGCGTGGTGGACCCTGGGCTTCCCGTTCATGAAACGCTATTCAAAAGCCTATCTGGAAAAACACCCGGAAAAGAAAGGCAAAGACCTCGAAACCACCCGCAAGACCTGCGCGAAATTCCGCGACAACCCGGTAGGCATCTTCAACTTCGTCGAAGGCACACGCTTCACCGAAGGCAAACACGCGCAGCAGCAATCACCGTTCAAATACCTGCTCAAGCCCAAGGCCGGCGGCATCGCGTTCGTACTGGATGCGATGGGCGAACAACTGGAATCGATCGTCAACGTCACCATCCACTACCCGGGCGGCCGCCCTGGCTTCTGGGACCTGCTGTGCGGCAACGTCCGAGACGTAGTGGTGCACTTCGAAAAACTGAAAATCCCACCGCAGTTCATCGGCAAAAACTACGACCAGGACGGCGAATACCGCCTGCAATTCCAGGGCTGGATCAACCAGCTGTGGCAAGACAAGGATGCGCTGCTCGAGCAGATGCACCGCGAATATCCCAACCGACGCTGATCTTCCGTGTGGGAGCGCCTGACGGTGGTTGGCTGTCAGGTGCTCCCCCGGAAGAGCAAAGCCCCCCTTCCCGCACCTGCTCTTCACCACTCAACACAATGAGCGTTAGCTCGAGTACCGCTCTTGACGTGCCGGCCCCTTCGGCCGGCTGAGTGGAGGGATTCATCCGGGGGTGGGAGCGCAGCGACCGTGCGGCGAAGCCGCATGCATCGAGAGGAGGTGCAGCGAAGCAAACCGTAGGCGATGCCCCCGGATGAATCCCGGAGCGAAGGAACCCCGAGCCCAAGCGAGGGGCCGAACGCCGGGGCCCAGCCTTTTGGTTACTTTTTGGCGTTTGAAAAAGTGACCCGTTGTAAGAGCGGAACCGCCAGCGGCAACACCCGCAGAAACGGATATTCACCCCAAACAACTCAAAAAAAAACCCGCCGATAATCACTCATCGGCGGGCTTTTTCATTCGCAGCTAACGCTTAAATCGCGCCACGCTTACGCAACAGATCCAACACCTGCTTCACACTTTCATCCAGCGACAATGATTGAGTGTCGATCACAAGATCAGCATCCAGCGGCACGTCATACGGGAACGACTCACCCGGAATGTTATCGCCACCCGCAGCATACAACCCTTGCGGATCACGCTCGGCGCAAACAGTCGGCGAAGCCTGAACATAAACCGTCAGCAAACGCTCCTTGCCAATCAAATCCTTCGCCTGCTCACGACCTTCAGCACTCGGCGCCACAAACGCCGCAAGCGTCAGCAGACCCGCCTCGTTGAACTGACGCGCCACATGCGCGGCACGACGCCAGTTCTCGGTGCGACCCGCGCGGTCCTGCGGCAGACCCTTGTTGAGGTCATGACGCAGATTCTGACCATCCAGCACAAACACCGCACGACCCAGATCGAACAGCTTGCGCTCGACTGCATACGCTAAGGTGCTCTTGCCTGCGCCCGACAGACCGCTGAACAGCACGGTAGCCGGTTGCTGACCGAAACGCTGAGCGCGCTCTTCGGTCGCTACATGGGCCAGTTTGCCGTGATGCGTAGCCGTACCGTGGGTCACCGGCTGAGCGACGATCATGCCGGCGCCGACGGTGCCGTTGGTCAAACGGTCAATGACGATGAACGCGCCAGTGGTGCGGTTGCTGTCGTAACCGTCGAGGGCGATCGGCGCGTCGAGCGCGATCTTCACCTTGCCGATTTCGTTGAGCTGCAACGCGCTCGCCGGGCCTTCTTCGAGGGTGTTGACGTCGACCTTGTTGACGATGCTGGCAATCGAGCCCGGCACGTAACTGGTGGCGCGCTTGATGTCGTATTTCTTGCCCGGCAGCATCGGCTCTTCAGCCATCCACACCAGCATCGCTTCGAAGCTGTCGGTCACTGGCGGAACGTTGTCGGCATGGACCAGCAGGTCGCCACGGGAGATGTCGATTTCGTCTTCCATGGTCAGCGTTACCGCCTGACCCGGGCCTGCGTGTTCCAGCTCACCTTCGAAAGTGACGATGGATTTCACGCGGCTGCTCTTGCCCGACGGCAGGACCACGACTTCGTCGCCCTTCTTGACGATGCCGCTGGCCAGGGTGCCGGCGAAACCGCGGAAATTCAGGTTCGGACGGTTGACGTACTGCACCGGGAAACGCAGATCGGTGAAGTTGCGATCGCCCGCCACTTCCACGGTCTCGAGAATTTCCATCAGCGACTGGCCGGTGTACCACGGCGAGCGCTCGGACTTGTTCACCACGTTGTCGCCCTTCAGAGCGGACATCGGCACGAAGTGCATGCTCGTCGGCTTCATCTTCAAGCCTTCGGCGAACTTCAGGTAGTCGGCCTTGATCGACTCGAACACGCCCTGATCGAAGCCTTTGAGGTCCATCTTGTTGATGGCGACAACGATGTGCTTGATGCCCAGCAGGGATGCGATAAAGCTGTGGCGGCGGGTCTGGGTCTGCACGCCGTAACGGGCGTCGACCAGGATGATCGCCAGGTCACAGGTGGACGCACCGGTGGCCATGTTGCGGGTGTACTGCTCATGGCCGGGGGTGTCGGCGATGATGAATTTGCGCTTGGCGGTGGAGAAATAGCGGTAGGCGACATCGATGGTGATGCCCTGCTCGCGCTCGGCCTGCAGGCCGTCGACCAGCAATGCCAGGTCGATGTCGTCACCGGTGGTGCCGACTTTCTTCGAATCGCGGGTGATGGCTTCGAGGTGATCTTCGTAGATCATCTTCGAGTCGTGCAGCAGGCGCCCGATCAGGGTGCTCTTGCCGTCATCGACGTTACCGCAGGTCAAAAAGCGCAGCAGCTCTTTACGTTCGTGCTGGCCCAGGTAGGCGAGGATGTCCTCGCTGATCAAATCAGATGCGTGCGACATGACAACCCCTTAGAAATAACCCTGACGTTTCTTGTCTTCCATCGAGCCTGCGCCATCGTGGTCGATGACCCGGCCCTGGCGCTCGGAAGTTCGCGTCAGGAGCATTTCCTGAATGATGTCCGTCAGGCTTTCGGCCTCGGACTCCACCGCGCCCGTCAACGGGTAGCAGCCAAGGGTACGGAAACGCACTTTCTTTTTGACGATGCGCGCCTTGTCCTCGTCGGACAGGTGCTCGAGGATGCGCTCGTCATCGATCATGATCAGCGTGCCGTTCTTCTCGATCACTTCGCGTTCAGCCGCGAAGTACAGCGGTACGATCGGGATGCCTTCGAGGTAGATGTACTGCCAGATGTCCAGCTCGGTCCAGTTCGACAACGGGAACACACGAATGGATTCGCCCTTGTTGACCTTGCCGTTGTAGACGTTCCACAGCTCCGGACGCTGGTTCTTCGGGTCCCAGCGGTGTTTGCTGTCACGGAACGAGTAGACGCGCTCCTTGGCGCGGGACTTCTCTTCATCGCGACGGGCACCGCCGAAAGCGGCGTCGAAACCATGCTTGTCGAGCGCCTGCTTCAGGCCCTCGGTTTTCATGATGTCGGTGTGCTTGGCGCTGCCGTGGGTGAACGGGTTGATGCCCTGCGCAACGCCATCCGGGTTGACGTGGGTGATCAGGTCCAGGCCCAGTTCTTCGACCATCTTGTCGCGGAACTTGTACATCTCCTGGAATTTCCAGCGGGTGTCGACGTGCATCACCGGAAACGGCAGTTTGCCCGGGAAGAACGCCTTGCGTGCCAGATGCAGCATCACGGCGGAGTCTTTACCGATGGAGTACAGCATCACCGGGTTGTCGAACTCGGCGGCCACCTCGCGGATGATGTGGATGCTTTCCGCCTCCAGCTGTTTCAGATGCGTCAGTTTGTCGACCATGGCTACTCACGAAAGCTTTCTTATGAACGGCCAGCGGGCCGTGTTCGAGCGAGGAATCCTAGCACAGCGACCTCTTCTAATCAGGACGCCAACTAGATCGAAAGGGTATATGAATATGCCCGCCCGTTCGGGTGCTTTCAGGCAAAAGTCAGATCGGATTCGGGCAGTCGATGAAGATGTGCTCAAGGGCAAAACGCTTCGCCAGATAGTCGCCCAGCGCCTGTACGCCATAGCGTTCGGTGGCGTGGTGGCCGGCGGCGATGAAGCTGATGTCGTTTTCACGGGCGCTGTGGAACGTCTGCTCGGAGGCTTCGCCGCTGAGGAACAGATCGACGCCGGCGGCGATGGCGTTGTCGATGTAACCCTGACCGCCACCGGTGCACCAGCCGACCCGGCGGATCATCGCGCTGCCTTCGACCAGCAGTGGCTCGCGGCCCATGACTTCCTGCACTTTGCGGGCGAAGTCACGCGGGGTCATCGGCTCGCTCAGCGAACCGACCAGACCGACAATCTTAAGATTGTCCGGATCCAGCGGCCCTTCGACGGTGATTTCCAGCTGACGGGCCAGTTGCACGTTGTTGCCGACGTCCGGGTGCAGATCCAGCGGCAGGTGATAACCGAGCAGACTGATATCGTGCTTGAGCAGCGTCTTCAGACGGCGCTGCTTCATGCCGGTGATGCACGGGTTCTCGCCCTTCCAGAAATAACCGTGATGCACCAGCACCAGATCGGCTTCGGCCTCGACAGCGGCATCGAGCAGCGCCTGGCTGGCGGTGACGCCGCTGACGATGCGCATCACCTGCGGACGGCCTTCGACCTGCAGGCCGTTGGGGCAATAATCGGCAATTTTCGCACTGCCGAGGTAACGGTCGGCTTCTTCGACCAGGGTGCTCAGGGCGACGGCCATGAAAGACTCCTAAATATCCCGTTCAGAGGCACGCGCGGCCTCGTATAATGCGCGACATTATGGGCGGTCTGACCCCGCCTGCAACTTTTCCAGGACGTGCTTAATGCTCAAGGCGCTGCGTTTTTTCGGCTGGCCGCTGTTGGCCGGCGTGCTTATCGCTCTGTTGATTATTCAGCGTTACCCGCAGTGGGTCGGGCTTCCGAGCCTCGACGTCAACCTGCAACAGGCCCCGCAGACCACCAGCGTGCAGCAGGGGCCGGTGTCCTATGCCGACGCGGTGAGCATCGCCGCGCCGTCGGTGGTGAACCTCTACACCACCAAAGTCATCAATAAACCAAGCCATCCGCTGTTCGAAGACCCGCAGTTCCGCCGCTTCTTCGGTGACAACTCGCCGAAGCAGAAGCGCATGGAATCGAGCCTCGGCTCCGGCGTGATCATGAGCCCGGAAGGCTACATCCTGACCAACAACCACGTCACCAGCGGCGCCGACCAGATCGTCGTGGCGCTCAAGGACGGTCGCGAAACCCTGGCCCGAGTGATCGGCAGCGACCCGGAAACCGACCTCGCAGTCCTGAAGATCGACCTGAAAACCCTGCCTTCGATCACCGTCGGCCGTTCCGACAACATCCGCATCGGCGACGTCGCACTGGCCATCGGCAACCCGTTCGGCGTCGGCCAGACCGTGACCATGGGCATCATCAGCGCCACCGGCCGCAACCAACTGGGGCTGAACAACTACGAAGACTTCATCCAGACCGACGCGGCGATCAACCCGGGCAACTCCGGCGGTGCGCTGGTCGACGCCAACGGCAACCTCACCGGCATCAACACCGCGATTTTCTCCAAGTCCGGCGGCTCGCAAGGCATCGGCTTCGCGATTCCGGTGAAACTGGCGATGGAAGTGATGAAGTCGATCATCGAGCACGGTCAGGTCATTCGCGGCTGGCTGGGCATTGAAGTGCAACCGCTGACTCAGGAACTGGCCGAATCGTTTGGCCTGTCCGGACGTCCGGGAATCGTGGTGGCGGGGATTTTCCGCGACGGCCCGGCCCAGAAGGCCGGCCTGCAACTGGGTGACGTGATCCTGAGCATTGACGGCGAACCGGCCGGTGATGGCCGCAAATCGATGAACCAGGTGGCGCGGATCAAGCCGACCGACAAGGTCACGATTCAGGTGATGCGCAATGGCAAGGAGTTGAAGCTGACCGCTGAAATCGGTCTGCGTCCGCCGCCGGCGCCGGTGAAAGAAAAAGAAGAGTAAGACTTTGTTCGCGCCAATGGCGCGAATAACAGACATTCTCAACGGGCATGTTATATTGTTTCAATTAGCACATTGGAACAACATAACATGTCGTCTCGAAAAAAGGCCTCCCTCCTCGGCCTGACCCTTGGCCTGCTTGGCGATCCCGCATTTGCCGATGAACCGCAAACGCTCGAACTCGACGCCATCAGCGTCACCTCCGATTACGAATCCCCTACCGGTCCGGTCAATGGCTACCGCGCCACGCGCTCGTCCAGCGCCACCAAAACCGACACCGCAATCCGCGATATTCCGCAGGCCATCAGCGTGGTGCCCGCCAGCGTACTGAAGGATCTGGGCAGCACCAGCGTCGAACGTGCGCTGGATTTCGCCGGTGGCGTGTCGAAGCAAAACAACTTCGGCGGCCTGACGCTTTACGAATACAGCGTGCGCGGCTTCACCACCTCCGAGTTTTACCAGGACGGCTTCAGCGCCAACCGTGGTTACCCGAGCACACCCGACGCCGCCAACATCGAGCGCATCGAAGTGCTCAAAGGACCGGCCGCCAGCCTGTACGGCCGAGGCGATCCGGGTGGCACGGTCAACATCGTCACCAAGAAACCGCAGCCCGAAGCGTTCACTACCCTGCAGACCAGTGCCGGCAGTTGGGATCGTTATCGCACCGCGCTGGACGTCAACACGCCGCTGGATGATCAGGGTGATGTGCTGTCGCGAATCAACCTCGCGGTCGAGGACAACAACAGCTTTCGCGATCACGTCGACAGCAAACGCGTCTTCGTCGCCCCCTCTTTCAGTTGGCAGTTGAACCCGGACACCAGCCTGCTGGTGGAGAGCGAATTCGTGCGTCATAGCTCGACCTTCGACCGCGGCATCGTTGCGCCAAACAATAAATGGAGCGGCGTCTCGCGCTCGACATTCCTGGGTGAGCCGAACGACGGCAACATCGACAACCACAACAACAGACTGCAAGCCACGCTTGAGCACCACCTCAACGATGCCTGGAAACTGCGCCTGGCCAGCCATTACAAGGAAGGCAAACTGTGGGGATTCGCCTCCGAAAACCGTCCTTTGAATGCCGATGGCCACACAATCAACCGCCGCTATCGCGAGCGCGATACCAACTGGCACGACAGCATCACCCAGCTGGAACTGCGCGGCCTGTTCGACCTCGGTACCTGGCAGCACGAACTGCTTATCGGCAGCGAGTACGAGAACTTCCGCAAGAACGAGCGCGTCACCACCATCGCCGGCGGACCTTACGCCATCGATATCTATAACCCGGTGTACGGCCAGCCCAAGCCCAACGGTGCACGCTCCGGCACAGACTTCTTCGAACACGTCGAAAGCCATGCGCTGAACCTGCAGGATCAAATCGTCTTCAGCGAAAAACTGCGCGGGATGATCGGTGCGCGCTTCGAGCATTTCGACCAAAACATCGATGACCACAGCCGCAACACCACCAGCCGCCAAACCCACGATGCGCTCACCCAACGTGCCGGCCTGCTCTATCAACTGACACCGGACACCGGCCTGTTCGCCAACGCCTCGACCTCATTCAAACCGAACAACGGCCTCGATGCGGCTGGCAAATCCTTCGATCCGGAAGAAGGCATGGGTTACGAAATCGGCATCAAGAACGAGCTGTTCGACGAACGGTTAAGCAGCACCCTCGCCTTCTTCCATATCGACAAGGAAAACGTCCTCGCCCTCGACCCGGGCACCGACACCAGCCGCGCCATGGGCAAGGCCCGCAGCCGGGGTTTCGATCTGCAAGTCACCGGGCAAGTCACCGACGCCGTCAGGGTGATCGGCGCATTCGCCTGGATCGACGCCGAAGTCACCAAGGGTGATGCCGCGATTCCTGCCGGTAGCCGCATCCTCGGGGTGGCCAAACGCAGCGGCAGCCTGCTGGGTGTCTACGAGTTTCAGGACGGCCGGTTGCGCGGCTCGGATATCGGCGCGGCGCTCACCTACGTCGGTGACCGCTCAGGTGAGTCCGGCAGCGATTTCGAGCTGCCGGCCTATCACACCGTCGACCTGCTGGCCCATTACAAGGCCAGCGACACCGTCACTCTCGGCCTGAACCTGAACAACCTGTTCGACGAAAAATATTACGAGCGCTCGTACAGCAACTACTGGGTCAACCCCGGCGAGCCGCGCAATTTCACGGTCAGCCTGACACTCAACCTGTAAAAGGACGTCACCATGCAATACGGCAAATCCCTGCTGCTCATCGCCGCGCTGTTCGCCACTCACGCCTCGGCCCACGGTTTGTGGACCGAACAACGACGCGGCAATATCGAAGTCGTCTACGGCCACGGTGCCGAGGACAATGCGTTCAAACCGCAGAAAGTCAGCGGGGCGTGGGCCTTTGACGCGAGCGGCAAGATGATTCCCGTCAGTGTGCAGCGCCTGGCAGATCACGCCCGCCTGCAACCGTTGAAACCGCCGGCGGTGTTGGCCGTGGCCCTGAACAACGGCATGTGGTCGCAAACCGCCGACAAGAAATGGATCAACGAGGGGCGCAGCAAAGTCCCGGGCGCCATCGAGTCGACCGAGACCCTCAAGTACAGCCTGGCGATTTATCAGCCGGGAGCGAAGCTGCCCAAACTGGATCAGATCAAATTGCTGATTCTGCCGGAGGTCGATCCGCTGACCGTCGGGCCGGGGAAATCATTGCCGGTGCGGGTGTTGCTGGATGGCAAACCGGCAGCGGGCGTGAAGTTGATCGGTGACTACCGCAGCGCGCCGAATACCTTGAGCACTGAAACCGACAAGGAAGGCCGCGCGCAGGTGCTGGTGCGTAATGAGGGATTGAATGTGATTGCGGCGCAGGTGGAAGTGCCGGTGAAGGACAGTTCAGAAGTGAGCAGCAGAGGGTTGTTCAGTTCGTTGACGTTCCTGGGCGAACCGCATCACGAATAAACCAACGCTGATCCCTGCGGGACGAAACCCACAGGGATCAGTGTCGTTTCAGAGTTCGCCCAGACCGTCGATCAACGCCTGATTCTGCTCCGGCGTGCCGATCGAGATCCGCAGGAACTGGGCAATCCGCTCCTGCTTGAAGTGGCGCACGATCACGCCCTGTTCACGCAGTTTGGCTGCCAGCCCTGCCGCATCGTGTTGCGGATGCCGGGCGAAAATGAAGTTCGCGGCCGACGGCAGCACTTCAAAGCCCTTGGCCTGCAACTGCGCAACCACCCATTCGCGACTCTCGATCACCAGTGCGCAGGTCTTGTCGAAGTACTCGCGATCTTCGAACGCCGCCGCCGCGCCGACATTCGCCATGCGATCGATCGGGTAGGAGTTGAAGCTGTTCTTGATCCGCTCCAGCGCCTCGACCAGGTCCGGGTGGCCGACCGCCAGACCGACCCGCAGGCCCGCCAGCGAACGGGACTTGGACAGAGTCTGGGTGACCAGCAGGTTCGGATAACGGTCCACCAGGCTGATCGCGGTCTCGCCGCCGAAGTCGATGTAGGCCTCGTCGACCACCACCACCGAATCCGGGCTGGCCTTGAGGATCTGCTCGACCGCTTCCAGTGCCAGCAGGCAACCGGTCGGTGCGTTCGGGTTGGGGAAGATGATCCCGCCGTTCGGCTTGGCGTAGTCCGCCGGGTTGATCTGGAACTGCGCATCCAGCGGCACCGCATCGAAATCGATGCCGTAGAGGCCACAGTAGACCGGATAAAAGCTGTAGCTGATGTCCGGGAACAGGATCGGCTGATCGTGTTGTAGCAGGCCGTGGAAGATGTGCGCCAGCACTTCGTCCGAACCGTTGCCGAGGAACACCTCATTGCTTTGTACGCCGTAGTAGTTGGCGACGGCATTCTTCAGCAGGTCACTGTTCGGATCCGGGTACAGGCGCAGGTTGTCATTGAGTTCGGTCTGCATCGCCGCCAAAGCTTTCGGCGACGGGCCGTACGGGTTTTCGTTGGTATTGAGTTTGACCAGACGGGTCAGCTTCGGCTGCTCGCCCGGCACATACGGCACCAGATCCTTGACGAACGGGCTCCAGAATTTACTCATGTTCAGTTCCCCTTCACTTCGTCTTTGATGCGGTATTCGGCGCTGCGAGCGTGGGCGCTCAGCGATTCGCCACGGGCCAGGATCGATGCCGTCTTGCCCAGCTCGGACGCACCGGCTTCGGAGCAGAAGATGATCGACGAACGTTTCTGGAAGTCATACACGCCCAGCGGCGAGGAGAAACGCGCGGTGCCGGAGGTCGGCAACACGTGGTTCGGACCGGCGCAGTAGTCACCCAGCGCTTCGGAGGTGTGGCGACCCATGAAGATCGCGCCGGCGTGGCGGATCTGCGGCAGCCAGGCCTGCGGGTCGGCGACCGACAGCTCAAGGTGCTCCGGGGCGATGCGGTTGGCGACTTCGATGGCCTGGGCCATGTCGCGCACGTGGATCAGTGCACCACGGCCATTAATCGAGGTTTCGATGATGGTCGCGCGATCCATGGTCGGCAGCAGTTTGTCGATGCTGGCGGCGACCTTGTCGAGGAACTCGGCGTCCGGGCTGACCAGAATCGCCTGGGCGTCTTCGTCGTGTTCGGCCTGGGAGAACAGGTCCATGGCGATCCAGTCCGGATCGGTCTGGCCGTCGCACACCACGAGGATTTCCGACGGGCCGGCGATCATGTCGATGCCGACCTGACCGAATACGTGACGTTTGGCAGTGGCGACATAGATGTTGCCCGGGCCGACGACCTTGTCCACCTGCGGCACGCTTTCGGTGCCATAGGCCAATGCGGCAACGGCTTGCGCACCACCGATGGTGAAAACGCGGTCGACGCCGGCGATGCACGCCGCCGCCAGCACCAGCTCGTTGACTTCACCGCGCGGGGTCGGCACCACCATGACCACTTCGGTCACGCCGGCGACCTTGGCCGGAATCGCGTTCATCAACACCGATGACGGGTACGACGCCTTGCCGCCCGGCACGTACAGACCGGCGCGATCCAGTGGCGTGACTTTCTGGCCCAGCACCGTGCCGTCGGCTTCGGTGTAGCTCCAGGAGTCCTGCTTCTGTTTCTCGTGATAGCTGCGCACGCGGGCGGCGGCTTTTTCCAGCGCTTCGCGTTGTGGGACACTGATGCGGGTCAGGGCCAGCTCCAGACGCTCGCGCGGCAGGATCAGGTCCGCCATCGAAGCGACTTCGAGGCCGTCGAACTTCTGGGTGAACTCGACCAGTGCCGCGTCACCGCGCTCGCGCACAGCCTTGATGATGTCCAGCACCCGCTGATTGACCGAGTCGTCAGACACACTTTCCCAGCTCAGCAGATGATCCAGATGATGCGCGAAATCCGGGTCAGCAGCGTTGAGTCGGCGAATTGCAGTCGGTGCGGTCATAGCGAGAGCCTCATAGGAATGGCAAAAACTCAGGCGCCCGAAGGTGCGCTGACGTTTAATAATGATCGCGTTGGTGCTGTGGTCGTACCAGGCAAGGCGCGGGACGAAGGTAAGGGTTGTTTCCTTACCGAGTCCCGCAACGCAGCATGGTGCGGGCACAGTGCCAACCCGTAGGGCCTTGCTTCAAAAGGCTGGCCACTACGCGATTTATACTTCTGAGAAATTTTTCTGCTGCTGTTAGGTTGCCTTTTGGAGTAAGGCGCGGTCGTTATTAAACGTCAGCGCACCTTCCCCGACCAGTCGTTTCCGCTTGGGCACCTGAGATTCTGGCTATGAGGCGGATAGACGGGCGCGACTTAACGTCGCGCAGGTACATCAGCCGCGGTGTCGAGACTCCACTGCCTTGCGCAGGGTGTCGATCAACGCCTGGATTCGGGCGTGTTGCATTTTCATCGAAGCCTTGTTGACCACCAGACGCGAGCTGATCGTGGCGATCAGTTCCTGAGGCTCCAGGCCGTTGGCGCGCAGGGTGTTGCCGGTGTCGACCACGTCGATGATCTTGTCGGCCAGGCCGATCAGCGGTGCCAGCTCCATCGAGCCGTACAGCTTGATGATGTCGACCTGACGACCCTGCTCGGCGTAGTAACGCTTGGCGACGTTGACGAATTTGGTGGCGACGCGCAGGCGGCCCTTGGGCTCGACCGCGCCGACCTTGCCGGCGGTCATCAGCTTGCACTGGGCAATCTGCAGATCCAGCGGCTCGTACAGGCCTTGCCCTGTGTATTCCATCAGCACGTCTTTACCGGCAACGCCGAGGTCGGCCGCGCCATGCTCGACATAGGTCGGCACGTCGGTGGCCCGCACGATCAGCAGGCGAACGTCTTCCTGGGTCGTGGGGATGATCAGCTTGCGGCTCTTGTCCGGATTCTCGGTCGGCACGATGCCCGCTTCGGCGAGAAGCGGCAGGGTGTCGTCAAGGATGCGGCCCTTGGACAGTGCGATGGTCAACATGGGAAACGTCAGTCCTTATCAAGGTACTCATGTCCGGTCGCAATCGGCGCCGGACATACATCGAGGGCGTTGCCACCCCCGATCAAAACGAATTCAACGGACACTTCCCTGTGTCCAGATGCAGCGATCAGCCCGGAACGCGACGGATCTTGGCGCCCAGCATCTGCAGTTTTTCCTCGATGCACTCGTAACCACGGTCGATGTGGTAGATGCGGTCGATCAGGGTATCGCCCTGTGCCACCAGCGCCGAAATCACCAGGCTCGCCGAAGCACGCAGGTCGGTTGCCATCACTGGCGCGCCCTTGAGTGTTTCGATGCCGGTCACGATAGCGGTGTTGCCTTCGACCTGGATGTGCGCGCCCATGCGGTGCAGTTCGTACACGTGCATGAAGCGGTTTTCGAAGATCGTCTCGATGACCGCGCCAGTGCCTTCGGCAATGGCGTTGAGCGAAATGAACTGCGCCTGCATGTCGGTCGGGAACGCCGGGTACGGCGCAGTGCGCACGTTGACCGCTTTCGGGCGCTTGCCGTGCATGTTCAGCTCGATCCAGTCTTCACCACAGGTGATTTCTGCGCCGGCTTCACGGAGTTTTTCCAGAACGGCTTCGAGAATGGTCGGATCGGTGTCCTTGACCTTCACGCGGCCACCGGTGACCGCAGCGGCCACCAGGTAGGTACCGGTTTCGATGCGGTCAGGCATGACTTTGTAGAAAGCCGAACCCAGACGCTCGACGCCATCGATGGTGATGGTGTCGGTGCCAGCACCGGACACCTTGGCGCCCATGGCGTTGAGGAAGTTCGCCAGGTCGACCACTTCAGGTTCACGGGCGGCGTTCTGCAACACGCTGCGGCCCTTGGCCAGAGCGGCAGCCATCATGATGTTCTCGGTACCGGTCACGCTGACGGTATCGAAGAAGAAGTGCGCGCCGCGCAGGCCGCCTTCAGGCGCCTTGGCCTTGATGTAGCCGCCTTCGACGTCGATGACCGCGCCCATGGCTTCCAGGCCACGGATGTGCAGGTCGACCGGACGCGAACCGATGGCGCAACCGCCAGGCAGTGCGACTTCGGCTTCACCGAAACGCGCGACCATCGGGCCCAGCACCAGGATCGACGCACGCATGGTTTTCACCAGTTCGTACGGAGCGATCAGGGTCTTGATGGTGCGCGGGTCGATTTCGACGCTGAGCTTCTCGTCGATCACAGGCTCGATGCCCATGCGACCGAACAGCTCGATCATGGTGGTGATGTCGTGCAGGTGCGGCAGGTTGCCAACGGTAACCGGGCCATCGCACAGCAGGGTGGCGGCCAGGATCGGCAGGGCGGAGTTCTTCGCCCCGGAGATGCGGATCTCGCCATCAAGACGAGCGCCACCGGTAATAATCAATTTATCCATAAGAATCTCGACGCCCTAGGGCTCAGGTGCGCTCGGCCCAGGCCGCGCTGCTGAAAAATTTCATAGTGACCGCGTGGATGCTGCCATCGGCGATCCAAGGGTTCAAATGGGCATAGATGCTTTGCTGACGCTTGACCGGGCTCAACGCCGCCAGTTCATCACTAATCACGTTCAGCTGAAAGTTGCAGCCTTCGCCTTCAACTTCCACCTGCGTTCCTGGCAGCTTTCTTTCAAGGAAGCTCTTCACTTCTACGGCCTGCATGCTCAACCTCAATCGGCGCCCTGTGCGCACGGGTCGGACATCATACAAAAAAGCCCCGCGCCTGCGAACCCCGCTGCGCAGGACTCTGACGGGGGGCTTCTCTATAGATGCGGGTTCAGGGTTGCGCCAACAGCTCGGTCAGTTCGCTGACCTGAGCAATTTCGCGCATGTCTTCGGGCATCCCGCGAATACTGACCGCCTTGCCGGCAGCCTTTGCATCGCGAATGAAGCACAGCAGCAGAGACAGACCGACGCTGCTGGACTTCTCCACCGCCGAGCAATCGATCACCAATGCCGGGGCATTGCACGACTTGATCAGCGCCCGGCCCTGCTCACGCAGATCAGGGCCGGTGCGGTAATCCAGCACGCCACTGAGCTGCAGCTCACTGGCTTCGTCCAGACGAATGGCCGACTCGGTCATTGGGCTGGCTTCTCGTTCTGCTCGGCCGACTGCTTGGCCTTGGCCACTTCACCGGCCCAGCCGTTGATGGTCTTGTCCAGGTCGTTGCCATTGCGCTGCATGGCGTCGGCGAACTGGTCACGGAACAGTTTGCCGATGTTGATGCCGTTGATGATCACGTTACGCAGTTTCCACTCGCCGTTGATCTTCTCCAGGGTGTACGACACCGGATAGATCGCGCCGTTGTTGCCCTTGACGGTCATGCCGACGCTGGTGCGGTCGCCCGACTCATCCTTGGGAGCATCAACGGTGATGCCCTGGTTGTTGTACTCGAGCAGCGCATTGCCGTAGAACTGGAACAGGCCGCGCTTGAAGTTTTCCTCGAAGGTCTTCATCTGCGCCGGGGTTGCCTTGCGCGAATACTTGACCGTCATGATGCTCTTGGAAATGCCCTCGGCATCCACAACCGGCCCGACGATGGTGTTCAGCGCCGTGTAGAAGTCCTGCGGATCCTGCTTGTACTTCTCTTTGTTGGCCGACAGATCGGCGAGCATCCGGTTTGTGGTGTCCTGAACCAGATCGTGCGCCGATTGTGCCGCCACGGCGTTAGCCACCAGCGGCAGTGCCGCAAGCAACACCAACAGGCCACGTCGCAAGGTAGAGATCATTCAAAAGCTCCTCATTTGGCGTCTTTGCTAACGGTATTGAGCAGGAATTTACCGATCAGGTCTTCCAGTACCAGAGACGACTGTGTGTCGTGGATGGTTCCACCATCCTTCAGGCGGGTGTCTTCCCCGCCCACGCTGATACCGATGTATTTCTCACCCAGCAGACCCGCTGTCAGGATAGATGCTGTGGAGTCGGTCGGCAGGTTGTCGACGCTTTTATCCACTTGCAGGGTCACCCGACCGGTGAAGCTGTCGCGGTCCAGATCAATCGCGGTGACCTTGCCGATGGTCACACCCGCCATGGTCACTTTGGCTCTGACCGTCAAACCGGCGATATTGTCGAAATAGGCGTAAAGCTTGTAGGTATCGGTGGTCGAAGTCGGAGACAGGCCACTGACCCGCAGGGCGAGCAGCAACAAGGCCAGGATCCCTGCCAGCAGGAACAGGCCGACACCGATTTCCAGGGTGCGGTTTTGCATCAGAAATCTCCAAACATCAAAGCGGTCAGAATAAAGTCCAGGCCGAGTACTGCCAGCGAGGCGTAAACCACGGTCTTGGTGGTGGCACGGCTGATCCCCTCGGAAGTGGGTTCGCAGTCATAGCCTTGAAATACGGCGATCCAGGTGACGACAAAAGCGAATACTGCACTTTTGATGATGCCGTTGAGCACATCGTCACCGAAGCTCACGCTGTTCTGCATGTTCGACCAGTAGGAACCTTCGTAGACGCCCAGCCAGTCGACGGCGACCCACGAACCGCCCCAGATGCCGACCACGCTGAAGATCATCGCCAGCACTGGCAGGGAAATGAAGCCGGCCCACAGACGCGGGGCAATGATGTACTTGAGCGGGTCGACCCCGATCATTTCCAGGCTGGACAACTGTTCGGTGGATTTCATGTTGCCGATTTCCGCCGTCAGCGCCGAACCTGCACGCCCGGCGAACAGCAGCGCAGTCACCACCGGCCCCAGCTCACGCAACAGGGTCAGTGCCACCATCTGGCCGACAGCCTGCTCCGAGCCATAGCTCGAAAGGATGTTGAAGCCCTGCAGCGCCAGCACCATGCCGATGAAGATCCCGGACACCACGATGATCACCAGCGACATCACGCCGACGGAATGCAGCTGCTTGACCAGCAGGCCGAAACCGCCGCCGATGCCACCACGCCCGAGCAAGGCATGAAACAGGAACAGGGTCGAACGCCCGAACACTGCGACGCTGTCGATTCCGGCGAGACCGAAACGACGCACACGCTCCATTAATGTAATTCTGCGCATCAGCGGCGCTTCCCCAGAAGATCGGCGCGGTAATCCGGCGCTGGAAAGTGATACGGCACCGGGCCGTCGGGTTCACCGGTCATGAACTGGCGGATACGCGGATCGTCCGAGCTCATCAGTTCGTCCGGCGTGCCCTGCCCCAATACCTGGCCATCACCGACCACATAGATGTAGTCGGCGATGCTCGCGGTTTCGGCGAGGTCGTGGGAGACCACGATGCTGGTAATCCCCAGGGCATCGTTGAGCAGACGGATCAGGCGAACCAGAACGCCCATGGCGATCGGATCCTGGCCGACGAACGGTTCGTCGTACATGAGGATCTGCGGATCGAGGGCAATGGCCCGGGCCAGTGCGACACGGCGTTTCATGCCGCCGGACAGCTCGTCAGGCATCAGTTCGATCGCACCGCGCAGCCCCACCGCCTGCAATTTGAGCAGCACGATGTCGCGGATCATCTCGTCCGGCAGGTCGGTATGAACGCGCAGCGGAAAGGCGACGTTCTCGAACACATCGAGATCGGTGAACAGCGCACCGCTCTGAAACAGTACGCCCATGTGCTTGCGCGCATCGAACAGATCGCTGCGCGACAGCTTCGGCAGGTTCTGGCCGTTGACCCAGACCTCGCCCTTGGATGGCCGCAACTGGGCGCCCATCAGGCGCAACAGCGTGGTCTTGCCACACCCGGAAGGCCCCATGATGCCGGTGACCTTGCCGCGCGGGATGCGGATATCGACGTTATTGAAAATGCTCCGCGCACCGCGCTTGAAGGAGACTCCCTTCAGCTCGACCGCGTAGGCGTTATCGGCACTCATCTAAACTCCTTGCGATGCAGCCTCTCACTCGGACGCCTGGCTTCCTGGAAGAAAGCCCCTACATCCCGGGCAGGCCGAACTGGCGGCGAACTATATCACTGCAAAGGGCAAGCGCCCAAGGCCTGCACCGGTCCGCATTCGGCGAGCTGAAGGGCTTGAAGCCTTATTTACAGAGTTTTGGTAACGAGGAATGACAAAGCACGACGAACTTGCGTGAGGCTTTTCAACATAACCGCTATAATCGCCGCCTTTTCATCGGGCTATACGATTTCTGACATGAGCCAAACCAGCGACCTGATTCAATCGGCACAACGCACCATCCGCCTCGAAGTGGAAGCCGTACAAGGCTTGTTGCCCCATATCGACGCCGATTTCGTACGCGCTTGCGAGATGATTCTGGCCAGCAAGGGCCGTGTTGTCGTAGTCGGCATGGGCAAGTCCGGGCACATCGGCAACAAGATTGCCGCGACCCTGGCCAGCACCGGCACCCCGGCGTTTTTCGTGCATCCGGCCGAGGCCAGCCACGGCGACATGGGCATGATTACCCGTGACGACGTGATTCTGGCCCTGTCGAACTCCGGTTCCACCAACGAAATCGTCACCCTGCTGCCACTGATCAAGCGCCTGGGCATCCAGCTGATCAGCGTCACCGGCAACCCGCAATCGCCGCTGGCCAAGGCCGCCGAGGTCAACCTGAACGTTCACGTCGAGCACGAAGCCTGCCCGCTGAACCTGGCACCGACCTCTTCGACCACCGCCGCGCTGGTCATGGGCGATGCCTTGGCCGTGGCGCTGCTGGAAGCGCGCGGTTTCACCGCCGAAGACTTCGCCTTTTCCCACCCGGGCGGCGCACTGGGCCGACGCCTGCTGCTGAAAGTGGAAAATGTCATGCACGCCGGCCAGGAACTGCCGCAAGTACAGCGCGGCACCCTGCTCAAGGACGCGTTGATGGAGATGACCCGCAAGGGTCTGGGCATGACCGTCATTCTTGAAGCGGACGGCAAACTGGCCGGAATCTTCACTGACGGCGACCTGCGCCGCACCCTGGATCGCAGCATCGATATCCACAGCGCCACCATCGACCAGGTGATGACCGTGCACGGCAAGACCGCCCGCGCCGAAATGCTCGCTGCCGAAGCCCTGAAAATCATGGAAGACCACCGAATCAACGCACTGGTTGTCGTGGATGAAGAAGATCGCCCGGTCGGCGCCTTCAACCTCTCCGACCTGCTGCGCGCAGGAGTGATGTAAATGAGCAACGATCTGCTGCAACGCGGCAAAGCCATCAAACTGGCGGTTTTCGACGTCGACGGCGTCCTCACCGACGGGCGCCTGTACTTACTTGAAGACGGCAGCGAGTTCAAGACTTTCAATACACTCGACGGTCAGGGCATCAAGATGCTGATGAACGCCGGCGTCCAGACCGCCATCATCAGCGGTCGCAAGACCCCGGTGGTCGAGCGTCGGGCAAAAAACCTGGGCATCCCGCACCTGTTTCAGGGTCGCGAAGACAAACTCGTCGTTCTCGACGGTCTTCTGGAGCAACTGGGCCTAAGCTATGAACAAGTGGCCTATCTCGGCGACGACCTGCCGGATCTGCCGGTGATCCGTCGCGTGGGGCTGGGCATGGCCGTAGCCAACGCCGCCGCTTTTGTACGCGAGCACGCTCACGGCGTGACCCTGGCCCGTGGCGGCGAAGGTGCCGCCCGCGAATTCTGCGAACTGATCCTGCGCGCCCAAGGCAGCCTCGACGCCGCCAACAACGCGTACCTGTGAGTCCAACCATGTTTAGCAAAAAGTTTCGCAACATCCTGCTGTTCGGTTGCATCGCAGCGATTTTCGGTGCGGTCGGCTACTGGAACATCAGCCCGGAACGCTTCCTCGACAAGCCGCCGGTTTCGGCAGAGGAAAGCCCGATCGACTGGTATGCGACCAATACCCACACGATCCAGTACCTCGAAGACGGCAAAGTGCAATACGAAATGACGTCCGACAAGGCTGAGCACGTCAAGGCGACCGACATTACACTGGTCACCAAACCCGATCTGAACATGTTCCGTGGCACCGATTTCCCATGGCACGTGACCAGCGAGCGCGGTGAAGTGAACTCCGGTGGCACCGAGGTCGAGCTGATCGACTCGGTACGCGTCAAGCGCACCGACGAAAAGAACCGCGACACCCTGATCACCTCCACTCGCATGACGGTGTTCCCGCAGCAGCAATATGCGCAGACCCAGCAACCCGTTAGAATCGACGGCGCTGGCGGTGTATCGACTGGCGTAGGAATGAAAGCGTATTTGAAGGAAAGCAGGATACACCTGCTATCGAACGTAAGAGGACAGTATGAGGCTCGTTAAAACCCTCCCTATTTTGCTCAGTCTGGGCGCAGCACTGGGAAGCGTGAGCGCCTGGGCTCTGCCGAACGATCAAGAGCAGCCAATCCGCATTCAGGCCGACGATGCCCAGCTGGACGACAAGAACGGCGTTGCCACCTACAAAGGCGACGTGATCATCACCCAGGGTTCGATGATCGTCAAAGGCAACACCGTGACCATGACCCGTGCGCCTAACGGCGATATCGACGTCGTGACTTCGGTGGGCAACCTCGCCTACTTCGAACAGTTGCAGACTGCTGGCGACACCAAACCCGTTCAGGGCTGGGGTGTGACCATTCAGTATCACGCGGCGCAAAACCGCGTTGTATTGATCGACAAGGCAAAAGTCGTCGACAAGGACAACAACACCACTCAGGGCGAGAAAATCGTCTATGACACGGTGAAGAAACTGGCCAGCGCCGGTCGAGCCACTGGCAGCAAGGTCACCGAAGCGCGTCCGCGCATCGACATGGTGATCCAGCCGAAGAAGAAAACCGACGAGAAAACCCAGTAATGGCAACTCTGAAAGCTCAGCACCTGGCCAAGGCCTATAAAAGCCGCCAGGTCGTGCGCGACGTCAGCCTGTCGATCGACAGCGGTCAGATCGTTGGCCTGCTCGGCCCGAACGGCGCCGGCAAGACCACCTGCTTCTACATGATCGTTGGCCTGGTCCAGGCCGATCAGGGTCGCGTACTGATCGACGACCTGGACGTCAGCCACCAGCCGATGCACGGTCGCGCCAAGGCCGGTATCGGCTATCTGCCGCAAGAAGCGTCGATCTTCCGCAAACTGTCGGTGGCCGACAACATCATGGCCATCCTCGAGACTCGTCAGGAGCTCGACAAGGCCGGCCGTCGCAAGGAGCTGGAAAGCCTGCTGCAGGAATTCCACATCAGCCACATCCGCGACAACCTCGGCATGAGCCTGTCCGGTGGTGAGCGCCGCCGCGTGGAAATCGCCCGCGCACTGGCCACGGCACCGAAGTTCATCCTGCTCGACGAACCGTTCGCCGGTGTCGACCCGATCTCCGTGGGCGACATCAAGCAGATCATCCATCACCTCAAGGCCAAGGGCATCGGCGTTCTTATCACCGACCACAACGTCCGTGAGACGCTGGATATCTGCGAAACCGCCTACATCGTCAACGACGGCCAGTTGATCGCCGAAGGCGACTCCGCGACCATCCTCGCCAACGATCTGGTGAAGGAAGTCTATCTGGGTCACGAGTTCCGCCTGTAAGCACGACGGCATTCGACCAGCCGTCCGGGTGCTGTAACGTTGAAGCGCCTTTTTATACGCTTTTATTGTTACAGCGCTCTAGGCAAACACGACAGTTTCAGGCATATAATTTGCTTAAGTTTGGCGCTCCGGCGCCCTGTAGTGGATGGCGCATAGCGCCGGCGAATAAGGTGTTAAGCCCCTGCCATGAAACCATCGCTAGTCTTGAGAATGGGCCAGCAGCTGACGATGACACCGCAGCTGCAACAGGCCATCCGCCTGCTCCAATTGTCGACCCTGGATCTGCAACAGGAAATCCAGGAGGCTCTGGAATCCAATCCGATGCTCGAACGCCAGGAAGACGGCGACGACTTCGACAACTCCGATCCCATGGCCGACAACGCCGAACAGAAGCCCAACACCGAGATCCAGGAACCCTCCTATCAGGAGACCGCGCCGACAGTCGATAACCTCGAAGACGGCGAATGGAACGAGCGAATCCCCAACGAACTGCCCGTCGACACCGCCTGGGAAGACGTCTACCAGACCAGCGCCAGCAGCCTGCCCAGCAGCGACGATGACGAGTGGGACTTCACCACCCGCACCTCCGCCGGCGAGAGCCTGCAAAGCCACCTGCTGTGGCAGTTGAACCTGGCACCGATGTCCGACACCGATCGCCTGATCGCCGTCACCCTGATCGATTGCATCAACAATCAGGGCTACCTCGACGAAACCCTCGAAGAAATCCTCGACGCCTTTGATCCGGAGCTCGACATCGAGCTGGACGAGATCGAAGCCGTCCTTCACCGCATTCAGCAATTCGAACCGGCCGGCATCGGCGCACGCAACCTGGGCGAATGCCTGCTGCTGCAATTGCGCCAGCTGTCGGCCAAGACCCCTTGGCTGGCCGAGGCCAAGCGCCTGGTCACCGATTACATCGACCTGCTCGGCAGCCGCGATTACAGCCAGCTGATGCGCCGCATGAAGCTCAAGGAAGACGAGCTGCGCCAGGTCATCGAACTGGTGCAGAGCCTCAACCCGCGCCCCGGTTCGCAAATTGAATCCACCGAAGCCGAGTACGTGGTGCCTGACGTCATCGTGCGCAAGGACAACGAGCGCTGGCTGGTCGAGCTGAATCAGGAGTCGGTGCCGCGTCTGCGAGTCAACGCCCAGTACGCCGGTTTCGTGCGCCGCGCCGACACCAGTGCCGATAACACCTTCATGCGCAATCAGTTGCAGGAAGCCCGCTGGTTCATCAAGAGCCTGCAGAGCCGCAACGAAACCCTGATGAAAGTGGCCACCCAGATCGTCGAGCACCAGCGCGGCTTTCTGGAGTACGGCGACGAAGCCATGAAGCCGCTGGTGCTGCATGACATCGCTGAAGCCGTGGGCATGCACGAGTCGACGATTTCCCGCGTGACCACGCAAAAATTCATGCATACCCCACGGGGCATATATGAACTGAAATACTTTTTCTCCAGCCATGTGAGCACCTCCGAAGGCGGTGAATGCTCGTCCACGGCGATCCGCGCGATCATCAAGAAACTGGTTGCCGCGGAAAATCAGAAAAAGCCGTTGAGTGACAGCAAGATCGCTGGTTTACTGGAGGCACAAGGCATTCAGGTGGCTCGCCGCACCGTCGCCAAGTACCGCGAATCCCTCGGGATCGCGCCTTCGAGCGAACGCAAGCGGTTGATGTAAGCCACGTTACAGCGTTCCAGTGGCAGGCTCTTCGGCCTGCCGCTTTATG
This sequence comes from Pseudomonas sp. RIT778, assembly GCF_019718735.1. Lineage (NCBI taxonomy): Bacteria > Pseudomonadati > Pseudomonadota > Gammaproteobacteria > Pseudomonadales > Pseudomonadaceae > Pseudomonas > Pseudomonas sp. RIT778. The sequence goes on along the minus strand of NZ_JAIHBA010000008.1, from coordinate 22,786 downwards.
CACTGGCAACGAAGGAGAAGCTGTATGCAAGTCAACATCAGTGGACACCAACTGGAAGTTACCCAACCTCTCCGTGAGTACGTTGAGCAAAAGCTCAAGAGGCTTGAGGGACATTTCGACAAGATCACCAACGTGCAAGTCACGATGTGCGTCGAAAAGCTGAAGCAGAAAATCGAAGCCACGCTGCATATTCCCGGCAACGAGGTCGTCGCAAACGCGGAACATACCGATATGTACGCTGCGATCGACGCGCTGACCGACAAGCTTGATAAACAACTCAAAAAGCATAAGGAAAAGACCCAGAGCCTGCTTCAGGGCGCTACCGGTCGATAACCCCCACCCCCATGATCCGACTTGAAAGTATCCTGACCCCCGGCCGTTCCCTGGTGAACGTGCCGGGCGGCAGTAAAAAGAAAGCCCTCGAACAAATTGCCAACCTGATCGCCCGGGAAGTCCCGGATCTGGAGATGCAAGATGTCTTCGAGGCATTGATTGCCCGTGAAAAACTGGGTTCCACCGGTTTTGGCAACGGCATCGCCATTCCTCACTGCCGCCTCAAGGGCTGTGAAGCGCCGATCAGTGCGCTGATGCACCTTGATGCTCCTATCGATTTCGACGCTATCGACGGTGCGCCTGTGGACCTGCTGTTCGTCCTGCTGGTGCCGGAAGCCGCCACCGATGCGCACCTGGAACTGTTACGCCAGATCGCCAGCATGCTCGACCGCAAGGACGTGCGCGACAGACTGCGTAGCGCGCCAAGCAACGAAGCGTTGTACCAGGTTGTACTGGAAGAACAGAACAGGCCGTAACCATGCGCTTGATCATTGTCAGTGGCCGTTCCGGCTCGGGTAAAAGTACCGCCCTGGATGTCCTTGAGGACAACGGTTACTACTGCATCGATAACCTGCCGGCCGGTCTACTGCCGGAGCTGGCCGAACGCGCCCTGATTCACACCGAGCTGGCGCAGCCACTGGTGGCGGTCTCGATCGATGCACGCAATCTGCCGAGCCATCTGACCCGATTTCCGGAATTGCTTGAGGACGCACGTGCCAAGCATATTCAATGCGATGTCCTGTACCTGGATGCCGACGAAGAAACGCTGCTCAAGCGTTTCTCTGAAACTCGTCGCCGCCACCCACTGAGCAACGCCAATCGTTCGCTGGCAGAGGCCATTCAGGATGAAAGCGCCCTGCTCGGCCCCATTGCCGATCTTGCCGACCTGAAAATCAACACCACCAACCTCAATCTCTATCAGCTGCGCGACACCATCAAACTGCGCCTGTTGAACCAGCCGGAGCCGGGCACGGCGTTTCTGGTGGAGTCGTTCGGTTTCAAACGCGGCATGCCGGTGGATGCGGATCTGGTGTTCGATGTACGCTGCCTGCCGAACCCGTACTGGAAACCGGAGCTGCGCGCGCAATCCGGTCTCGATCAGCCGGTCGCCGAATATCTGGCGGCGCAGCCGGAGGTCGAGGAGATGTACCAGGACATTTACGCGTATCTGTACAAATGGTTGCCACGCTTTGCGGCGAGCAACCGCGCTTACGTCACCATTGCCATCGGCTGCACCGGCGGGCATCACCGTTCCGTTTACCTGACCGAACGTCTTGGCCAGGCGCTGCAGAAGACCCTGAAGAACGTCCAGGTTCGCCACCGCGACCTCAGCTAAAGGATTCACACCGCGATGCCTGCTCGTGAAATCGAAATCATCAACAAGCTGGGCCTGCATGCCCGCGCATCGGCAAAATTCGTCGGAGTGGCGGGCCAGTTTCCCGATTGCACGATCAGAGTGGGCCGCACCCCGGAAACCACGGTTGACGGTAAAAGCATCATGGCGATGATGATGCTCGCAGCCGGCAAGGGCACCAAGATCCACCTGAGTACCGATGGCCACCAGGAACAGGAAGCCATGGACGCGCTGGTGACCCTGATCAACAACTACTTCGACGAAGGTGGTTGAAAACGCTTGAAGCGAGGGAGCATGCTCCCTCCTCCCGGTTCATCCCAACGCGGTATCCATCACCATCATCAGACAGAAGCCGATCAGCAATCCCAGGCTTGCCAGCTTCTCGTGACCATTGCGTCGCGACTCCGGAATGACCTCGTGAGTCACCACCAGCAGCATAGCGCCTGCCGCCAACGCCAATCCCAAAGGCAGCAACAACTCGGCAAGACTGACCAGCCAAGCGCATAGCAGCGCGAACACCGGCTCGACCAGACCTGACGCGGCACCAATCAAAAACGCCTTGACCCGCGACATCCCGGCACCGGCCAGTACCAGTGCAATCACCAGCCCTTCCGGCACATCCTGCAAGGCAATGCCCATCGCCAGACTGTCTGCGTCCGGCATCCCACCACCCGCCGAGACGCCGACCGCCATGCCTTCCGGGATGTTATGGGCAATGATGGCGAACACGAACAACCAGATCCGTGGCGGAATCACCGGATGCTCGACAGTGCCGATGAGCATTTCCGGCGAGGCACCCGACACCCGGCGATCAACCAGATACAGGCCGAACGCCCCGAGCATGATGCCGAAACAGATCAGGCCGCTGGCGCCCCACGGGCTCAGACCCAGACTTTCGGCGGCGGCGATTCCCGGCACGATCAGCGAAAACGCGGTTGCCGCCAGCATCACGCCGGCGCCAAAACCCAGCAGCGTATCGCCCAGCGCCTGGGGCATGTTGCGGATCACCAGCACCGGAACCGCGCCGAGGGCGGTGCCGAGGGCGCAGATCGCGCCGCCCTGTAACGCTCGCGACAGCCTCGGTTCCAGATTCAGCCATTCCAGTCCGTGGGCGACCAGCAAGGTCATGCCCGCCAACAGCAGCAGCGATCCAATTGCGTAACGAAACATACGCCCACTTCCGATCGCCAGTGTTTCAGTGCCCATAGTCAGCCTTGGATTGTTTTTATAGGAGACTTAAACCAGCGCGGCCTGATAGCGCGCAGCGACTTCTGGCCAGTTGATCACGTTGTAGAACGCGCTGATGTATTCCGGCCGACGGTTCTGATAGCGCAGATAGTAGGCGTGCTCCCACACGTCGAGGCCGAGAATCGGCGTGTTGCCGTTCATCAGTGGGCTATCCTGGTTACCGCTGCTTTCCACCACCAGTTTCTTTTCCGGGGTGACGCTGAGCCAGGCCCAGCCACTGCCGAAGCGGGTCAGTGCGGCTTTGGTGAAGGCCTCTTTGAAGCTGTCGAGGCCACCCAGTTGCTCATCGATCGCCTTGGCCAGCGCGCCGTCCGGCTTACCGCCACCGCCGGGCACCATCACTTCCCAGAACAGCGAATGGTTGGCGTGACCGCCGCCCTGATTGATCACCGCCGCGCGGAGTTTTTCCGGCAGTTGCTGGACACTGGCAACCAGTTTCTCCACCGGCCATTCCGCGAACTCGGTGCCCTCGACCGCAGCGTTCAGGTTATTGATGTAGGTCTGGTGATGCTTGGTGTAGTGGATCTCCATGGTTTGCGCATCAATGTGCGGCTCCAGTGCGTCATAGGCGTAAGGCAAGGCTGGCAGGGTAAAAGCCATTTCAATGGACTCCATGGTGATGTGGGGCAGGCGCGCGGCGCGCATTGCCGGTATCCGGGTGCAGCAAACGCTGGGTGCGCGGGTATTCGCCGTGTTCGCTGATGAAATTGAGCAGCTCGACGTAGGTTTTGCTGCTCTGGCGAAGGGCTGCTTCACGCAGCGCCGGGCGCAGGCGCTCGTCCTGCATGGTCTGCAACAGGCGCTGGTGGATCGCGCAGAGGTATTCGGCGCTCTCCTCCGGCTGATTCAGGCGCAGATGCAGATCCGCCAGGTTGTGGTGGGAGATGACGCAGGCCGCCACCGCTTCGTCGGCATCGGCCCAGCGCTCGAACAACACCTGTGCCAGGGCCAATGCTTGCAGGTAGGCCTCGCGGGCATCGATCAGCTCGCCCAGCATGAAGCAGCGATTGGCCCGTTCGATCGTGCGTTTCCAGTGCTCCATGGTGAACCTCCAAAGCGGTTGCGGTGCTTACACGCCGCCGGCGGTGAGCTTCTCGGGATTGAGCAACTCTTCCAGCTGGCTGCGCGACAGGTCGGTGTGTTCCAGCGCAACGTCGATCACCGGGCGACCCTGTTTGTAGGCCTGCTTGGCGATTTCGGCGGCTTTCTGGTAACCGATGATCGGGTTGAGCGCAGTGACCAGAATCGGGTTGCGCGACAGCGCTTCCTTGAGGCGCGACTCGTTGACCTTGAAGCTGGCAATCGCCTTGTCACCCAGAAGACGGCTGGAGTTGGCCAGCAACTCGATGCTGCTCAACAGGTTCTGGGCGATGATCGGCAGCATCACGTTCAGTTCGAAATTGCCCGACTGACCGGCGATGGTGATCACCGAATCGTTGCCGATCACTTGCGCGGCGACCATGGCGGTGGCTTCCGGAATCACCGGATTGACCTTGCCCGGCATGATCGACGAGCCCGGTTGCAGGCCTTCCAGTTCGATTTCACCGAGACCGGCAAGCGGGCCGGAGTTCATCCAGCGCAGGTCGTTGGCGATTTTCATCAGCGAAACGGCAGTGGCCTTGAGCTGCCCCGACACGGCTACAGCAGTGTCTTGCGAGCCGATCAGAGCGAACAGATCCTTGCCCGGTGTGAACTGGACGTTGGTCAACTGGCTGAGCTGGCGGCTGAAACGCGCAGCGAATTCCGGATGCGCGTTGATCCCGGTGCCGACCGCCGTACCGCCCTGGGCCAGGGATTGCAGGCTTGGCAGCAAATCCTGCAGGTGACCGATATTGGCCTTGAGCTGCTGCGCCCAACCGTTGAGCACCTGGCTCATGCGCACCGGCATGGCGTCCATCAAGTGGGTGCGGCCGGTCTTGACGTGGTGATGGACTTGCTCGGACTTGCGTTCGATCACTTGCACCAGATGCAGCAGCGCTGGCAGCAGTTGTTCATGCAAGGCCAGCGCGGCGCTGACGTGGATGGTGGTCGGAATGATGTCGTTGCTGCTCTGCCCGCAGTTGACGTGATCGTTGGCGTTCACCGGCTCTTCGAGCAGACGGCTGGCCAGGGTGGCGATCACTTCGTTGGCGTTCATGTTGGAGCTGGTGCCGGAGCCTGTCTGGAATATATCCACCGGAAAATGCTGCATGAAGTCGCCTTCCAGCAGACCTTGGGCGGCATCGCTGATGGCTTTGCCTTGCGCGGCGCTGAGCTGGTTGAGTTCGACGTTGGCGCGGGCGGCGGCCGCTTTCGCCAGAATCAGGGCGCGGATGAACTGGGTCGGCATCGGTTTGCCGCTGATCGGGAAGTTATCCACTGCGCGCTGGGTCTGCGCGCCGTAGAGAGCGTCCACCGGCACCTGCAGTTCGCCCATGCTGTCGCGCTCAATACGTGTCTTGGTCATCGGTAAATCCTTGGACTAATTCAATGAGAGGAATCGAGGGTTGCAACTCGCAGGTGGCAAGCTGCCAGGTGTAGCTTTGCCAGCGTTTGAGCCGGCATTTGCACAGTGACAGGCGCTCCATTTCACGCAGCGGGCGCCAGGCTTGATCGAGGCAGAGGCTGCGCCAGTGCCACGGCAACGCGATGTCGGTGGCCGTGTCGAGCAGCAGACGGAAAGAGGTTTCGGCGACCGTCCAGGGCGAGGTCGCCGTGCAGCAGGCCAGGTATCGACCTTCGGCCAGGTAGTGTTCGATCAGGCGCGGTTCGTCGGGATCCATCGCGCAACGGATCTGGCGACTCATCCAGCGCCAGCTTTCGAGATACGGCTGCTCGTGCAAGGCAGAACTCATGATCCTGGGCTCATCCGATAATGAGATTTATTATTAGATGATAATGAGAACCAAAACAAGAGCGGCTTTTTTGCTGCCTTCACCAACCCGAAAAATTTGCGAACACAAAAAAAGGCGCGCCACCCAATCGGGTGGCGCGCCTTTTTTGTAACTGCCTGCGGCTTAGCTGCCCGCGACAGTCATCTTCTCGATCAACACCGAACCGGTGCGAATGTTGCTGCGAAGCTCCAGATCGTTACCCACCGCGACGATCTGCTTGAACATGTCACGCATGTTGCCGGCGATGGTCACTTCCTGCACCGCGAACTGGATTTCACCGTTCTCGACCCAGAAACCCGCCGCACCGCGCGAGTAATCACCGGTCACCATGTTCAGGCCATGGCCCATCAACTCGGTGACCAACAGGCCACGCCCCATACGCCGCAGCAAGGCAGCCTGGTCTTCATCGCCATGGGTGACGAACAGGTTATGCACGCCGCCCGCGTTAGCGGTGCTCGGCATGCCGAGTTTGCGACCGGAATAAGTGCCAAGGATGTAAGAGACCAACTCGCCTTTCTCGACGAACGGTTTGGCATAGGTCGCCAAGCCGTCACCATCGTAGGAAGCACTGCCCATGGCACGCATCAGGTGCGGACGCTCGTCGATGGTCAGCCATTCCGGGAACAGCTTCTGCCCCAGGGTGCCTTCGAGGAACGACGATTTGCGATAGAGACTGCCGCCGGAAATCGCCGACAGGAAACTACCGAACAACCCACCCGCCAGTTCCGCCGAAAACAAAACCGGCACTTCGCAGGTCGGCACCGGACGCGCACCCAGACGGCTCGCCGCCCGCTGTGCCGCACGCTGACCAATGCTCACCGGATCCGCCAGCAAGCTGCCCTGACGGTTCACGTCATACCAGTAATCGCGCTGCATCTGGCCATCGGCTTCTGCAATCATCACGCAGCTCAGGCTGTGTCGGGTCGAAGCGTAACCACCGATGAAACCGTGGCTGTTGCCGTACACGCGGCAGCCCTGATGGGTGCTCAACGTGGTGCCATCGGCATTCTTGATGCGCGCATCGGCGTCGAACGCGGCGGCTTCGCAGAGGAGTGCCTTCTCGATGGCCTGTTCCGGAGTGATGTCCCATTGGTGGAACAGGTCGAAATCCTGAATATCCCGGGCCATCAGCGCGGCATCGGCCAACCCCGAGGCTTCGTCTTCGGAGGTGTGCTTGGCAATCGCCAGCGCCGCAGCGACGGTTTCGCGAATCGCATCCGGCCCGGTGGCGGACGTACTGGCCGAACCCTTGCGCTGGCCGACGTACAACGTGATGCCAAAACCTTGATCGCGGTTGAACTCGACCGTTTCGACTTCACGTTGACGCACCGACGTCGACAGGCCCTGCTCCAGCGACACCGCTACTTCGCAGGCACTGGCACCCTGACGCTTGGCTTCGGCGATGATCTGCTCGACCTGTTCCTGCAGTGCCGGCAATGCCTGTGGGCCGACGCTTTCAACTGCACTCATGCTCATCTCCACTCAAATTCTGCTTTCGGCTGGGGCCTTCGAGCGACCGGGCCGGACAAGCGGCCCCCGACTGGTTATCATGGCGGCGTTTCTTTGCGGACTGCCACCATGGTTGATTCTTACGACGACTCCCTCGATACGGGAGAAAAAAGCAAATCCCAGGTCAAACGCGAGCTACATGCTCTGGTTGACCTTGGCGAGCGCCTTACAACGCTCAAGCCCGACTTGCAGGCAAAACTGCCATTGACCGACGCTTTGCGCCGGGCCCTGGCCGATGCGCCCAAGCACACCGCGAACATCGCGCGTAAACGGCATTTGCAGTTCATCGGCAAACTGATGCGCGATCAGGACACTGACGCGATTCTCACCTTGCTCGATCAACTCGATGCCTCTACCCGTCAGTACAACGAGCGTTTCCACAACCTCGAACGCTGGCGTGACCGCCTGATCGCCGGTGACGATGCCGTGCTGGAGAAATTCGTCGTCGATTACCCGGACGCCGACCGCCAGCAACTGCGTTCCCTGATCCGTCAGGCCCAGCACGAGGTTGCGCAAAACAAACCTCCTGCCTCAAGCCGCAAGATCTTCAAGTACATCCGTGAGCTGGACGAGACTCAACGCGGTCTGCGTTGATATTCGCCACCGGGTGGCCGCACCGCGCGCCACCCGAAGCTCCATCCCTTCTTACGCGCCCGTGCCACCCACGGTGATCGCATCGATTTTCAGGGTCGGCTGACCGACACCCACCGGCACCGACTGCCCGTCCTTGCCGCAAGTCCCCACACCGCTGTCCAGCGCCAGGTCGTTACCGACCATCGACACCCGGCTCATCGCTTCCGGACCGTTGCCGATCAACGTTGCGCCTTTGACCGGCGCAGTGATCTTGCCGTCTTCGATCAGATAAGCCTCGCTGGTGGAGAACACGAACTTGCCGCTGGTGATGTCGACCTGACCGCCGCCGAGGTTGGCGCAGTAGATGCCCTTTTTCACCGAGGCGATGATTTCCGCCGGATCGCTCTGGCCGCCGAGCATGTAAGTGTTGGTCATCCGAGGCATCGGCAAGTGTGCGTAGGATTCGCGACGACCGTTGCCTGTGCGGGCCACGCCCATCAGCCGCGCATTGAGCTTGTCCTGCATGTAACCCTTGAGCACGCCGTTTTCGATCAGCGTAGTGCACTCGGTCGGGGTGCCTTCGTCGTCGACGCTCAGGGAACCGCGACGACCGCTCAGGGTGCCGTCATCGACGATAGTGCAAAGCTTGGATGCAACCATTTCGCCCATGCGACCGCTGTAGGCGGAACTGCCCTTGCGATTGAAATCGCCTTCCAGACCGTGGCCGACCGCTTCGTGCAGCAGCACGCCGGACCAGCCCGAACCCAGAACAACCGGCAAGGTGCCGGCCGGTGCCGGAATCGCTTCCAGATTCACCAGCGCCTGACGCAGCGCTTCACGGGCATAACCCATGGCGCGGTCTTCAGCGAGGAAATAACGGTAGTCGGTACGCCCGCCGCCGCCATGGCCACCACGCTCGCGACGGCCGTTCTGCTCGACGATTACGCTGACGTTGAAGCGCACCAGCGGACGCACATCGGCAGCCAGGCCACCGTCGGTCGAAGCTACCAGAATCCGTTCCCAGACCCCGGCCATGCTTACGCTGACCTGTTGGATACGCGGATCGAGGGCGCGGGTCGCAACGTCGATGCGCTTGAGCAGTTCGACTTTTTCAGCGCGGCTCAGGACTTCCAGCGGGTTATCCGGCGCGTACAACTGGGCAACGTCCTGGGTACTGAACGCCTGCACCGTGCCGTTCTGCCCGGCGCGGGAAATCGAACGGGCCGCACGGGCCGCTGCGCCGAGGGCTTCGAGGGTGATCGCGTTGCTGTAGGCGAAACCGGTTTTCTCACCGGACTGCGCCCGCACGCCGACACCCTGGTCGAGGTTGAAACTGCCTTCCTTGACGATGCCGTCTTCCAGCGACCAGGACTCGGAAATCTGCCCCTGGAAATACAGGTCGGCCGCATCGATGCCTGGACCCGCCAGATCACCGAGCACGCCCTGCAGGCTCTCGATCGTCACGCCGCCGGGCGCCAACAGGTGATCACTGACTGAGGACAACAACTCGCTCATAGGTTTTACGCCTTAAATTCGTGTTCTGAAGCAGGTCGCTGTGCGCCCTGCGAAAAAAACCGCCGATGACCCGTCACCGGCATTCGCGCCCGGATGGACGCTTGTTCATTGCTGTCGCGTTCGGCCAGCAACACGGCTTCGCCTTGTTCCTGCTGCGCCAGCACGCGGCCCCACGGGTCGACAATCGCCCCGTGGCCAAAGGTTTCACGCGGCCCCGGATGCGTCCCGCCCTGGGCTGCCGCCAGCACGTAACACTGGGTTTCAATGGCCCGCGCGCGGATCAGTACATCCCAGTGCGCCGCCCCCGTCACTGCGGTGAAGGCCGACGGTGCGGTAATCAGTTCAGCCCCGGCTGCGCGCAATTCGCTGTACAGCTCCGGGAAGCGCAGGTCGTAACACACTGTCAGGCCCAATCGCCCCACAGGCGTGTCTGCGACCACCACGCCGCTGCCATAAGCATAGTCATCGGATTCGCGGTAACGGCCGCGATTGTCTGCTACGTCGACATCGAACAGGTGCAACTTGTCATAGCGTGCAACGATTTCGCCCTGATCGTTCACCAGCAACGAGCAGGCATGGGACTTCGCCTCGGGCTGCCCCACCGGCGGTAACGGCAAGGTGCCGGCCACAATCCATAACCTGAGGTCGCGGGCGGTCTGTTTCAACCACGGCAGGATCGGGCCTTCGCCGAGCGCTTCGGCGCGGCCGATATCGGCGATGTCGCGACGGCCCATGGCGGCGAAGTTTTCCGGCAGCACGGCCAGCTTCGCACCGGCGCTGGCTGCTTGTTCGAGCAAACGTCGGGCATCGCGCAGATTGGCCAGCACATCGCTCTGGCTGACCATTTGAATCACCGCTAAAGACATGGCGCACTCCGCAAGAGGTATGCGGCCATGCTACTCCATCGGTTCAGGGGCTGGCTGTTCAAAAAGGCTTGTCGAAGGTGATTTTCGGCTCTTTCCATGGGCCTTTGACGGTGTATTTGACGCTGGCGAACCGCGCCACGCGATCGCCGATCAGCTTGTCGATCAGGAACAATGCACCGCCGACTGCCGGCGCGCCGACAATCAGCGCGGCAATTGGCAGGTTGTTGGTCACCGGCAAAGTCACCAGCAATTTGGCATCCACCTTGTCGCCCACCAGATCCAGCGTGCCGTCCAGTTCCAGGTTGCTCGAAGGACCGGTCAACTTGATCGGTTCTTTCGTCACATAAACGCCGTTGGTCGCCTCCAGCAATCCCTTGACCCGGTCATAGCTGAGGCCCTTGCCGAACAGGTCGGAGAAGTCGAGGCGCAAACGCCGGCCAATCGAGTTGAAGTTGAGCAGACCAAACACGCGCAATGCCTGAGCGCCGCCCTCCACTTCAACAAATTGGCCTTTGTTGAGGGACGCATCGAGGGTGCCGGAGAAGCGCTTGGTCGCCAGCCACGCCGGCGAGCCCGGCCAGCGGCCGTCGACATCCATGTGGAATTCTTCGCTGGTGACGCTCGGTGCAAAACCCCAGCCCTTGAGCACATCGGCGAGGTTCTTGCCGCCGATCCGCCCCTTGTACCAACTGGTCGTGGCACCGGGTGTGCCTTCCCAGCCGCCGCTGCCCTGCAGGAGGATGCCCTTGAGGCCCAGATCGAGGTTGTTCAGGGCGATGCCCTTGGCGGTCGGCCGAACCTTGAGCGACCAGCCGCCGACCAGATCCTGGCCCTGGAACAATTGATTGATGGTGATATCCAGCGCCGGAATTTTGCTCGGATCGACCGAGGCCAGCGGATCCGGCGCGTTCTCGTCGGCCTGCACCGTCGGGTCCGGTGCCGGCAACCGCACGTATTGCAGGTTCACCGCAATCGGCGCGCCCTTGGCGTCGGGAATGCCGGCCGTGCCTTTGGCCTGCTGACTGTCGAGGGCCAGAGCCCAGGCGCCGGGCTTGCGATTGACCTGCACTGCCGCCTGATCCAGCGTGGTGCCGAAGGCCGTGAGCTTGCCGATCTTGAAGTCCGCGCTGCTGAGCAACTGCTTGGCGTTGCCGCCCGGGTCCTGACCAGCATACTTGTCCAGCAGATCCTGCCAGGGTTTGACGTCCAGCTCGGACAACACGCCGCGTATCCGCAGGCCTTTGTTACCCGGCAATACGGCTTCGCCAGCGCCGAGGAACAACTCGCCCCGGCCATCGGCAAAATTGCCCGGTGGCGCAGCGAAGGTGAAGTTGGCCAGTTGATCGTAATTGACCCAGTAACGCCGCTCCTGTCCCTGCAAGGTCATGCGGAACACCGTGTCACGCCCGACATCGGCCGCCATGCCGAACGGCGCCGGCAGATCCACCGCCACGCCCTTCAGGCTTGAGCTGACCATCAACTGGCTGTCGGCGCCGTCCAGATTCACTTGCAGCTGATAAGGGATGGTTCCGGACACCGGCAACGGCTGGGTCACGCCCAGCCAGTCGGTGAGCTTCTTGACTTCGACCTGCCCCGACGCTGCCACTCTTGTCTTGAGCTTGCCGGGGCCGCCGTCGGCGAAGATCTGCGCAGTGACCGGTTTGTCGAAGGCCCGGGCACTGATGTTCTGCCCGCTCAGGCCCTTGGCGCTGTCGAAGCGGAAATCGCCCTTGAGCTGGCTCAGTTCGAGCTTCGGCTCCGCCAGCTTCAATCGCGCATTGGCAGTTTTGAAGTCGACGAGGATTTTCGGCTGATCGCCCTTGGCCAACGGCACATCGAGTTTGAGCTTGCCTTGCAGATCACCCTCGCCTTCCCAGCCGGCGAAGGTGTCGGCGGTACCGATCGGCGCCTCCTGAAGAATCTTCAAGCCATCGCCCAGCCCGCCGGCAAAACTGCCGTCGAGGAACATATGGCTGTGCTCGCCGCTCGGCACATGGGGAATATTGACGAAGACATCGCTGACCTGCGTGTCGAGCAACTGACCCTTGCTGGCGAGAATCCGCACGCCGCTGTCTTCGATGAACACGTCACCGCTGACCTTGCTCACGTGCGGCCAGCCCGGCTGGAACGCCAGCTCGGCGTCGTGCACCTTGAAGAACAGACTGATGCTGCGATCTGCTTCCCCGGCGTTCTTGTTCAGCGAGCCCTGATACTGGAAGAAGCCTTGATCCACCGCGCCCTTGAGAATCGCCGTGCGCAGCCATTCGTCGAGGGCCGGGCTCAGGACTTCCGGCAGGTACTTGGCGGTGTAACGACCGTCGCCGTCCACCAGGCCGACCCGCAGGTCCATGTAGTCTTCCTGGCTGTGATCGAAATGCAGGCGGATCAGAAAGTCGCCGGCAATCTTGCCTTCCTCGCCGAGCACCTTCAGGTACGGTGCGATCAGGGTGAAACCTTCTTTATCGAGCTTCCAGGTCAACCGCGCGTTGGCCTGAATGTATTGCCACGGCTTGGCGAAAATCGGATCGAGGTGCAGGACGAAATCCTTGCTGTCCATACGCAGCTCGCCGCCGCCGAGGTTGCCGCTGAGACTGCCGCTGACATTCCGCGCGGCCGGCGCGCCGTGATAGGCGTCGAAACCGACCTGGTCAAGGTTGGCGGCGAAGCCAAATTTGCTGTCATCGGTGGCGTTCGGCCGGAAATCCAGCAGCACGTTACGCAGCCCGCCGGTCACTTTCAGGCGCTCGACCACGGTCGCGAAGCCTTGGGGTAACGGGCCGAGGGCATTGAGCAAAGGGGTGATTGGCGTCAGGTCGAGCCGATCGGCCTGCAGATGCCAGAGTTCTTCGTTCTTGTCGGTGGCGGCAGTCTGTTTGATCTGCACATGCGATTCCCAACGGGTTTCGCCGAAATTCATCGCCAGCGAATCAAGCGTGACAGTGGCCCCCTCGGGACCGCGCTGGAAGTAGCCATTGAGCGCCAGATTGTTGATCTGGATCGGCTTGCGTTCGGCGTAGGCACCGGTCAGTTGCGGCGCGTTGAGACGAATCGCAGCACTCTGCAACGCCCCCTCGCGCCAGTTGACCCACAGCTCGCCACCGGCCTTGATCTCGGAGAAATTCCATTGCTGGGTCACGCGCTCGGGCAGCCATTTCGACCAGTCGCTCTGCGGCAGGCTGACGTAACCTTCCACTTCGCTGCCCTGCCACTGACTCGGACGAATCCGCGTGCGCAGGCTCAGCGCCACGGGCTGGCCGTCAGGCAGTGTCAGTCGTGCATCGAGGCGCTGACGGCTGGTGCCGGTCTTGAGATTGAGGCCGACATACGTGAGGGTTAGCGGTGCCTGTTCCCGCGGTTGCAAGGTCACCTGACTGTCGAGCACCGACAGTTGCTGAATCATTTGCATGCGGTTGAACAGTTGCTCGGGATCCATGGGCTGATCCTGCTGCACCGGCAAGCCTTCCAGCGCCCACTTTCCGTCTTCGCCTTCCTTGAGGCTGATCTTCAGACCGTTGAGTTCAAGGTGGGCGATGCGCACTTCGCGGGCCATCAGGCTGGCCCACAGATCCGGCACCGCACGCACCCGATCCAGGCGCAAGGCATTGGCGCCGCTGCCGACCATCACGTCATGGGCCAGCAGGATCGGCGCGAATCCACTCCAGTTGCCTTCCAGCTCGCCGATCTGCAGCGGCATGCCCAAGGCGGCACTGGCCTTGTCTTCGATATCGGTGCGGTATTCGGCCACCAGTGGCGTGAGTTCCCGGCCGAGACTGACGTACAACGCCATCAATACCAGAACCAACGCGCACAGGCCCAGACCCCAGCGGGTCAGTGCGGCCAAAATGCGTGTCAGACGTTCCATGTCAGTTGGCTCCCATGGCAAAAATACTGCAAAAAGCTGAGGCCAGCCGTTTCAGGAAAAGGGTGACGCAGGGGTTCAGAGCAGCACCACGTCATATTGTTCCTGGGAATACATGGTTTCTACCTGGAAGCGTATGGTGCGCCCGATGAAACCTTCAAGTTCGGCCACGTTACCGGACTCTTCATCGAGCAGGCGATCCACCACTTTCTGGTTCGCCAGCACCCGATAACCCTCGGCCTGATAGGCCCGGGCTTCACGCAGGATCTCGCGGAAAATCTCGTAGCAAATGGTTTCCGGGGTTTTCAGCTTGCCCCGGCCCTGACAACTGCTGCACGGTTCGCACAGCACCTGCTCGAGGCTTTCGCGGGTGCGCTTGCGCGTCATCTGCACCAGGCCCAACTCGGTAATGCCGATGATGTTGGTCTTGGCGTGATCGCGCTCCAGCTGTTTCTCCAGGGTACGCAGCACCTGACGCTGGTGCTCTTCGTCTTCCATGTCGATGAAGTCGATGATGATGATCCCGCCCAGATTGCGCAGGCGCATCTGCCGGGCAATCGCGGTCGCGGCTTCGAGGTTGGTCTTGAAGATGGTTTCTTCGAGGTTGCGATGACCGACGAACGCACCGGTGTTCACATCGATGGTGGTCATGGCTTCCGCTGGATCGATCACCAGATAGCCGCCGGACTTCAGCGGCACCTTGCGCTCCAGGGCTTTCTGGATTTCGTCTTCGACGCCGTACAGGTCGAAAATCGGTCGTTCACCCGGGTAGTGTTCCAGACGGTCGGCGATTTCCGGCATCAGTTCGGCGACGAACTGCGTGGTTTTCTGGAAGGTTTCCCGGGAGTCGATGCGGATCTTCTCGATCTTCGGGCTGACCAGATCGCGCAGGGTGCGCAGCGCCAGGCCGAGGTCTTCGTAGATCACGCTCGGTGCGCCGATGGTTTTGATCTGTTCGTTGATCTGATCCCACAGGCGGCGCAGGTAGCGGATGTCCATCAGGATCTCATCGGCCCCGGCACCTTCGGCGGCGGTACGCAAAATGAAGCCGCCAGCCTCCTTGATGCCTTCTTTGGCCACGCAATCGCTGACCACCTGCTTGAGGCGTTCGCGCTCGGCTTCGTCTTCGATCTTCAGGGAAATACCGACGTGGGCGGTGCGTGGCATGTACACCAGATAGCGCGACGGGATCGACAGTTGCGTGGTCAGCCGCGCACCTTTGGAACCGATCGGATCCTTGGTGACCTGCACCACCAGGCTCTGGCCTTCGTGCACCAGAGCGCTGATGCTTTCTACCGCCGGGCCTTCGCGCAGGGAGATTTCCGAAGCATGAATGAAGGCTGCGCGATCCAGACCGATGTCGACGAATGCCGCCTGCATACCCGGCAGGACTCGCACCACCTTGCCTTTATAGATGTTGCCGACGATCCCTCGCTTTTGCGTACGCTCGACGTGCACTTCTTGCAGCACACCGTTTTCGACCACCGCCACGCGCGATTCCATCGGCGTGATGTTGATCAGAATCTCTTCACTCATGGCAGGGTCTCGTTCAGGCATGTTCACGATAATGGCCGCATCTTGTCCGTTCGACGCTTATTGCGCGTTCAGGGTTTGCCAACAGGGTATGCCGAAATGGCCGAGCAGTTCTGCGCTTTCGCACACCGGCAAGCCGACGACCGCCGAGTAACTGCCATTGAGGCCTGCGACGAACACCGCGCCGAGCCCCTGAATGCCGTAGCCACCCGCCTTGTCCCGGGGTTCGCCGCTGGCCCAGTAGGCGGCGGCTTCTTCGCGACTGATCGACCGGAACCGCACCAGACTGCGCACCACCCGCGACTCGCAGCGCTCGCCGTCGAGCACGGCAATTGCTGTCAGCACTTCATGCTCCTTGCCGGACAACATCATCAGCATGGCGCATGCGTCGGCTTCGTCCACCGGTTTGCCAAGAATTTTGCCGTCCAGCACCACGGCGGTATCGGCGCCCAGTACGCAAAACGCTACGTCGCAAACGACGGTGCGCCGCCCGGCCTCGGCCTTGCCGCGCGCCAGGCGCTCGACGTAGGCCGATGGGGATTCATTGGCGAGAGGGGTTTCATCGATATCCGCGCTGATGGCGGTAAACGGAATGCCGATCTGCGTGAGCAACTCACGCCGACGCGGCGACCCTGAGGCGAGGTAAAGCTTTTCCATCAAGACATCTCCCTGTTTGGTGCCCTGCCTCACAAATGCTGTTCCCTTTGGTCGGCGTCTGGTGTTGCCATACTGCGTTGCCGTTCCTCGCCATAGCACGCTATGACTCGTCACGGCGCCTTGTCTGGCAACAACAGCCACTCGCCCAAAAAGAACTTCATTTGCGAGGCAAGGCACTGGTTTGGGCAAATGCCTGACCGAATCAGTTGATTTTGTAGCGCCGGCGCAATCCACGCAAAGCGAAGCTGACCCATGGCCAGAGCAAGGCACTGACCAGTGCCGGCAGTACCAACGCGAGGGTCGGCTGACGGTTGCCGGTCAAGGCACTGAGCCAAAGCTGTACGAGCTGGGCGAGGCCGAAGATCACCAGGACGACCAGGCTCTGCTGCCACATCGGGAACATTCGCAGCCGTTGCTGCAACGACAGCACCAGGAACGTGATCAGTGTCAGGATCAAGGCATTCTGACCGAGCAGATCGCCCTGCAGCACGTCTTCGGCCAGCCCCAGGCAGAAGGCCGTGACCATGCCGACGGTGTGCGGCAGATACAACGCCCAGAAAGTCAGGAGCAAGGCCAGCCACAGCGGGCGCAGGATTTCCATGAAAATGGGCAATGGCGACACACTGAGCAGAATGCCGACGATAAACGTCAGCCATACAATCCAGCCATTACGCGATGCGGTAGCCCCGACCATTATTCTTGCCTCCCGGTGGTCGCCGGCGCAGTGACTGGCGGTTTGGCCGCTGGTCGAGCCGCCGGCTGATTCGCCGGCGGTTTGCTGGCCGCTGGTGTGGCTGCAGGCGGTTTGCTTGCAGCGGGTTTGGCCGGCGTGGTGCTGGCGGCAGGCGCAGCCGGCGGCGTCGCCGTGGCTGGAGTTGCTGCTGCGGCAGGCGGGGTAACGATTTTCGGTACCGTGGACGGAATCACCGGACCACCACCAAAGGCATCAAGGTTTTCCTGAGCCTGCGCGGCATCATTGGCACGTTCTTCGGCGGTGCGGTTGTCACTGAATACCAGCAGCAGGTAACGGCTGCGGTTCAGTGCGGCGGTCGGCACGGCGCGAACAATGGCGAATGGCTGGCCGGAATCGTGGATCACTTCCTTGACCGTCGCCACCGGATAACCAGCCGGGAAACGCTGACCGAGTCCGGAGCTGACCAGCAGATCGCCTTCCTTGACGTCGGCGGTGTCCGCCACGTGGCGCAGTTCCAGACGCTCGGGGTTACCGGTGCCGCTGGCAATCGCCCGCAGACCGTTACGGTTCACCTGCACAGGAATGCTGTGGGTCGAGTCGGTCAGCAGCAACACACGAGAGGTGTACGGCATCAGTTCGACCACCTGCCCCATCAGGCCGCGAGCATCGAGCACCGGCTGACCGAGCACCACGCCATCACGCTCACCTTTATTGATGATGATGCGATGGGTGAAAGGGTTGGGGTCCATGCCGATCAGCTCGGCCACTTCGACCTTCTCGTTGACCAGCGCGGAGGAGTTGAGCAACTCGCGCAGACGGACGTTCTGCTCGGTGAGGGCGGCAAGCTTCTGCATGCGACCCTGCAACAGCAGGTTCTCCGACTTGAGTTTTTCATTTTCGGCGACGAGCTCGGTGCGACTGCCGAACTGGCTGGCGATACCTTCCCACAACCGTCCGGGCAGGTCAGTGATCCAGTAGGCGTCCATCAGCACCAGCGAGGCCTGGCTGCGTACGGGTTTAAGCAGGCTGAAGCGCGCGTCAACGACCATCAGCGCGACCGACAGTACGGCCAGCACCAACAAGCGCACGCCCAGTGAGGGGCCCTTGGCGAAAAGCGGTTTAATAAGCCGCTCCTCCCAGGCAAATGTTCTGTTTATTCATACGGCATCAAACCGGCCTGGATGAAGACTGACAGAAGATAAACGCCAACAGGCAGCACTGCAAAGTGCTGCCTGTGCGCTCACCCACGTATTGCACCCGGCGATTATTCGCTGGAGAGCAGGTCCATGGTGTGCTTGTCCATCATTTCCAATGCACGGCCACCGCCGCGAGCGACGCAGGTCAGCGGATCTTCGGCAACGATCACCGGCAGACCGGTTTCCTGGGCCAGCAGCTTGTCGAGGTCACGCAGCAGCGCGCCACCACCGGTCAGCACCAGTCCACGCTCGGCGATGTCGGAAGCCAGTTCCGGCGGCGATTGCTCCAAGGCGCTTTTCACGGCCTGAACGATGGTTGCCAGGGACTCTTGCAGAGCTTCCAGCACTTCGTTGGAGTTCAGGGTGAATGCGCGTGGAACGCCTTCGGCCAGGTTGCGACCGCGAACGTCGACTTCGCGAACTTCGCCGCCCGGGTAGGCCGTACCGATTTCCTGCTTGATGCGCTCGGCGGTGGATTCGCCGATCAGGCTGCCGTAGTTGCGGCGCACGTAGGTGATGATCGCTTCGTCGAAGCGGTCGCCGCCAACGCGTACGGATTCGGCATAGACCACACCGTTCAGGGAGATCAGCGCGATTTCGGTAGTACCACCACCGATATCCACGACCATCGAGCCGCGTGCTTCTTCAACCGGCAGGCCGGCACCGATCGCAGCGGCCATCGGCTCTTCGATCAGGAACACTTCACGGGCACCGGCACCAAGGGCCGATTCACGGATGGCACGACGCTCAACCTGGGTGGATTTGCATGGAACGCAGATCAGCACACGAGGGCTGGGCTGCAGAAAGCTGTTTTCGTGAACCTTGTTAATAAAGTATTGCAGCATCTTTTCGCAGACGCTGAAGTCGGCGATCACGCCGTCCTTCATCGGACGAATGGCAGCAATGTTGCCCGGCGTACGGCCAAGCATGCGCTTGGCCTCGGTGCCGACAGCGACGACACTTTTCTGGTTACCGTGTGTCCGAATGGCCACAACCGATGGCTCATTCAGGACGATACCGCGCTCGCGCACGTAAATAAGGGTGTTGGCAGTGCCCAGGTCAATGGAAAGATCGCTGGAAAACATGCCACGCAGTTTCTTGAACATGGGAAAGGGACCCTAGGCAACGCGTGGGTAAAAAAGTGCGGCAAACTCTAACAACGACAGGGATTTTGGGCAAGGCGCCAATATGTTAAATTGGCCGCTTTTCTGTGCACCAAGCCCCACAATCGCGGCCTTATGACCGTAGAAGTGCGGTAGTGTTCCGACAATCTAACACACGGACGCCGTCCGTCCTGTTTTCCACTGGAGAAACCCGATGGCGCTAGAACGCTCCGACGTGGAAAAAATCGCTCATCTGGCCAGCCTTGGCCTGAATGACGCCGATCTTCCACACATCACTTCGGCCCTCAACAGCATTCTCGGGCTGGTCGACGAAATGCAGGCGGTCAATACCGACGGTATCGAGCCGCTGGCCCACCCGCTGGAAGCCAGTCAGCGCCTGCGCGCCGACGTCGTGACCGAAAGCAATAACCGCGAGGCTTATCAGTCCATCGCACCAGCGGTCGAAAACGGCCTGTACCTGGTTCCGAAAGTCATCGACTAAAGGGAAAGAGCCTGCAATGCATCAATTGACTCTGGCCGAGATCGCCCGCGGTCTCGCCGATAAAAAGTTTTCTTCCGAAGAGCTGACCAAAGTCCTGCTGGCGCGCATTACCCAGCTCGATCCGCAGCTCAACAGTTTCATCAGCCTCACCGAAGAGCTGGCCCTCGAGCAGGCGAAAGCCGCCGACGTGCGCCGGGCCAATGGTGAGAGCGGCGCGCTGCTGGGTGCGCCGATCGCCCACAAAGACCTGTTCTGCACCCAAGGCATTCGCACCAGCTGCGGCTCGAAGATGCTCGACAACTTCAAGGCTCCGTACGACGCCACCGTGGTGTCGAAGCTGGCCGCCGCCGGCACCGTGACTCTGGGCAAGACCAACATGGACGAATTCGCCATGGGTTCGGCCAACGAGTCGAGCTGGTACGGCGCGGTGAAAAACCCGTGGAACCTGGAACACGTACCGGGCGGTTCGTCCGGTGGTTCGGCGGCGGCGGTTGCCGCTCGTCTGTTACCAGCCGCAACGGCCACCGACACCGGTGGTTCGATCCGTCAGCCGGCCGCGTTCACCAACCTCACAGGCCTGAAACCGACCTACGGTCGCGTGTCGCGCTGGGGCATGATCGCTTACGCCTCCAGCCTCGATCAGGGCGGCCCACTGGCTCGCACTGCCGAAGACTGCGCGATTTTGTTGCAAGGCATGGCCGGCTTCGATCCGAACGACTCCACCAGCATCGATGAACCGGTGCCGGACTACGCCGCCGGTCTGAATGGCTCGCTGCAAGGCCTGCGCATCGGCGTGCCGAAGGAATACTTCGGCGCCGGTCTTGACCCGCGCATCGCCGACCTGATCCAGAACAGCATCAAAGAGCTGCAGAAGCTCGGTGCCGTGATCAAGGAAATCAGCCTGCCGAACATGCAGCACGCGATTCCTGCGTACTACGTGATCGCCCCGGCAGAAGCCTCCTCCAACCTCTCGCGTTTTGACGGCGTGCGCTTCGGCCACCGCTGCGAAGATCCGAAGAACCTGGAAGACCTGTACAAGCGCTCCCGTGGCGAAGGCTTTGGTGCCGAAGTGCAGCGCCGGATCATGGTCGGTGCCTACGCACTGTCCGCCGGTTACTACGACGCCTACTACCTGAAAGCGCAGAAGATCCGTCGCCTGGTGAAGAACGACTTCATGGCTGCCTTTAATGAAGTCGACATCATCCTCGGCCCGACCACGCCAAACCCGGCCTGGAAACTCGGCGCCAAGAACAGCGACCCGGTCGCTGCCTACCTGGAAGACGTCTACACCATCACCGCCAACCTCGCGGGCCTGCCGGGCCTGTCGATGCCAGCCGGTTTTGTCGATGGTCTGCCGGTTGGCGTGCAACTGCTCGCTCCGTATTTCCAGGAAGGTCGCCTGTTGAACGTTGCCCACCAGTATCAGTTACACACTGACTGGCACACCCGCACCCCAACCGGCTTCTGAGGAGACACACATGCAATGGGAAGTCGTGATCGGGCTGGAGATTCACACCCAGCTCACCACCCGGTCGAAAATCTTTTCCGGTAGTTCCACCACGTTCGGCTCCGAGCCGAACACCCAGGCCAGCCTGATCGACCTGGGCATGCCCGGCGTGTTGCCGGTGCTGAACCAGGAAGCGGTGCGCATGGCGGTGATGTTCGGTCTGGCGATTGACGCCGAGATCGGTCAGCACAACGTGTTCGCGCGTAAAAACTACTTCTACCCGGATCTGCCGAAGGGCTACCAGATCAGCCAGATGGAATTGCCGATCGTCGGCAAGGGCCACCTGGACATCGCGCTGGAAGACGGCACGGTCAAACGCGTCGGCATTACCCGCGCGCACCTGGAAGAAGACGCCGGCAAGAGCCTGCACGAGGAATTCAGCGGTGCCACCGGCATCGACCTGAACCGTGCCGGCACGCCGCTGCTGGAAATCGTTTCCGAGCCTGACATGCGCAGCGCCAAGGAAGCCGTGGCTTACGTCAAGGCGATCCACGCGCTGGTACGTTACCTGGGCATCTGCGACGGCAACATGGCCGAAGGCTCGCTGCGTTGCGACTGCAACGTGTCGATCCGTCCGAAAGGCCAGGTTGAATTCGGCACCCGCTGCGAGATCAAGAACGTCAACTCGTTCCGTTTCATCGAGAAGGCGATCAACTCCGAAATCCAGCGTCAGATCGACCTGATCGAAGACGGCGGCAAAGTGATCCAGCAGACCCGTCTGTACGATCCGAACAAGGACGAAACCCGTCCGATGCGCAGCAAAGAGGAAGCCAACGACTACCGTTACTTCCCCGATCCGGACCTGCTGCCGGTGGTCATCGAGGACTCCTTCCTTAATGACGTGCGCGCCACCCTGCCGGAACTACCACCGCAAAAACGCGAGCGCTTCCAGAGTGCTTTCGGTCTGTCGGCCTACGACGCCAACGTGCTGGCTACCAGCCGTGAGCAGGCGGATTACTTCGAGAAAGTCGCAGCCATCGGCGGCGACGCCAAACTGGCGGCGAACTGGGTGATGGTCGAGTTGGGCAGCCTGCTCAACAAGCAGAACCTGGACATCGAGGATTCGCCGGTTTCGGCCGAGCAACTGGGCGGCA
Organism: Pseudomonas sp. RIT778; assembly: GCF_019718735.1. NCBI lineage: Bacteria > Pseudomonadati > Pseudomonadota > Gammaproteobacteria > Pseudomonadales > Pseudomonadaceae > Pseudomonas > Pseudomonas sp. RIT778. Next base: position 370 of record NZ_JAIHBA010000008.1, on the reverse strand, counting down.
TGCTGCAGCGCATCAAGGACAACACCATCTCCGGCAAGATCGCCAAGGTGGTGTTCGAAGCGATGGCCAACGGCGAAGGCAGCGCAGACGAGATCATCGAGAAGCGCGGCCTGAAGCAGGTTACCGACACTGGCGCGATCTCGGCAGTGTTGGACGAAATGCTCGCGGCCAACGCCGAGCAGGTCGAGCAATACCGCGCGGCAGACGAAGCCAAGCGCGGCAAGATGTTCGGCTTCTTCGTCGGCCAGGCCATGAAAGCCTCCAAAGGCAAGGCCAACCCGCAGCAAGTGAACGAACTGCTGAAAAGCAAGCTCGAAGGCTGACCACAATGGAGCCAGATCCAAAGCCTGGCTCCATTCCCTGTGGGAGC